>BJHT01000215.1:6388-12253 GCA_014193395.1 Verrucomicrobiota bacterium
GTCTGCGCAGTGGTGGTAATGCCCGTGGACGGAGTGCGGAGGCGTTGGCCAGTCGTGGTGAGGCTGGAGGCGGGCGTGCCGAGAGGTTGCCCCGTGGGGTTGCCGCTAGGGGCCGGCGTGACCAGTGGTCGCTGCGGCGTGGTAGTGATGCTCCCGGCCGGAGTGCCGAGGCGCTGGGGCGTGGTCGCAATGCTGCTGGCGGGCGTGCCGAGATGCTGGCCGGTGGTGGTGATGCTGGAGGCCGGCGTGCCGAGGCGCTGGCCAGTGGTGGTGATGCTGCTGGCGGGAATCGCGAGGCGTTGTTCAGTGGTGACGATCGCGCGTTTGGCCAGTTCGGAGTGAACGCGCGAGTTCGGGTTTTCCGCCGCTTGCGCCACGGCTTTCGGCGTCTGCGGACGGTAGATGACCGGGGTTGCACCGCTCTGCTGGATGCGGTCGGGCGCGATCTGGGTCTGGGTGGCGGGGTTCCATTCCTGCACGGAGACCTTGCGCACTTCCTGGCGCGCAACGGCGGGAATATGGCTGCTCGGAATGCCGTTGTTGATCACCGTGTTGTTGATCGTGTTGTAGTTATTTATCACGGTGGTCTGCTGGTAAATGTTCTGGACGCGACTGGCCGGCAGATAGTGCGAGTGCGGATTGCTGTCCACGAAACGGTCAGAGGCGATGAAGGTGAAGTGATTCCAGCCCAACCCGAAGTCGAAGCCGATCGCCACACTGCTGCCGCGGTAGTAGAGGCCGCGGTCGGACCGATAGTGGGCATGATGCGGGAGGGGCGCCCAGCCGCAGTAGCCGTCGGTGTAGCGCCATGTCACCCACGCCGGCCCCCACACGGTGTCGGGCGTCCACACCCAGCCGATGCGATGATGACGCGTCCAGCGGCCATAATGAAACGGCGCCCAGCCCCACGAGTAGTCGGATTGCCAATACCAGCCGAGGTCGGAATACAACCACCGGCCGCGGTCGCCATAAGGCCGCCAATCGCTGCGAAACACCGCCACCTGCGGCTGCCAGCACCAGCCCAACTCGCTGTCATTCATCCAGGTGCCGTAGGGCGCGAGCGACGAATAAAACTGCGTGGCCTCGGAGGTCGGCGGCGGCTGCACGACCACCACAGTCGCCGGCGGGGCCGCGACGAACTGCGTAGGCGCAGGTGCCACGACCGGGGCGTTGGAAATGGCCGGGGCGGCCACCACCGGCGGGGGCACGACGGCGGGCGCGGGCGCGGGCGCGTTGCGGGCGGCTTGTTCGCGGACCTTGTTGCCCTGTTGCAGCATCGCGGTGATAACCGTGTTCGGCAGGCCGATGTCGGTGAGGAAGATGATTTCCTCGGCGGTCGGGTTGTAGGGGATGTTCGATTTTTCGATGAACGCTTTGATGACCGATTCGCTCACGCCGGCCTGGGCGAGGGTCACGATTTCCTGAAGCCCGGTGGAAAGTTTCACCGCCTCGGGATCGAATTTCTTGATCACGGCGACGCTGTCGGGTTGGGCCGTGGCAGGCGGTTGGGCCACCGCGGGATCGGCCGGGGGCGCGCCCGGATCGGCGGGCGGAGCGGCGAGGGGCGCGGTGATTTGTTTGCCATCAGCGTTGTCGGTGTGGGCCTCGGGCACACACCCGGCCACCAGGACGGCGGCGGCCAGGGACGCGAGACACTGCGCGCGGAAGGAGAGTTTGGTTTTCATTTTAGGTCCGCCATGACGGCGGGTTCAGAGTTCAAGTTTTCGGAGACACACCGGGCTTTCAGTGATTGGCCGAACGCCCGGCAGTTTCATGCGCGTTAATTGACTGGATTAGAAATCTGCTATTCATAATTCGGAACTGGTTGACAACCAGAAGGTTAAAGTTTGTCCGCACACGTATTAATCAGGCCGGGCTGGGGACGGCGGGGACGGGCGGGCGCGCGGTTTGACCCGGGGCCGACACATTGAGCAAGAGGCGCAGGCTGTTAAGTACCACGATGACGGTGCTGCCTTCGTGGCCGACGACGCCGACGGTCAGCGGGATGCCGCCGAACAGTGCGAAGGTCACCAGGACGATCACGGTGCCGAGCGAGATGACGAGGTTTTGGCGGATGATGCGGCGCGCGCGCTGGCTCAGCAGAAAGGCGGTGAGAAAATTTTCGAGCCGGTCGTGCATGAGAACGACCTCGGCTTGTTCGAGCGCCGCATCGGAGCCACGCGCGCCCATCGCCACACCGACATGTGCGGCGGCGAGGCTCGGGGCGTCGTTCACGCCGTCGCCGACCATCGCCACGCGGACGCCATCACGGGAAAGTTCCTGAACGGCGGCGACTTTTTGCTCGGGTTTCAGGTCGGCGCGGATTTCGTCCACGGCAACCTGCGCGCGCAGATGCTCGGCGGTGGAGTGGCGGTCGCCCGTCAGCACCACCGAGCGCAGTCCGAGCTGTCGCAGTTGCGCGATCACCGTGCGGGCCTGCGGGCGCACCTCGTCGCGCAGCACCACGCGGCCCAGCAGCGTCCCGCCCGTCACCCAGACTTCCGAACGGCCCAACTCGGGCGCGGGCACCGGCGCGATGGCCGCGCGGTGCGGGCCGTCAGCGAGCCAATTGCGCCCGCCCAGCGCGACGGCCGTGTTTCCGCTCCGCGCGCGCAAGCCGAGGCCCGCGACCGATTCGAATTGCTCGAGCGCAAGCGGTTGCAGGCCGGCTTTTTTTCCGTGCCGCGTGATCGCACGGGCCAGCGGATGCGTGGACAGGCGCTCGAGCGAGAACGCCAGTGCCAGCACCTCGGTCTCGCGTCCGGGCGGGAAACTCTCGACTCGCTCCACCTCGAGTTCGCCGGTCGTGAGCGTGCCCGTCTTGTCGAGCGCGACGACCGTGACCTCGGCCAGCTTTTCCACGGCCGCACCGCCGCGAAACAGAATGCCGCGGCGCGCGCCCCACGCGATGGCCGCAAGCACCGCCGACGGAATCGACAGCACCAGCGCGCACGGCGACGCCACGACCAGCAGCGTCATCGAGCGGTAAAACGCGCTCGGCCCGGCATCGCCCGACACGAACGGCGCCCGCCCCTGCACCAGCCACCAGAAGAAAAACATGCCGAGCGACAGCCCGAGGATCAGGTACGTGTAGCCCGTGCTGAACTTGTCCGTGAACCGCTGCGCCGGGGCCTTGAGATGCTGCGCCTCCTTGATGAGATGGATGATTTTTTGCAACGCGCTCTGGCTCGCGGGCCGCAACACCACCCCCTCGACGACGCCCCACAAATTGATCGTGCCCGCCAGCACGCCGTCGCCCACGGCCTTGGCCACCGGCGTCGCTTCGCCCGTGAGGTTGGATTCATCGGCGGCGGTGTTGCCGCGCGTGATCTCGGCGTCCACGGGAAATTGTTCTCCCGGTTTGATCAGCAGCTTCATCCCGGCCTGCAAGGACTCGACGGGCACCGCGCGCTCGTGCCCGTCGGCGTCGAGCAGCGTCGCGACCTTGGGCGCGTTTTTGAACAGCGAGCGAATCTCCCGCTGCGTGCGGCCCATCGCGTAGTGCTCGAGCGCGCCCGAGAGCGAGAAGAGAAACAGCAGCGTCGCGCCTTCCGCCCACGCGCCGACGCTCGCGCTGCCGACGGCGACGGCGAGCATCAGAAAATGAACGTCGAGAATCCGCTCGCGCAACCGCTCCCACACTTCCTCCGCCGTGAACCAACCGCCCGCGAGAAACGACAGCACATACGCGCCGAGCGCCACCGGGCCAGCCGGCAAGTTGTACGCGAGCACGCCGAACACCCCGCACAGCACGGCGGCGACGAGCTGCTGCTTCCATTCATGGATGTGTTTCTCCTCGTCCTCGATCTCGAGCGTGCGCGGGACGACCTTGGGCCACGGAATATCGCGCCAGCGCCAGAACCGCGGGGCCGTCGGGCACGTCACGCGCGCGATGGTCGTCACGTCGCCGTCGTGCTGGATCGTGATGTGCTTGCGCTCGCGTTCGGTGAGGCCGACCTCGCACTTCGCGCAATCGACGCTGCCGTCGAGCAGGCCGCAGCGATGCTCCGCGCCCGCCGCCTCGGCGCGCGCGACCGTCTCGCCGATACGTGCCCGCAGCGACGCTTCATCGGTTCGCCCGAGACTCGCGACGGAGATGGTGTTCTTCTGTTTGTTGAGCGTCACCGCCTCCAGCGTGGGGTCTTCGGTGAACGCCTCCGCCACCGACCGCGCCAGACAGGCGGGGGCGGCGGACTTGGTGTCGGCGTGCGTTTTCATCAAGGGGCCCTTGCCCCGGCGGGCATGGTAGGGGCGATCGGCGGAATTGCCAAGAAACCCTCCGCGATGGGAGTGCCGGCATCGCGCGCGACGCGGCAGCCCGTGGCGGAAGCTCCAAGAACAAAGCTCAAAGCTCAAGGGAAGCACCAAGCATCAAGCTCCAAACGGTGCTTGGCGACTGGCCTTGGCGGACCAGCGACACGCACTTTAACAATTTGCCAAACTCACCCGAGCGCATTGGACCTTGCTGCTTGCAGCTTCCCTTGAGCTTTGAACTTTGAGCTTGGAGCTTCCCGCCGAAAATACGTTTACCGCCGCCACGTTGATTCATTTCCCCGCCATCTCCCGCACGCGCTCGAGGATCACCTCCGGCAGATGCGGCTCGCTCCCGATGCTCGCGGAATACCAGACGCGTTTGCCGTGCTTTTCGGTCGGGTTGCGCCACGTCGGCTGGCCGCTGCGCAAGCGCTCCTGCACCACGCGCTCCGGCTCGCCGAGCAGCACCGGGATGTCCTCGAACGAATGCAGCCCGTCGCTGATAAAAAAAGGCACCATCACAATGTTCCGCGCCTGCGCCACCGCGTAGCAACCGCCGATGCGCGGCTCCTCTTCCATGAATGCCGGATGCACCTCGCCAAACACCCCGCGCGCGCGGATCAGCTCCACCTGCCGCTCGATCGCCTTGCGCGAGTTCTCATTGTTCCCCGTGCCGTGGCCGGCGATGAACAGCGCAATGTCCGCCGGCAGCGGCGCCCGTGGGAACGGATGCTGCGCCACCACCTCGCGTGCCCGCGCCACGATCACGTCCGTCATGCTGTCGTGCGTCCCGACGGGACCGCAGTAATACAAAGTTTGACCGCCGCGCTGCTGAACACGCGGGAATTCGCGCTGCCCCTTGGCGCAAAAGCCCAGCTCGCGCGGGATCACCTCCTCCGTGAAATAGCCCTCGCTGATGAACAGCGGCACGAGAAAAACCCGCGGCGCGAACACCCCGCGGAGCACGCCCGCAACGCCCGGCTCGAGTTTCCAAAAACCCTCGACCACCTGTGCAAAAATTCCGCGCCGCCGCAGTTCATCCGCGTGCTGGTAGGTGGGCGCAGCGGACTCCGCGTTCAAAGTCGAGCCATGCCCGATCAGGACGAGCGCGGCATCGGAAAAATCTTCAGCAAACACGCGCGCATCGGTAGCCGCCGCCAAGCCGCAGTGCAAGCGCCAAGCAACCGCCGCCCGCCAGGCGCGGGGCATTCCGACGTCGCGGGCAGGAGGTGGGCGGAAGCTCCAAGGACAAAGCTCAAAGCTCAAGGGAACCACCAAGGAACAAGCGCCAACTAGAACGACGCCCCGACGATGAACGCCGGAACCCTCGGTCAAAATGCACACCGACCACCAACCCACCGCTTCCGCGCTTGGACCTTGGCGCTTGGCACTTCCCTTGAGCTTTGAGCTTTAAGCTTGGAGCTTCCCCCGCAGGTCCGTCGAACCACCGAAATCTACCGCCCCACCAGCCCCTTCCGTTTTTACCGCCGTCCGCCCCGTCGCGAAACCCGCGTTTCCAGCGCAAAAAGTCTTTGTAACCTCGTTCGCCGCCCCTGCGTCTGCCACGATTACCGGGATAACCCGGCTTAAACTAAAACAACCTAAAGTTAC
>BJHT01000216.1:0-7974 GCA_014193395.1 Verrucomicrobiota bacterium
TGGCGCTGCGCTGCCTCCACGCCAGCCGCCGACTCGCGGCGTTCTGGAAAGAACGCCTCAATGCTCACAGCGCCCGCAACGACTGCCTGGCCCTCGCGGCGTGACTGAAGAATTCTGTCATGCGCCCTTACCGGGGGGCGCTGGCGTTTATGTCGCGACATGAGCGCGGGGATTTTGCATCGTCGCGGATGGTGGCACCGGACCCGTATTCGTTTCGGGGCATGATGCTGCTCCCGAATCTGGCTGCGGCTGCGGACGGGACAGAGGCTGAATGGGTGGGGGCACATCTGCTCGAACGCTGCCGAATTTCGCTGGGGCATAGATTGCCGTCGGCTTCCGATTACGAGTTGCTCTCACTGCTCCGCGCACTGCCGAAAATTCGGGGAGCGAACGAGTGGGCAAAGGCCAATGATGTGGCGCTCAGACGGGCGGTAGCTGGGGCCGTGGAACGGTCAGGGGACAGCGACGATGAATTCCGAAAAGCGTTGGCGACGCTCGGGGTTTCGCTCAAGGAAGCGCCGTGAGGTGCGGCGTCTTGTGAGGTGCCAGATCACGGCGGGATAGGATGCGCGCCGCGTGATTCGGGGAAGGGTTACGGCCGAGCGGCAGTTCGGCCCTACCGGGTGACGATTATTTCGCTGCCGCGAAAAATTTCTCGAAGCGTGCGCGCGCTGACACCCAATCGGCGGAGGGCTGGGGCGTGAAGATTTGCGTGGCCAGCGCGGTGCGGACGAGGGCGCGGGCGGCGGCGAGGGAGGGGAGGTGGCCGAGGGTGAGGGACTGGAGGAGGATGTTGCCGAGGGCGGTGGCTTCGACGGGGCCGGCGTGGACGGGGATTTCGAGGGCGTCGGCGGTGAGCTGGTTGAGCAGCGCGTTTTTGCTGCCGCCGCCGACGATGTGGAGGCGCTGGATGCGGGTGCCGAGGAGTTGTTCGATCTGGCGCAGGGTGCGGCAGTAGAGGAGGGCGAGGCTTTCGAGGATGCAGCGGATGACGGCGCCGGGTTCGGTGGGCGCGGGTTGGCCGGTCTCGCGGCAGAAGGCGGCGATTTTGGCGGGCATGTCGTCGGGCGCGAGGAAGCGCGGGTCGGCGGGATTGATGAGCGCGGTGAAGGGCGGCGCGGCGGCGGCGAGTTGCGTGAGGGCGGCGTAGTCGAAGTCGTGTCCGCGTTGCGCCCAGTCGCGGCGGCATTCCTGCACGAGCCAGAGGCCGATGATGTTTTTGAGGAGGCGCACGGAGTTTCCGTGGCCGATTTCATTGGTGAAATTGAGCTGGCGGCAATTCTCGGTGAGCACGGGCGCGGGGAGTTCCACGCCCATCAGGGACCAGGTGCCGGAACTGAGGTAGGCCCAATCGGGGCGCGTGGGATCGGCGCTGATGTCGGCGTTGGGTTGCGCGGGGACGGCCGCGACGGCGGCTCCGGTGTCGTGCGAGCAGGTGGCGAGGACGGGAATTTCGGCGAGGCCGGTCTCGCGGGTGAGCGCGGGTGTGAGCGTGCCGAGGCGCGTGCCGCAGGGGACGAGCGGCGGGAAGATGTGCGGCGGCAGGTCGAGGGCGTCGATGAGGCGGCGGGACCAGGCGCGGGTGACGGGGTTGTAGAGCTGGCTGGTGCTGGCGTTGGAGTGGTCCTGCGCGGCGACGCCGGAGAGGAGGTAGTTGAATCCGTCGGCGATGTGGAGCAGGCGGCCGGCGCGTTGCAGGCGCGCGGGGTCTTCGGCGGCGAGCTGGAAAATGGTGTTGATCGCCATGTGCTGGATGCCGGTTTCGGCGAAGATGGTTTCGCGGGAAACTTTCGCGAGCGCGGCGGGTTCGCCGCGTTGATGGCGCGGGTCGCGGTAGTGGAAGGTCGGGGACATCAATTCACCGGCGGGGTCGAAGAGAAGATAGTCCACGCCCCACGAGTCGGTGCTGATGCTGGCGATGGGAAGCTTGAGTTCGGCGGCGCGGCGGAGGCCGGTTTTCAATTCGGCGAAAAGCTGCGGGATGTTCCAGTGGAGCGAGCCGTTGTGTTTGAGCGGGGTGTTGGGGAAGCGGTGGAGTTCGGTGAGCGTGACCGAGCCGCTGGCGGCGAAGTCGCCGAGGCCGTCGAGCGTGCCGAGGATGAGGCGGCCGCTTTCGGCGCCGAGGTCGATGGCGAGGTGGTGGAGCATGGCGGGGAGGGGGAAAGTAATTAGTAATTAGTGATTAGTAATTAGTCGGGGAGGCGCGAGGAGCGATTCGTGATTCGTGAGGCGGGAGGCGGGATTCGCAATTCGCAATTCGGAATTCGGAATTTTGGTTTGGGATTTGGGATCAGATTTTGAGCTGGCGTTGGCGGTAGGCTTCGTCGGCGCGGCCGGCGATGCGGGAGACGTGGTCGGGGGTGAGGAAGACGGGGCCGCCCATCGCGGCGGCGCCGGCGAAGATGGCGGCGGCTTTGGTGGCCATGAGGATGCAGGCGAGGACGGCGTTGGGCGTGGCGCCGAGGGCGATGAGGCCGTGGTTTTGCAGGAGGATGAGGCGGGGAATCTGGCGGTGTTGCTGGATGAAGGCGTTGGTGCGTTCGCGGATTTCGCGGGCGAGGGGCAGGCCGGGGTCGGCGTAGGGAACGTACACGGAGGCGGGGCCGCAGCAGACGATTTCGTCGGGGAAGAGGCGGCGTTCGGCGAAGTCGCGGGCGCGCGGGGAGCAGAGGATTTGGTTGGCGGCGAGCGGGTGGCAGTGGCCGACGTAGTGGATGTTTTCCAGTTGGAGGAGCCAGGCGTGGAACATGGATTCGACGCTGGGTGTTTTGGCGTGGGGTTCGATGCGGGAGTCGAGGAGGAGGTGTTCGATCTCGGCGTCGGTGGGGGATTTTTTGTCGAAGGTGGCGAGAACTTTGGCGGTGTCGCAGACGGTGACGTCGGCGTCGGTGAGGGTTGCGAGCATCGAGCCGCTGGCTTTCACGGCGAACTGGGTGGGGCTGAGTTTCACCGAGGTGTTGCCTTCGCCGAGGATGGCGAGGTGGCGGTCTTCGCGGCCGATTTCGCGGGATAGTTTTACGAGTGCGGCGAGGGAGTCTTTCATGTCGGGGGATTGAAACGGAGCGCGGGCGGCGAAAACAAGCTCCAAGGGTAAAGCTCAAAGCTCAAGGGAAGCAGCAAGGAGCAAGGTCCAATCGCGGTCTTGAGGGGCATCGACACCGAAGCGGCATTTCGTGCGGTTCGGCCAAGTGCGGACGCGGGGGAGCGCACGCCGCCGACGGGCAGTTTTCGGCGGCCCGCCGAAAACTTCGTCGCACAAACTTTTCCCCGGGGCGGAGCAGGCAGACTGGGGAACGCTGGTTTGGGCGGGCCGCCCAAACCAGCACGCGGGCCTCCCGCGCTCCCCGCTGGTCACGGCGCGCGGAGGCGGAAGAAGCGGGGGCCGGCGGCGGGGTTGGCGGGGATGCTGATGGTGGTGCCGGGAAGGGTGCTGAGGTCGGCGATGAGCGTCCAGACCGCGGCGGGTCCGAGGGTGTCGGTGCCTTCGAGCAGGAAGGCGGTGGGCGAGGCGGCGAAGTCGAGGACGGCCTGGCCGCCAACGAGGGCGAGGCGGCAGGCGGGGCCGGTGACGGTGAGGAGGGCGTTGGAGCTGGTGATGCTGGTGGCGAGCGCATTGCTGACTTTCACCGAGTAGTCGCCCGCGCTGATGTTCTTCGCGTTTGTCACGGTCAGGACGGCGTTGGTTTCATCGGTGAGATCGACGTTGTTCAAGCGCCATTGGTAGCTGAGTGGCGGCTCGCCGAGGGCGGTGACGGAGAAGGTGGTTTGACCGCCGAGCAGCACGGTGCGCGGCTGCGGTTGCACGCGGATGACGGGGGTGGGATCCACGGCGAGGGACGCTTGGGATTCGACGGCGAGGCCGGCGGCGTTGCCCACGGTCACCTTGTAGGCACCGCTGTGGTTGACGCTGGCGTTCGTGATCGTGAAGGAGGCGTTGGTGGCTCCCGAGATGATCTGGTTTTTGTATTGCCATACGTATTCGAGCGCCTGGCCGACGGCCCCGACGGTGAAGGTGGCGTTCTCACCGGCCGCAATGCTCTGGTTGGTGAGGTCGGTGATGATTTTCGGCACGGTGACGACGACGAGTGCGATGTCGCGGCTGGTGGCGGTGCCGAAGGAATTGCTCACCACGACCGAGTAGGTGCCGCTGTCGGTGATGGCGAGCACCGGGGTCGTGTACGAGGCGTTGGTCGCGTCGGGGATCGGCGCGTTGTTCAGGAACCACTGGTATCCGAGCGGCGGCGCGCCTTTCGCGGAGATGGTGAAGGTGACGCGGCTGCCTTCGGTGACGAGTTTGTCGGTGGGTTGCGAGAGCAGGATGGGCGTGCCGAGCACCTGGACGACGAGCACGGCGGGCGCGCTGAAGGCCACGCCGAGATTGTCACTGACGATGAGACGGTAGGTGCCGGCGTGCGCGGCGGTGGTGGGCGGGAGATTGAGCGTGGCGTTGGTGGCGTTGGGGACGTTGGTGCCGTTAAGGGTCCATTGGTAGAAGGGCGCGTTGAAGGTGGTGGCGGCGGCGGTGAAGGTCACCGGCGTGCCGCTGTCCACGGTCGCGCCCTGCGGTTGCAGCGTGAACTGCGGCGGTCGGGCGGCGAGCGTGGCGATGTAACCGTCGCCGCCGGTGTTGTTGAGAAACGCGCCGTCCACGAAGGCGTTGCCGGCGAAACCGCCGCCGGTCAGCACGTTGCCCGTGGCATCGACGGCGAGCGCGCGGTTGCTGTCGTTGCCGAGGCTGCCGAAGCGCTGCACCCAGACGATGTTGCCAGTGCGGTCGTATTTGGCGACGAGCGCGTCGTCGCCGCCGAGGCCGGTGGTCACGAGGGAACTGAAGGTCGCATCGTAGGGGGACGTGGCGGTGAGGTAGATGTTATCCGCGCCGTCCACGGCCACGTTGCCCAATTGGGAGATGTTGTCGCTGGCGAGGCCGCCGCTCTGGCGGACCCAGGTCACGGTGCCGTTGGGAGTGAGCTTGGCGAGGAAGATGTCCGAGCCACCGCTGGCGTTGAGGGTGGTGGAGCCGAAGGAGGCATTGCCCCGGAAATTGCCGGAGATCAAAATATTGCCGCTGGAATCCAAGGCCAGCCCATACACTTCATCGGTGCCGCCGCCGCCGGCGCGCGTGGCCCAGCCGGGTACGCCGTTGGTGTCGAATTTCAGCACCAGCACGTCGCGCGAGCCGGACGAGCGGAGCAGCGAAGCGCCGTGCGAAAGGGACACGGTGAAATAGCCGCCGACATAGCTGTTGCCCGCCGCGTCGGTCGCGACGCGGAAGCCCAGCGAGCCGCCGGGGTCGTCGGTGAGCTTCACCCAGAGCAGCGCGCCGGTGGAATCGTACTTGGCAAGGAACAGCGTGCTGACGCCGGCAAACGCCGCGGTGACATTGGTCGTCCCGAAGTTCGCCGAGTCGGTGAGGCTGCCGGTGACGAGCACATTTCCCGCGGCATCGGTGGCTACGCCGCTGGCGTAGTCGGTGGCGGCCCCGCCCGCGCCCCGCACCCACAGCACCTGCCCGCTCGCGTCGTACTGCGCGACGAACACATCGAACCCGCCGGAGCCGGCGAGGACGTTGGTGCCGAAGGTGGCCGGGCCGCTGAAGAATCCGGTGATGACCGGCTCACCCGCGGGCGACAGTGCGAGGTCCAGCGGTTCGTCCGCGCCCGTGCCGCCGAACGAGACGACCCAGTCCACCGTACCGTTGGCCTTCATCCGCAGGAGAAAACCGTCGCGCCCGCTGCTGCCGGGAGCCGCGGCGGTCAGGACTGTGCCGTCAAAATCCACCTGATTCTGAAAAATGCCGGTCGCGTAGATCGCCCCCGCCGCGTCGTGTTTGACGGCCTTCACGGTGGCGTTGCCGCCGAAGACCGGCTTGAACAACACCACGCTCGTCGGGGGCGGCGGGTTGAGCGGACGGATGGTGATGTTGCGGAACTGCACCGCGGAGTTGTCGTCCTGGAGCACGATCGGCCCGGGCGTCGGCCCCTCGGGCGCGCCGCCGACGGTGGGGTTGGCGAGCGGGACGTTGTTCTGCACGGTGACGCCGTTGAGCACGACGGTCGCGCGCGCGCTGGCGAGCTTCACATTTCCGTTCCATTGCGCGGCGTTAAAGGTGATGTCGAAGCTCTGCCACACGCCGGGGCCGAGATACGCGTTCGTGCTGGGCGCGCGCTGGTTCCAGATCGCGCCGCAGTCGTTGCCGGTGGGCGAGACGACGCCGACAGAGTTGAAAATCTGCACCTCGAAACGGCCCTGCAAATAGATGCCGCTGTTGCCGTTGCCCGCGTCGGTCGGGCTGGGCGTCTGGAATTCCACATGCAGCACGAAATCATTGAACAACTGAACGCTCTGGATGCTGCCCGAGCCGGGGACGACCTCGAGCACGTTGGTGCCGATGAGGGTCCAGGGCACCGGCGCGCCGCTGCCGACAGCCACGAACTGGCTCGTGTCGGGGCTGTTGAACAGCACGAGCGGGGGCGGCGGCACCTGGGCCGGGGCGAGGCTGGTCAGGGCCAGGCCGAGCAGGCAGAGGAGGCGGCGGGCTGCGGGGAGCGCGGCGGCGGGCTGCGAGGAAAGGACGAACCGGAGGAAGCGGGCGGGCAATGACGAAGGCATAACGTGACCTGAGTTCGGAGAAATTTTGAATACGCTGACGAGCGCGGCGCGGGAAGTCAATCGCCGGTCCGGGGGCGCGCTCACCGAACCACTCGGCGGTCGTGGCCACGGAGCGGTTTCCGATCCAAGGAGCCTGTGGCCTCGCGATGGGAAAGCGCCGAAGGATTGGCGCACTCCAAGACGCTGGCGCGCCAGATCACGCGTCGCGGGAGCGTTTTCGAGTGCGGCCGTCCGCGACCGCAGCGAAGTCCTACCGACCGGGGAAGTGGCGACAAGGTGGGCGGCAAATAGGTCCGAAACGGCCCGCCGGCGGAGTTTTGAAAAGGAGGCCGCTGGTTCGCCCGGTCGCGCCGGAGCCGGAAAACGCGGGCTAGAAATGGAACTCGTTCTGGCCCGGCGCCGGCTTCGGGCCGGGGGGCGGCGGACGTTTGGGCGCGGTTTTTTTGGCGCGGGCCTCGAGGCGCTCAGTGTGGCGGCGGGCGTCGGCGGCGTAGCGACGGAGGAGGAGTTCGTCGGCGGCGTAGGCGCGGTGGAGGTGTTCGAGCTGGAGGGCGAGTTCCCGATTGACGCGGGCGGCCAGGACTTCGCGATCGCCGCGGGTGGTGAAGTTCCACGCGGGGTCGCGCTTGCGCGCGGTGACCTCGCGCTTGATTTCGCGCAGGCTGGCTTTGAGGCGGGCGATGATGCGCTGGAGCAGCGAGACGCTGGTCTGCGCGGTGGGTTCGCCTTCGGACATTTCGATGAGGTTGAGGATGACCTCGAGGCGCTCGGCGTCGTTGTCGGCGTAGGCTTCCTGCACCTCGTGCCACCACTCCAGTTTCTGCGGTGTCATCGTGGCCTGCGTGTCAGGGTGCAGTTTGCGGACGAGGGCGCGGTAGAGGTCCTTGACGCTGGCGGTTTGTTTGGGTTTGGGGGGCGGGCCGGGCGGGCGGAATTCGGGCGGAGGCGCCTGGCCAAAGGCCTGTTCAAAGGCCTTGGCGAACTGCTCGTAGATCGCTTCATCGGACCGCGGATCGTCGTCGTCCTCGTCGTCGTCCATGAGGTCGTCCATGAAACTGCGAGGACCACCGGGTCCCTGGGGGCCGCCGCGCGGGGGCGGCGGCTGGGGTGGAGCTTCCTCGGGATGCGCACGCAGGTGCAGGACCCTTGCGTAGGCCTCGCCGGGGCCGACGCCGAAGAGAAACATGTAGTTGTCGATCTCTGCGAGCAGCGCGCCCTGCTCGGCGAGCTTGCGATTGAGTTCGCGCGATTCGGTCAATTGCTGGCCGAAGGTCGCGTTCATCCAGCGGGTGAAGGCCGGCACGTCCTGGGTCTGAAACCGCTCCATCTGCACGCGCGCCTTGTCGAGGTCGCGGCGGGCTT
>BJHT01000216.1:7984-12241 GCA_014193395.1 Verrucomicrobiota bacterium
GGCGGGCTTTTTCGTATTCCTTGCGGGCCTTGCTGCGGATCGGGTCGCCGTCGATCCAGATCAGGGCGCGCGGCGGCCGGGGCGCGCGGGCATGTGCGGACGCAGGCGCGGGCTTGGACGCGGGCCGCGGCGTGGGCGGGCGCGGGTAGAAGGGACGCGGTCGTGCTGGCCGTTTCGGCATGGGAGGAAAAAACGCGACGCCTGCAGGGGCGCGGGGCGCGTCAGTGCAGGTTCAGATTTTTCACCACCCGCACGGTCGAGTGGGCCTTGTTGAGCGTGTACAAATGCAAACCGGGCGCGCCGCCGCGGAGCAGGCCGGCGCATTGTTCGGTGGCGTACTCGATGCCGAACTCGACGGCAGCCGCGTCGTCGTGGGCCAACGCGTCAAGGCGGGCGGAGAGCTTGGCGGGAATGGCCGCGCCGCAGAGGGCGGTGAATTTTTTAATCTGTCCGGCGCTGAGAATCGGAATGATGCCGGGAAAAATCGGCGCCTGATTGCCGAGCTTGGCGAGGAAATCGCGGAACCGGAAATAATCGTCGTTGTCGAAAAAAAGCTGCGTGATGACGAAGTCCGCGCCGCAGTCGATCTTGGCCTTGAGCCGGCGCCAGTCCACTTCGCGGCCCTCGGTGCAGGCGATGTGGCCTTCGGGGAAACCGGCGGTGCCGATGCTGAAGCCGCCGAGTTCGCGGAGGTAGCTGACGAGTTGGTAGGA
Organism: Verrucomicrobiota bacterium; assembly: GCA_014193395.1. Taxonomy (GTDB): domain Bacteria; phylum Verrucomicrobiota; class Verrucomicrobiia; order Limisphaerales; family BJHT01; genus BJHT01. The sequence continues at coordinate 8,698 of BJHT01000216.1, forward strand.
GTACTCGAAGCCGCCTTCGGTCTTTTTCCATTCGCCGCTGCCGCCGGGCGGATCGCCGCGGAGGGCCAGGATATTCTTGATGCCGAGCGCGCGGGCCTGCTCGACGACGCTGTGGATTTCCTCGCGCGTCGCATTCACACATGTGAGATGCGACATGGCGGTGAGGCCGTGCTCCCGCTGGATGCGATCGACGATGCCGAGGGTTTTTTCGCGTGTGCCGCCGCCCGCGCCGTAGGTGACGGAGCAGTAGTCGGGCTGGATTTCGAGCAGCGCCGGAAGGGTTTTCTCGAGCAGGTTTTTTTCGCCCTCGTCGGTTTTGGGCGGAAAGAACTCGAAGGAAATGACGGGCCGACCGGCGGCGCGCCGGGCCGCGTGGAGGTCGCGGATGAATTGAATGGGCATCGGAGGGATGACGCGGGATGTTCGGGCGGGAAGCCTATCCGGCCTTGGGCTTGGAGATTTTGGAACGCGGTTGGCCGCTGCGTTCGGGGCGGCGACCGGAGGCGCGCGGGGCGGTCACCTGCGGGGATTCACGGCGAATCTCAGCGCGGGTGGCGGTGCCGCGGGAGTCGCGCGCGGCGGGGTTTTCCCGGGGATCGAGCGGCCGTTTGGTGGGGAGCGTTTTGCCGGCGGCGGCGCGGATTTTCTCCGGCGGCGCGACGGGCGGCGGCGGAACGACGACGAGCGACGGGGCGGTGGGCGGTGTGGTTTTGGTTTTAGCCATGTCGGGATGCTAGGCCGAGAGGGACGGGGGTGCAATGCGGAAGCGGGTGGGAGGAAGCTCAAAGCTCAAAGCTCAAAGTTCAAGGAAAGCTACAAGCACCAGGTGTCTGGCCCTGGCGGGCGGGCCATGCGCACTGGCAGCCCGCGCTTCGCGCTTACGGCTTGGCGCGGCTTCCGGTCTGAATTGCCTCATCCAAGATTCCGCCTTGGTTCTTGAGCCGGTTTGCGAGCTTCCTTGAGCTTTGAGCTTTAGCCTTGGAGCTTCCTGCGGACTCCCCGCCTCAGTCGAAGTCCGAACAACTCATGAAGTAATGGCAGCGCGGGCAGCGGAGCTTGCACTTTTCGTTGTGCAGTTCGTGGCCGCAGCGGGGGCACCATTTCCAGTACTCGCCGGAAGAGTCCGCGACCGAATCCGGCACTGGTGCCGGCGCCGGCGCCGGCGCGGGAGCGGCGGTGGCGGCGGGAGGCGCGGTGGGTGTCGGACTTGGTGGCGGGAATGGGGAGCGCGGTCGGGGCTTCGATGCCATGCCGTTTTTTCTAGCACCGGTGGCCGACGTGGCAAGCGGGCAGGCCGGGGGAATCGCGGCGGCATCGGAGATTCCTTGCGTGCCTGTGTTCGCTCACCTCGGCATCGACAGGCTCCGATTGCACTTCGGAGGCGGCCGTCGCTGGGACGACGCTTGACGCAGCCACGGCGCAGGTTTAACCACAGCCCGACACCGAATTCCACGACTTGCGAAGCCTATGCACACTTTCTCCCCCACCGTCGCCCCGGCTGCGTCGCACTCCCGTCGGCCCGTACCCGCTTTCACGCTCATCGAACTGCTCGTGGTCATCGCGATCATCGGGATTCTAGCCGGCATGTTGCTGCCGGCGCTGGGCCGAACCAAGGAGCAGGCCAACCGCGCCAAGTGCAAAAACAACGAGCGTCAGACCGGTCTCTCGCTCCTCCTCTACGCGGACGATTTCAACAACAACTTCCCGGTCTGGCCCAGTGCGGGCGGCAACTGGGCGTGGGATCTCGCCGTGCCGATGGCCACGACCATGGAGCAATACGGGATGACCTCGACCGAAACTTATTACTGCCCGTCCTTTGTGAAGGGCGAAAAAATCCTGCAATGGTGGAACTACGGCCTGCCCACCTTCCGCTGCATTGGTTACGTGTGGCTGGTCCCGCGGGCGGTCGCCAACGCCCAGCTCGCTCCGTTCATCGTGACCAACACGCTGGGCACCACGAAAGCCCCGGCCAACTCCGAGCTGGTCGTCGATTGCACGATCGCGCAGGGCGCGCCGCTGTACAACCTTTACGTCTTCACGCCGGTGGGCGGCTTTGGTCCCGAGCAACCGGCGCACATCCGCAGCGGCGTTCCGGCCGGGGCCAACCTCCTGTTCGCCGACGGCCACGTCGATTGGCGCGACGGCGTGAACCTGACCAACAAGTTTGTCACCGGGCCGACGCAGTTCAGTTTCTGATCTCCAACTGCTTTTCTTCAGGTTCACCGCCGACTTATTCTAATGCGCGTTCAAGCTGAGGCTTAAGCGCGCCGGGATTTGCGCTGCTGGCAAGGCGCGAGGAAGGAGCATATCCCAACGGTATCTATCACTGACGAGCAACGCCGCCAGCGGCGAAAAGAACCAGCGATTAAGCCTCAGCTTGAACGCGCATTAGAATTTACGCTGCTCCGAGTCTTGGCGCGTGCGTCGCGCTTGTTTACACGCGCTCGGCTTTCCTGGTCCCTGTTCCGACCCTCGATCCTTCTTGAGACACTTTCGCCGTGCGCCCAAAGTTCCCCCGCCATGCCACTGCTTCCGCTTCGCCTCACCGCCGTGTTCACCGCCGCGTTCACCGCCCTGTTCGCCGCCCTGTTCGCCGCCGTCACGGCCTCCGCTGCGGAGGGGCGTGCGGAATTGAAGCTCGACGCCCTGCCGAAAATCGACCCCGCGCAGTTCGTCGGCGCGGAAAAATGCGCCACCTGCCACGCCAGCCATTTTCAAGGCTGGCAGGGCACCCTCCACAGCAAAATGGTCCAGCGCCCCATCGCCGACGGCCCCGGCAAAACCATCCTCGGCGATTTCAGCATCCCCAGCACGAACCACCCCGCGCTCAAAGACGTGAAGGCCGTCGTCGGCAGCCGCTGGAAACAGCGCTACCTCGTCGAGGTCAACGGCGAGGAGGTCGTCTTCAACGGCCAATGGAGCGTGGCGGAAAAAAAGTGGCAGCCCTACACCGCCAAGTCCGACTGGTGGTGGCCCGAGCACAAGGATTGGAAGCAGCGCTCCAATTTCAAACTCTGCGCCGGCTGCCACAGCACCGGCCTCGATGTCCAAACGCAGAAATGGCAGGAACTGAACATCTCCTGCGAGAGCTGCCACGGCGCGGGCAAAAAACATTCCGAGACCTCGCTCGTGGCCGACATCGTCAACCCCGCGCGGCTCACCCGCGACCGTTCGATGGATGTCTGCCTCTCCTGCCATCAGGCCGGCCGCCCGCACGGTCCGCAGACGGAATACGCCTGGCCTGTGGGCTACACGCCGGGCGATGACCTTGGAAAATTTTGGAAAGCCTTCGCGCCCGAGGGCAAGGCCACGCCCGAGTTTTGGGAGAACGGCACCGCGCACAAAAATCGCGTGCAAGGCAACACCTTCGTGCAAAGCGTGATGCACGACAGCCACCTGCAATGCTCCAACTGCCACGACTCCCACAGCGGACGCCACACCTCGATGACCCTCAAATCTGCGAGCAACAACGCCCTCTGCCTCACCTGCCACGCCCCCGGCCAGCAGCAGCACCTCAAGGAACAAACCCTCACCGAACACACGC
>BJHT01000217.1 GCA_014193395.1 Verrucomicrobiota bacterium
GGTGTGCCGGCGGCGTGCTGCGCGCGGAGGGCTTGGTGCAGATAGGCGGGATCGAAGCTCGCGACCGAGAGAGCAAATTGCGCGTTGGGATCGGCCCGTTTCGCCGCCGAGTAAGTTGCCGCCGCGAGCCGGGCGTAGTCGGTCGTGGTGTGGCGACCGTCGTTGAAGCCGCCATTGCCTTCGTTCCACACCTCCCAGCGGTGGATGCGGCCCTTGTAGCGTGTCACCGATTGCGCGACGAACTCCGACCACGCCGCGAGATTACTCATGGGAAAAGCGTGCATTTTCTCATTGCTCCACGGCACCGAACCCATGAGCGGCGCGGTGAGTTCGACGCGATTGTCACTCGCCGCGCGCACCAAGGCATCGGCCTTGTCCCAATTCCACTGGCCCTTGCGCGGCTCGACGGTACGCCACTCGGGAAAAAGCCGCACCGTGCCGACGCCCACGTCGTGAACGCGCGGCAGCCACTCGCCGAGGTTCTTCGCGCCGCTCGCGGAGGAAGCGATCCCCCACGGCGACGCGGGCCCGGCGGCGCGGGCGGGATCGTGGGCGAATGAAAACGCAACGAGAGCGAGGAGCAGCGCGAATTTCATCTGGTAATGACTGGCGGTGTCGGCAGCGGACGACTGCCGTGACAGGATGGGAGTCATCCGGCGAAATGCAACCGCGCACCGGGCGGCACCCACGCATCCGCGCATCCGGTTCGTCAATGGCTGGTTGACAGATAAATCCCGACGACCTACCACTTAAACGCTACCAAATATCCGCCTATGAAAACACACCCGAGTTCCCTCACGCGTTCCGGTAATGCGACCGGTTTTACTCTGATCGAGCTGCTGGTGGTCATTGCGATTATCGGTATCCTCGCCGGCATGTTGTTGCCAGCCCTCGGCAAAGCCAAGGCCAAGGCCAAGGCGATGCAGTGCGTGAACAATCTCAAGCAGATGGGCGTGGGCATGGGGGTTTACGCGGGGGAGACCAACGACGGGACGCCGTTCGCCTGGATTTCTGATTCGGACCGGCCGTTTAGCGGGTTGGCGGCGTTTTTCTGGACGCAGAATTCCGACCCGCTGATCGGCAGTTGCAATGGGCCGTCGCTGCTGAGTCCCTATCTTGCGGGACTGCCGAGTTACACCTGTCCCGAACAGCCGGCCACCGAGGCTCCCAGCGTGTACACCAAATCGTTTGGGTTTCAGTGGATTCAGAAACCCCACTACCGGTTTAATCCGTATCTGGGGCGGCTCGGTCTGGGACCGGGCACTTATTACTCCAACCCGCTTGCCGGTCCCACCCCGGTCGGGTCCGGCGGCACGTTTGGCAATCTGATGGCCTGGCAGTTGACCCCGCCGCGGGATGTGGCCTTCTATCCAATGCCGCTCGCCGCCGTCGCGAATCCAGCGGGCAAGGTTTTCTCCTTCGACGCGGACTACGCCAGTCGTGCCTTCGCTCCCACACCGGGCTACGCCAACTGGACCTTCAACAACGCGACGGGTGATGGCGACCGGCACAACCCCTTGAACTACCCGTCTCCGGCCAGCGCGCCCAACATCGGGTTGCGCCACAGCGACCGCACGCCGATGGGCTTCATGGATGGCCGGGTGGAATCGGTCCCGCGAAACAGCCCAATCACCTACGCCGGCACCAACGACGTAGCCTGGAATCTCGGGCCTTGAATCGGCAACCGCGCCGTCGGGATTCGTCCCGTCGGTCTGTCGTTTTCCCCGCCGCCTCGAACCGGGAGATAACAGACATCAGGCACGCCGCTGGGGAGGTTTCCCAAATGGGTTTCTCTTGGCCGCGCTACGCCCCAGCAACCAATAGCCGGGGGAAAAATCGCAAGGTTAAAGACAGTGGCGACCAACCAGATGAGGGTCAGCGATCCCGTCACGAAGAGCACCCACCCAAGAATCCCGAGGTTCTCCGAAGCCACGCACCTGATCGCATAAGCGGCGACAGCCAAGCCGAAGATATAAGTGGGAAGGAGAATGATGGCCGAGGTCTTCACGAGGCATTGCTAGCGGTTGTTGGATGCCGACAAATCTGCTCCTCACCCCCGCCGCACAGTCTTGGTCTGCCCCGTACGCGCGGCCTCGTAGCAGGCGAAGACCGTGTCGAGGACGCGCAGACCTTCGCGGGGAGTGATGGGCGGGGCTTCGAGACCGGCGGCGGCGCGGACAGCGGCGCGGACATAGGGTGTGTAACCACGCGGTTCGTTGGGTTGTTTGAAGCTTTGAATGCCGGTGACCTTGGGATCGGTGCTGGACTGCCATTGGAGCGGGGCCTCGGTCTGTTCACAGAGCCAGAGCCAGCCCTTCTCACCCCAGACCTTGATATGTTGATGGTAGCCGCGTTCGAGATAGTAGCCGGAGGTCATGGTGCCAAACATCCCGTTGTCGAACCGGAGCGCGAGGGCATTGGAATCTTCCACCTCAAGCGGCTGGCCGCCGACGATGCCGGAGAAACCCGCGACGTCAGTGATCGACGCGCCGGTGATGTGCATGGCGAGGTCCAGCCAGTGGATGCCGAGCCAGATAAGATGCCCACCGCCCGCCCGCGCCTTCGAGGCGAACCAGTTCTTGGCATAGTTCGGATTCTTCAGCCGGGTCTGATCGGCGATAAGATGGAGTTCAATGCCGTAAAGCTTTCCCAGGCGGCCATCGCGAATAAGCCGGCGGGCCTCCTGATTGGCGGGAGTAATCCGGTTGGCCAGCGCGAGCATGAGATGTAGATGCTTGGCCTCGGCCTTATGGACTAACTTCTCGAAGTCCGAGGCGCGCACACAGGCCGGCTTCTCGGCAAAGACATGGCAACCATTCTCCAGCGCGAGATCAATGGCTGGCGGTGAGAGCACTCCCTCCATCGTGACCAGTGCAAGGGCCGGACGGACTTCTCGCAGAAGCGCCGCCGCGTCCTGGCTGGTCTGGCGCAGCTTGGCCCCGAGAGTCTTCTTCGCCGCAGCAAAAGTGGCCCCGCTGGCATCGGCTACCGAGACAGTCTCTACCTCGGGACACTGTGCCAGCGCAGTCAGGTAGGCATCAAGATGCGGACCGGCGGCATGGGTCAGGATGGCGGCGTGGATGGGAGATGGCATGGGTGGGTGGGGTAGTTGTTGTTGGCTTCAGTGAAATGTGAGGCGGCACGGTGGTCTAGCTCTCGGGTGTCAGTAATGCCACTCCATGTGGCTGAAACTCGGGACGTTTTGGGTCTGCCAAGCCAAAATGCAAAACAATGCGACCGTGAAGGCAAGCAGCCAGGTGACTGACACAACGATTTCAAAACTGGTCGTCGCGGCCGGTCGTGCAACCAAGAGCCACCAGCCAGCGGCCAGCGTGAGAACAGGCAAGGCAAACAGCCAATGTCCATAAGCCGACAGCGCACTGTTCATGTTCATCAGCGTCCCGCCGGGATGCTCGAACTCGAATCGGAACTCTGAATACCGGGTGTAGAGCACGACAAACCCAGCGGAGACTGCGGCCGCAAGAACCGCAGCCAGAAGCCGGACGAGATGGGGCTTTGAGATGGTCATGCGTGTTGGGAGCTTGCTAGCCGTCCTTTTTTTTCCGAGCCATGCCAATTGCGTGCTCAAGCTGGGTAATTCGCGAGAACCTTTCCACCTGAGTGGGGTCGAGAGTAGTGTGTTTGAGCAAGCGCATGAGCCGGGTACGAATGTATTGTGACCGGTAGAAATAGGGCCGGACTTCGAGAAACGCCAGAGCGGAGTCGATGGCCTTTGCATCGCCTTGCTGGATATTCCGCAACCCGCAATCGTATCCGCCTGGAAACAACCGATCGACGAGGGCCGAATATTGGGGAATGAAACTGCGGCCGCCTTGGCGGTGCAACTCACGGATTCGTCCGGCAGTCTCCCGGATAATATCTTTACAGTCGTCCATCTGATTTATCTCAAAGCAGTGAACCGCAGCTCGCGGGGCCGCTTTCCCTACCGCAACCGGAGCGCGAGAGTTCGAGTTGTCGTTGGGGGCGCATGGTTTCCAGCTCAAGGCGCTCGCCACCAATTAAACCAAGTCTGCAGCCAGTCCGAAATGGTGCGCCAGGCGTGGTCGGCCCGACGCCCGCAGTAGAATGCAAGCGACAAGGCGGAGACGGCAGTGAAAAATAATCTCACTGAGGTGCTGTCAAATAGTCGGCGGCTGAAATAGTACCCGATGCCGGCACCGAAGATAAGACCTCCTACAAACTGAAACCAGTAGTGTTGCGGACCAGAGACATAGTCGTCATCTTCTTTCATACGTTGCGCGACATTTAATGGCCGGGATTCTCACCTTTTGAACAAACAGCTAATAGGCGACTATCGTATTAAAAAACCGCTCGGTCATGCCAGTTATGGACTTGGTTTATTTGGGATTGGTCGCACTACGTGTCACACCCGACGTGAGATAGGCGAAGAGATCGCGGATTTGGGTTTCGGTCATGGCCTCGAGGAGGCCTTCGGGCATGAGGGAGGTGAGGGTGGCTTGGAGGGATTGGAGGTCGCGGCGGGCGATGACGAGTTTGTTTTGGTTGAGGTCGGAGATAGTTACGGATTGGGGAGTGTTTTCGAGGAGGAACCCGGTGAGGGATTGGCCGTCCTTGGTGGTGACATTGAAGGCGGTGTATTCCTCGCGGATGGCGAGGCTGGGATCGACGATGGCGGGAAGGATGAAGTCGAGGTTGTCGCGTTCGTAACCGGTGAGGTCGGGGCCGATGTTCGCGCCTTCGTTGTTGAGTTTATGACAGGTGGCGCAGACGAGTTTGAAGAGTTCGCGGCCGGACTTGGCATCGCCTTTGCCGGTGGCGAGGAGGGCGCGGACTTTGGTGATTTGTGCTTCCTTCTCTTCGGAACTCTGGGTGAGCCGGCCCCAGTGTTTTTGAATCAGGGCGGCGCAGGTGGTGTCTTTGAGGTTCTGCATCGCGAGGAGGTTGGCGATGGTGATTTGTTCCTTTTTGAGGCGGGCGGTATCCACGGCGGTGAGAAGCTCCCGCGCCCAGCCGGCGCGGCTGGCGAGGGCGGTCTGCGCGGCGGCGCGGGCTTTGGTAGGGAGAGTAGGGTAAGTGTCGAGCAGGGCGCGGGGTATCTCGGGAGTATTGAAGCGTTGGAGGGCGTTGACGAGTTCGAGCAGGGTGGCTTCGGTTTTCTCGGCGCGGAGTAGTTCGAGGAAGACGGGGACGGCGGTGGCGATGCCGCGTTCGCCGAGGAGGACCATGAGTTTGCGGCGCTCGGGATCGGGAGTCTTGCGGTCTGTGACGCGGGCGAGGGCGGCTTCGGCGGCGGGCGGATGGCCGAGGCGCAGGGCGAAGCTTATGAGCGTGGGCGTGGGTGGCTGGCTGGTCCAGACTTCGGCGACGCGCTGGCGAAGTTCGGGCGGGACGGTGGCGAGGGCGTCGCCTTGCAGACCTTCTTCCATGCCAGTGACCAGCTTGGCGGTGTCTTCGGGCGTGGGGGCGAGGGTGAAGAGGCGGGCGGCGGTGCGGAGGTTGTCCTCGGTGCGTTCGGCGGTGTAGCGGCGGCCAAGGCGTTGGACGATGAACTGACTGACAATCGGTGTGTGCCAGAAGGTGCTGTCCTCGAAGAGACGGAGGATACGGTCACGGTCGGTGATGGCTTTGTTTTCGAGCGCCCACCAGAGAAGGAGCGGGATGTGTTTATCCCGAACGTCGTCGGCACGGAGAAGTAACTCGCGGACGATGGGGAGGGCGTCGGGGCCGGGCAGGCGTTTGCAGGTGCTGGCGAGCTGGGCGCGGACTTCCGGGCTGGTCTCTGCTTCGGCGCGCTTCAAGGCGGCGGCTTGAAGGGCGGGAGAGATTCTCTTGGAGTCGCCAATCAGGCGGAGGGTCCAGAGGCGGATGAATTCGTCGGGATGGGCGAGGGTTTGGAGAGCGAAGGCGTCGTCGAAGCCGCCGCAGGCGTTGACAGCCCAGAAGTAGTCGAGGGGGGAGTTATCAGTAATCAGTGGGGGAGTAATCAGTGGGAAAGATGGCTTGGGAGACTGATTACTGATTACTGGCTTACCGATTACTTGTTGTTTGAGGCGGGGGAGGAGGGAGGCGTCGGTGCGGTCGTAGAGGAGGCGGAGAGCGGTCTGGCGGAACCATTTGTTGGTGTGAGTCAAAGTAGCGATGAGTTCGTCGCCGGTGAGTTTGGCGAGGTCGAAGGGTTTGCTGCTTTTGGCTCCGGGGGTGTGGAGGCGGTAGATGCGGCCGGATTCTTTGTCCCAGGTGTCGCGGGGATCGAGGTGACTGAGGCGGGTGTCGCACCAGTCGGCGATGTAGATGCCGCCGTCGGGGCCGGTCTTGATGTCCACCGGGCGGAACCATTTTTCGGGCGTGGTGACGAGGGTTTCGGTGTCGGTGGTGCGAAAGGTGGAGGTGTCGTGGGAGAGAGAGCTGGCTTGCACGCGGCTGGTGAGGGCCATGCCCGCGACGATCTGACCGGTAAGTTGGGGTATAGCGCCGCCTTCGTAGATGAGCATGGCTTGGGGGAAGCGGGGTTTGTAGCCGGTGTGAGACATGTGCTCGAACCAGCCGAAGGAGTAGGGATTTATCAGGGGTCCGTGTTTGCCCCAGCCTTTGATGTAAGCGCCGCCCTGCTCGTAGTGGACGCCGCGGGTGTCGCCGTAATTGGTGCCGGAAAAGGCGCGGCCTTTGCTGTCGAATTCGAGACTGAAGGTATTACCGCCACCTTCGGCGAAGACTTCAAATTCATGGGTGCGCGGATGATAGCGCCAGATGGCCTGGCCGAGGAAGCGGATGCCTTTGATGGTCGCGGTGCAAGTGCTGCCATGGGCGCCGTAGAGCCAGCCGTCGGGACCCCAGGCGAGACTATTCGCGCCGGAGTGAGTGTCCTCGATGCCGAAGCCGGAGAGATGGACTTCGGGGTCGCCATCGGGGCGGTCGTCGCGGTTGCGGTCGGGATAGAAGAGAAGGTAGGGAGGATTCAAGACCCACACGCCGCCGCGGCCGGTGACGACGCTGCGGGCGAGGTTCAGGTCGGAGAGGAAGTCATGGGATTTCTCGAAAACGCCGTCGCCGTCGGTGTCTTCGTAGATGGTGACGCGGTCGGCGCCCTTGAAGTGATGCGGCGGGGCGGGCGGGACTTTGTCGAACACGGCGCGGAGATATTGATCGTATTTCACGACCTTGAGGCCGGCGGGGAAAGGGTATTGGAGATACTGCACGACCCAGAGGCGGCCGCGTTCGTCGAAGTGCATGTTCAGCGGCTGGCGCACGGCGGGTTCGCTGGCAGCGAGGGACATTTGGAGGCCGGGGAGGACCTGAAAATTGGTGAGCGACTGCTGGGGCGTGGGGCGGGGAATGGTCTGGTCGCCAAGCGCGCCGCCGGCTTTGAAGCGCTTGACGAAGTCTTTGAGGGTGGGGTCGAAGGGGCCGGGGTCAGCGGCGTGCGCACGCGGGGTGGCAGTAGCGAAGGCAAGCAGGGTGAGGGCGGCGACAGAGAGGGTTTTGGCGGGCAAAAGGTTCATGACGCAAAGTGGTTCGTGGGAGGATGATGGCGGGGTGTGGGGCGGGCGACAAGTGCGGGTTGTGGCTGATTGGTGGGCGGGACTGAGTCTTTGCCGACGTGGCGTCGCCATGTCCGTAGTTAGCCCGACAGCTTGGAACGCCAAGGGCAATCCTCTTCCCGCGCACCGCGATTTCGTAGTCGGGCACCTCCCCCCGGCGCCGCATCCCCATCATTCTAAAAATCTGCCGATGGCGTGGCCAGGTTTTTGTTGCTTATGCAACAAGAACTTCGCGCGGCTGGGCTGGCTCATTGCTTGGGGTTCAGTTCCACGAAATTGGAGGCGGAGGGCGAGCGGGCGACGGGTGGAGCAAAGTCAGACGAGGCCGAATCACGGGAAGGGAGAGCTGCGACAAGGGGGGCAGTGGCTTGGCGGGGGAATTTGGCCGACGAATTGGGGGCAGACGAATCGGCTGGGCGGCTCCCGTGGCCGGGGGCGGTACCATTTTGGAATTGAACGTGAAGCGGCTTGGGGCGGGTTGAGTCGGAACGAAGATAAAATTTTGAAGCTAAGTATTATTGAAATGAAAATGCGCCCTGCTTCCGAGCCGACCCGAGTCACCCGCTGTGGTTTCACCCTTATCGAATTGCTGGTGGTCATTGCGATCATCGGGATTCTGGCGAGCATGTTGCTGCCGGCCCTCGGATCGGCCAAGGCCAAGGCCAAAGCGCTGACGTGCCTGAATGACGCGAAGCAGTTTGCGACGGCGCAGCAGGTGTACTCGGGCGATCAGAATGACGTGCTGCCGTTTTCGTGGATCACGCCGTCGGTGTTTCCGTATGGCACGGTGACGACGTACGGCGCGGCCAACGGGCTGTCGGTGCTGGGCAGTTACCTGGCGGGGCTGAAGAGCTACACTTGCCCATCCTTTCCCAACAAAGCCTACGTCCCCTATGTCGCGCACACGGTGGAGAACGTGAACTGGATTGCCAATTCGCATTTCCGTGCGAATCCGTATCTCGGCATCATCGGGATGGGGCCGGGCACGCAGGGCAGTCCGAGCGGGGTGATGACGGGACTGGGCGGGCAGTTCAATGGGTCGAACCATCTGGCTTTCAAAATCGACGCGGTGGTCCGGCCGGCTGACAAGGTGTTTTCCTTCGATACCATGGATGGCCGGCCATACATGCCGACCCCCGGGTCAGCCGAGGCATCGACCTACTTCACGAACACGCTGGGCGACAACGACCGTTCCAATTACAACAATTACAATCCGACCTACTGGTATTACACGCCTAACATCGGACTGCATCACGCCAACCGGACTCCGATGACCTTCATGGATGCCCACGCCGATTCGGTACCCAAGAACAGCCCGATCACCTTCGGCGGGACCAACGACTATTACTGGGCGTTGGGGCAGTAAGGGCGGCAGCAGGCCAGGGCGGAGGGCGTGAGTCTCGCGGCGGCGCAGTTGGCGGGGCTGTCTTCGAACTGACTCGATTGGGGAAAAGCTCCAAGGCTAAAGCTCAAAGTTCAAGGGAAGGACCAAGGAGAAAGTTCCAAGCGGGACGGCTGAGTCGCACTGGGGAGCATCACGTGTCCATCCCTTGCGATCCCGACATTGGCCAGGTGCGGGCCGATGTTCATCAGCGGGGACCGGGCAGCCGGTTTGGCGTTAAATGCTTGGCCCTGGGAACTCACCTTGAGCTTTGAGCTTCGCGTTCCTCGCGCCACTCATCGCTTCACCTCGTAGTAGGAGGCTTGATCTTATCGTACCACCACAGATGGCGGGTCATCGTGCTCTTCGTCAGGCGTTCGCATTCGATACAGATCACGTTCGCGGCATCGGCGTCGCCCCCTGCCCTGCTGTTTTGGGTTTCTTTCGGCGCGCGCGGTCCGCTAGTTTCCGCGCCATGCACTCTCCTTTCTCCCACCGGCCGGTGATTCTCGTCGGGGCTTTTTCCCTCGCCTTGCTCACGCTGACCGCGGCCATCGCCGCGGACTGGCCGCAGTTTCGCGGGCCGACCGGACAGGGACTCAGCGATGATAAAAACCTGCCGGTAAAATGGGGCGGGAAGGAAAAAGAAAACGTCCTCTGGCAATCTCCGCTCAACGGCCAGGGCCACGCCAGCCCCATCGTGTCGGGCGATGCGGTGTTCGTCTGCACCGTGGCGTGGCCGACCAATGGCGGCCCGCGCGAGAAATCCATGCCCGCGCATCACGTCACGCGCTACCGCACGACCGACGGCAAGCAGATGTGGGACACACTGGTGCCGCCCGGCCCGTGGTTGCGGAATGATTTTCGCAGCGGCCCCGGCGGTGGTTATGCCGCGCCCACGCCCGCGACGGACGGCCAGCGCGTGTATGCGCTGTTCGCGTCGTCCGTGCTCGCGGCGTTGGACTTCGAGGGCAAGATCGTGTGGCGCAAGGAAATCATCCCGCACACCTTCGATGTGACCATCGGCACCAGCCCCGTGCTGTTCCGAGACACGGTGCTGATTTTGTGTTCTATGTCCAAGGCGAGCGACTCGTGCCTGATCGCTTTCGACAAAGCCACGGGCGACGAAAAGTGGCGCGTGAAATTTCCCGACATGGGCTTCGCGCACAGCACGCCGCTGCTGATTGATCTAAACGGCCAGCCGCAACTCCTCGTCGTCGCCTCCGGTTCGAGCGTGAAGCCCAACGCCCTCCGCTCCCTCGACCCCGCCACCGGCAAGGCGCTCTGGTGGTGCCGCGGCGCGGGCGATGCCTCGTCGCCGGCCTACGGTTCCGGCGTGGTCTATTTCGACAGCGGCCGCGGCGGCGCAGGCGTGGCCGTGGCACCCGGTGGCGAGGGCGACATCACCGCGACCGGCGTGCGCTGGAACATCGCGCAACTCCCCGAGGCCATCGGCTCGCCGCTCATTGTCGGCGGCCACGTCTATCGCCTGCACTCGCCGGGCGTGCTGAAATGTTTCGACGCCGTGACCGGCAAACAGGTTTACGCCGAACGCCTCGAGGGCCTCACCACCACCTGGGCCAGTCCGGTTGCCGATGGGGCAGGCCACCTCTTTTTTGCGAATGCCGGTAAGAGCGTCGTCCTCGCCACCGGCCCCGAATTTCGCGTCCTCGCCGTCAACGATCTCGGCGACAACAACCACGCCTCCGCCGCCGTCGCGGGCGGCAAGCTCTTCCTCGTCGGCACGAAAAACCTGCACTGCATCGGGAAGCAGCCGTGAGGGGGGCCGTTGGATGGGGGCGTTGCTCCGCCCCCCAGGAGGCGCGATTAGCGCGTGCGGACTGGCACAGGAGGAGACCGGAGATGGCAGAAAGATAGGGGCAGAAAAATGGGAGGAAATATTGGCGGCACCCACTTCCCTCACCAGTAAACCGGTTCGTCGCGTGCATTCGCCCTACCTCGTTCCAATTTTCCGCCCCCTATTCTTCTGCCAGTAACCCGTTTTCCGCCGTTCGCAGTTGCTGCTCGCCTCGCTGCGAGGTGCCGGATTCAATCGGGGTTGATTTCTGCAACATGTCCAAACCCACCAAATCCCAATGGAACTTCGGCGAGCTGTTTCCCGTCGCGGAAACGCGGCGCGTGTTGTCGGTCACGGAGCTGACCGGCCAGGTCAAGCGCCTGCTTGAACAGCAGGTTGGGCAGGTCTGGGTCACGGGCGAAATCACCAACCTGCGGGTGCAAAGTTCGGGGCACATCTATTTCACGCTCAAGGATGCGGCGTCGCAGGTGACGTGCGTGCTGTTCCGCGGCACGACGACGCCCAGCCGCACGCTGCTGGCCGATGGGCGGAAGGTCGTGGTGCAGGGCGACGTGACGGTTTATGAGCCGCGCGGGCAGTACCAGCTCGTCGTGCGCGCGGTCGAGATGCAGGGCGTCGGGGCGCTGCAGATTGCGTTCGAGAAGCTGAAGCAGAAGCTCGCCGCCGAGGGCTGGTTCGCGCCGGAGCGCAAGCGTCCCCTGCCCCGCTATCCGCAACGCATCGGCCTCGTGACGTCGCCGACGGGTGCGGCGATCCGCGACGTGCTGCATGTGATCCAGCGCCGCCAGCCGGGCCTCGAGATCGTTTTCGTGCCGTGTCGCGTGCAGGGCGCGGGCGCGGCGGAGGAGATCGCGGCGGCGGTGCGGTTGCTGAATGAGTGGGCCGCGCGGAACCCGCCGCCCGCTGATGTTTCTGCCGCCGTGGAAGACGCGTCACCCAGTGACTCCGTCGCTCCGTCACTCGATCACCCCTCCCCTGCCCCGCCCGCGCTTGATCTGATTCTCGTCACGCGCGGCGGCGGCAGTCTGGAGGATTTGTGGGCTTTCAACGAGGAGGTGGTGGCGCGCGCGATTTTCGAGTCGTTGAATCCCGTGGTGTCAGCGGTGGGACACGAGATTGATTTTACGATCAGCGATTTTGTCGCGGACCTGCGCGCGGCGACGCCGAGCGCCGCGGCGGAAATCATCACCGAGGGGGCGTTTGCGAGCCGGCAGTTGCTGGCGCACGCGCGGGCGCGGATGGCGCAACTGGCCGGGCACCGGCTCGAACGCGCGCAGACCGCCGCTGCCGCCGCAACCCACCGGCTGGCGCGCGTGCATCCGCAACGCCGCGTCGAGGAGCATTTGCAGCGCGTGGACGATTTGCGGGAGGCGCTGGCGCGCGCGACGCGGTCGGGGTTTCGCCGCACGCAGACGCGCTGGGAAACGGTGGCGCAGCGGCTTCTGCGATTGCGGCCGGAAGCGCTGGTC
>BJHT01000218.1 GCA_014193395.1 Verrucomicrobiota bacterium
GTGCGACATCGGATAATTCTCATGCCTCGGTGCGGGCGGACGTCGCTGCGGCCGGGGACGGCCGCACTCCGGACGCGCGGGCTTCAGCCGGAGTGCGCCCGTCCTCGGGCGCAGCAAGGTGGAGCGCAGTGCGACGTCGGTTAATTCTTACGCTCCCGCGCGCATGGACGTCGCTGCGGCCGGGGACCGCCGCGCGCCGAACTCAGTCCGTGACGGTGATCGCGACGTTGGTGGACTTGTCGCCGAAGAAGCCGATGCCTTCCTGGAGCATCTGCCATTGCAGATTGTAGGTGCCGGCGGTGGCGGGGGCGCGGGCGAGGAAGGTGAACGTGGCGGTGCCGCCGGGCGCGGTCTGCGTGCCGAGCAGCGCGCGGCTCAGGCCCCAGGTGGTGTTGTCGGCGGGATTTTGCGAGCCGAGTTTGTGCGCGCCGCTGGCCAACCAGGTGGTCGTGCCGGTGTTCTTCATGCGGATGGTGACAAAGAAGGAGCCCCCCTTTTTGACGGTCGCCGCGGACGACTGGGAAACGAACTGCGCGTTGTTGGTGGTGGGCGGCGTGACGGCCGCAACGGCGACGACGGTGTTTGGCGTGGCGTCACCGAACAGCCCGACGCCATCCTGAATCATGCGCCATTGGAAATTGTAGCTGCCCGCCGTGGCCGGGGCTTTGGCCGAGAAGCTAAACGTCACGCTCGCACCGGGCGCGACGGAATTGGGCAGGACGACGCGGTTGAGCGACCACGTCGTGTTGTCGGCGGGATTCACCGACGCGAGGCGGTAGTTCGCTCCAGCACTCCAAGTGGTGGTGCCGGAGTTGCGCAGCGTGACGGTGACCGGGTAGGTCTGCCCGACGGTCATGCTGGTGGGGACGCTCTGGGTGACGAAGGCCGCCGCGTTCACAGTCGCGGGGAGGGTGACGCTGACGGGCACATTCACCGTGCTGTCACCGAACGCGCCGACGCCGTCCTGCACCATCCGCCATTGCGAATTGTAAGTGCCCGCGGCCGCCGGCGCCGTGACGGTGAAATTAAAGATCACGCTCGTGCCCGGAGTGACCGTGTTGGGCAGCGCGACGCGATTCAGCGCCCAGGTGCTGTTGTCGGCCGGGTTTTGTCAAGCGAGTCGGTAGTTGGCACCGGGCGTCCAAGTGGTGGTGCCGGAGTTGCGCACGGTGACGGAGAAAGGATAGGTCTGACCCGCAGTCATCGCGGTGGGAATGACCTGGCTGACGAACACGGCATTGTTGACGATCGGCGAGGTCACGCTGACCGGGACGTTTGGCGTCGCGTCACCGAAAAGACCGACGCCGTTCTGAAACATCTGCCATTGGAGATTGTACGTTCCCACCGTCGCCGGGGCGGTGATGTTGAAGCTGAAGGTAACCGTGCCGCCGGGCGGGACGCTGGCGGGCAGCGCCACGCGATTGACCGCCCAGTTCAAGTTGTTGGGCGCGTTCTGCGAGGACAGTTGATAATTTCCCGCCGTGTTCCAAGTCGTCGTGCCGCTGTTGCGCAAGGTGACGGTGATGGTGCGGGTCTGGCCGGTGGTGAGCGTCAGCGGCACATCCTGCGCGACATACGCGGAGCCATTGAAACCCACCGCCACCGGGGTCACCGCGACCACGGTGTTCGGCGTGACATCGCCAAAGCCGCCGACGCCGTCCTGGGTCATCTGCCATTGGAAATTGTAGTTCGCGGCGGACGCGGGGGCGGTAAGCGGAAAGTTCAGCGTCACCGTTTCGCCCGGTGCCACGGGGCCGGGGAGCTCGATGCGGCTCGCGCCCCACGTCGTGTTGTTGCCCGGATTCTGCGCGGCGAGCCGGTGGTTGGTGGCCGGCGACCAAGTGGTGGTCCCGCTGTTGCGAAGGATGATGGTGGCGGTGGATGACTGCCCGGCGACGAGCGTGGACGGCACGGTCTGGGTCACAAAGGTCGCGCCATTCACCGGCGTGCCCCCCGAGACTACGCTCACGAGTGCGTCGGCACCCGGTTCGCCAAACCAGCCGGCTCCTTCGTGAACCATCCGCCAGCGGAAGTGATAGGAGCCGGGTACCTGCGGCGCGAGCACGGTGAAGGTGAAGGTGCCATTTTCGCCCGGCGCGACCGGCCCCGGCAGCAGCACGCGGGCGACGTTCCAACTGAAATTATCCTGCGGATTTTGCGACCCGAGCCGGTAGAGCATGGCGCGGCTCCAGGTGGCCGAGCCGGAGTTGTTGAACGTCACCGCGACGCGATAGGGCTGTCCGGCGGTCATCGTGGCGGGCACGGCTTGCGAGACAAACGTGGCGGCGTCGGGCAGGGCCGCGTTGACCACGTTCACCACCACATTCGGCGAGGGTTCGCCAATCCACGCGACGCCTTCGCGCAGCAGCCGCCATTGAAAATTGTAAGCGCCCGGGGTCGTCGCGGCGCGCACATTGAAACTGAACGTCACCGTCTGCCCCGGCGCGACCGGCCCGGGCAGCAGCACGCGGTTGGCCCCGAAGACCAGCGTGTCGTCGGGATTCTGCGAGCCGAGCCGGTAGAGATTTTCCACCGTCCAGGTGTTCGTGCCGGTGTTTTTGAAAGTGAGGCTCACCGGGTAGAGACCGCCCGCGCCCATGGATTCGGGCACCGATTGCGACACAAACTCCGCCGCGTAATCCACCGCCGTGACCGTGACGGCCACGGTCGGCGCGGGCGAACCGAAGTAGCCCGTCGCGCCCACGACCATGCCCCATTGGAAATTATACGTCCCGGCGTTCACCGGCGCGGTCACGGTGAAATTAAACGTGGCCGCCTCGCCGGGGTTCACCGGCGCATCCAGCACCACTCGGTTCACGCCCCACACGGAATTCTCAGCGGGATTCAACGCCACGAGCTGATAGCCCGCCGCCGGATTCCAGACGGTCGCACCCGTGTTGCGCAGGATCACGGTGACGGCGTAATCGCGGCCGCCGACCATCGTGGTGGGCACGGCCTGCGAGACGAAGGCCGCGACATTCAACGCCGCCGTGACGGGGATCGGGAAGCCGGGCGTCGCCTCGCCAAAGAAGCCGCCGCCGGCCTGCACCATGCGCCATTGGAACACATAATTACCCGGCGTCGGTGGAGCCTGGAGATTGAAGTTGAAGGTCGCGTTCTGGCCCGGCGCGACGTTGTTCGCGAGCGCGACGCGGTTGGCGCCCCAGTTCAAATTATCCGGCGGCGACTGCGAGCCGAGGCTGTGAACACCGGCCACCCACGTCGTCGTGCCGGTGTTGCGCATCGTGACGGTGACCGGATAACTGCGGCCGACTTCGGTCGTGGGCGGAATGAGTTGCGAGACGAACGCGGCATCGTTCACCGCCGTGCCGGGGCTGACCTGCACGGCCACATTCGGCGTGAGCTGGCCGAAAAACCCGACCGGTCCCTTGACCGCCTGCCATTGAAAATCATAGGTGCCCGCAACGCCTGGCGCCTGCACGGTGAAATTAAATGTCACCGTCGCGCCCGGTGCGACGGGGCCGGGCAGCACCACGCGATTGAGGCCCCACAGCGTCGAGGTTGGCAGCGGTTTGTAGCCCAACGCGATGGTCTCCGTGCCCACGTTGGAGGTGCGCCAGGTGGTCGTACCGCTGTTACGCAGCGTCACGCTCACGGCGTACGCGCCGCCGGCGTTCATCGTCGCGGGCACGTCCTGCGAAACAAACTGCGCGTCATCAAACGGCGCGAACACATTCACGCTGGCCGCCGCGGTGGTCTGCCCGAAATAACCCGCGCCATCCTTGAGCATCTGCCACTGCATCGTCAGCGGCCCCGTCACCACCGGCGCCTGCACGTTGAAATTAAGCGCGACCGTCTGCCCCGGCTCGACCGCCGCCGGCAGCACGACGCGATTGAGACCCCAGTTCGAGTTCCCCGCCGGGCCTTGCGAACCCAGCGTGTAGTTGCCACCGCCCGGCCAGGTGAGCGTGCCGGTGTTGCGCATCGTGATCGTGACCGGATACGACCGCCCCGCTTCCACCGCGGTCGGAATGACCTGCGAAACAAACGCCGCGTCGTCCGTGCCGGTGCCCACGGCGACCGGCACGTTGGGTGAAAATTCGCCGAAATAGCTCACGTTCTCCTGCACCATCCGCCATTGGAAATTGAAGGTGCCCGGGGTGGTTGGGGCGGTCGCGGCAAAATTGAATGTCGCGATTTCCCCCGGTCCCACCGGCCCCGCGAGCACGACGCGCGCGGTGCCCCACACGCGATTATCCACCGGATTCACCGACGACAGCCGGTGCTTGGCCTCGGGCGTCCAGGTGGTCGTACCCGTGTTGCGCAGCACGACCGAGACGGGATACATCTGCCCCGGCTGCATCGTCGCGGGCACGGACTGCGAGAGGAACGCGGCCCCATTGCCGGCGTTGCGGACTTCGATCGCGAGGTTCGGCGACAGATCGCCAAACGCCCCCGCGGCCTTGAAACCGTCCTGCACCATCCGCCACTGAAAATTGTACCGGCCCGGACTGTCCGGGGCCTGCATGTTGAAGGTGAAAGTCGCCACCTCGCCCGGCGCGACCGCGCCCGCCAGCAGGCCGCGGGTGACGCCCCAGTTTTTGTTGTCGCGCGGATTGAACGAGCCGAGCCGGAACCGGTCCGCCTCCGACCACACATTGGTCCCCACGTTTTTGAAGCTGAGGCTCACCGAATAACGCTGCCCGGCGTTGACCACCGCCGGCACCGACTGCGCGACAAACGCCGCCGCGCTCGGCACCACGCCCACGACCACCGGCACGGCCTCCGCCGGCTCACCAAACAGCGCGACGCCCTCGCGGATCATGCGCCACTGCATGGTGTACGTGCCCGCGCTCGACGGCGCAGTGACATTGAAACGGAACGTCGCCGTGTCGCCCGGCAGCACCACGCCGGGCAGCGCCACGCGATTCAGCCCCCACGTCGTGTTGTCGTCCGGGCTGACGCTCGCGAGAAAACAGTTGCCCTCGGAGCTCCACGCCGTCGTTCCGTTGTTTCGCAGCGTGAGGTTGACCTCGTAAGTCTGACCGGCGGCCATGAACACGGGGAAATACTGGGTGAGAAATTCCGCGTCGTCCCGCGGGTTGCTCACCGGCCGGAACTGCGCCGTGTACGTTGTGTCCGCGCCGGGCGTCGCAATCGTGTGCGTCGCTGCGCCGCCGTCCGACCATGCGGCGAATTCGTACGTCGTGCCGTTGATCACCTGCGGCGTCGCCGACAACGCGCGCAAAACTCCCGCCACGCCCGTGACCGTTTTCGGCGCGGTAAACGGCGCGCCGTCCAACGCCACCTGCATCCCCGGCGGGTCCGTCTGCAGCGTGAAATTCACCTTCACCGGCAGCAGGTCCTTGGTCGTGGTGCGCACCAGCCCGTTCGGATCCGTGACCGTGAGCAGGATGCGATACCAGACCTGGTCGCTGCTTTCCCCCACGGTGGGTATCACAAAGTTCGTCGCCGTCACGCCGCGGATTTCCGGGATGAACGGGTGCATGTGATCCTGATGATGAAATTCCACCGTCCACAAAAACGCGCTCGCCGGCAGCGCCCCGCCGCCGCCCGCCGTGGCGCTGCCCAGCAGTGAAATCGTATCTCCGGCCCGATAGGTCGCGCCCGCCGGCTCGACAATCACCGGCACCGGCGGCGGGGCCGAAGTGACGGCGAGCACGACGGCCTGGCTGTTCGTCGTGCCCGAGCCGTTGCTGATCCGCGCGCGGAACAGGGTCTGGTCATCCTCCAACCGCACCGCCGGAATCGTGAAGTCCGCCGCCGCAGCGCCCGGCACATCCGTGAAATCCGCCGCCCCGACATTTTTGCGCTGCCATTGATACAGCACCGGCGCCGCGCCGTACGCCGCCACCGACAACGTCACCGGATCGCCCACCGCGACCGTCTGCGCCACCGGCTGAATGCCGATCTGCGGCGCGATCAGGCCGTCGTACTCGATCTTGTAAATCGCCTGCGAAAAGTGCGCGACGTAGTAGAGGCTGCCCTCCGGCCCGACGGTGAGATAGAGCGGCATCGTCCCGAGCGTCGAGTTCATCGTCGGCGCGAACTCCGTAACCTGCAGCGTCACCGGATCGAGCACGCGAATCCATTGCCGCGTCCCGTCCATGAAAAAATATTTCCCGAGATACTGCGCGGGAAACTGATTCGTCGCCGGATTGTAAAACGCGCCGCCCGTGATCGAACTGCTCGTCGGCTGCGTCGCCGGATGCGGATACGTGTGCAACGGCGGCGTGTACGTCCGGTCCGTCAGCGGCGACGCGCCCTCCCACCGCGGCCAGCCGTAGTTCGCCCCGGCCACGCCCTCGTTGATCTCCTCCCACAGCCCGTTGCCGACATCATTGATGAACATCCGCCCCGTCGTGCGTTGAAAGGTGAACGTGAAGGGATTGCGCAATCCCATCGCCCAGATGGTCCGGTTGATCCCCGCGGTGACGTTGTAAAAGGGATTGTCGTTGGGGATCGAGCCGTCGGCGTTGATCCGCAGAATCTTTCCGAGCGGAGTTGCCAGCGACGCCGAATTGGTCGAGCGCAGATTGTCCCCCA
Source organism: Verrucomicrobiota bacterium (assembly GCA_014193395.1). Lineage (GTDB taxonomy): Bacteria > Verrucomicrobiota > Verrucomicrobiia > Limisphaerales > BJHT01 > BJHT01. Next base: position 6,529 of record BJHT01000218.1, read on the forward strand.
CCGCCACGTAGAGCTTGCGGTCGGGACCGAAGTTCAGGCCACCGGAATTGTGCAGACCCGCCTCGCCCAGCGGCGGCAAATCCAGCAACACCAGCTCGCTCCCCGGCACTGCCAGATCCCCGCCCGCCTTGAACCGGCTGACCCGGTTGTGCGGCACCGGCGTGGGCGTCGTGTAATAGACGTACACGTATTGATTGTCCGCGAAATTGGGATCAAACGTCAGCCCCACCAGCCCGCGCTCCTGATAAAACTGCGCGTTCACCGCCAGGAACGGCTGCGGGAGCAGAACCCCGTTCTTCACGATCCGCACAAACCCCGCCTGCTCGCACACGAACAACCGCCCGTCCGGCGCAAACGCCATCGCCGTCGGATACGCAATCTCCTCGGGAGCCACCACTTCTTTCTCCGTAAACCCCGGTGGCAGCATAGTATCGCCATGGGATCGGGTGATCCCACTGCTCAACATGATGGCGGCCAAAATGACCCACCGAATCCGAAATCCAAACCCCGCGAACGGCAGGTGATTCAACATAGCTTCCTTACGACCACTCCCCGACCTGATTTTGCCTTCGCAATTTTCTGGCGGAAGGCCGCCCAAGGAACACCCGCAATCCAATCGCGTCAAAAAATAAATGGGGTGTTTTCCCCACCGTGTTCACCGGGCGCAAACCAGCCGAAAATGGGGGCTGACGGCGGCGGTCGCAGCGCATCCGCAACAGCAGCGGCGACGGATCGCTCCCAGCGCCCCCCTTGCGGGCGGGGACCGCTCGCGGTCCGATTTCGGAGTTCGGGTTGAGCTTGGGACTTGCCGCTCGGAACTTCCTACCGCGCACGTTCCCCCCTTTCTCCAGTCATCTTTCGCACCGGCGACTTTCCCCTTGCCCACGGCGATTTCGCCGCCTGACTATCCGCCGCGAAGCATCCACACCATTTCCTATTCCGCATGAGAAAATCCAAAGTCCTCGCCAAACTCCGCGCCGGCCGCGTCGCCCGCATCTGCGCCCTCGGTTCGCCCATCACGATGTACCCCACGCTCGCCGCGCATTTTCACTACGACGGCGTGTGGGTCGATGGCGAGCATCGCACCTGGGATCCGCGCGAGGTGCAGGCCACGATCGCGAATCATCACGCCGCCGACATCGACTGCCTCTGGCGGCCGTCCACCAAAGAGAAGAACGGCCTCTACCGCCTGCTCGAAGAGGGCGCTTCCGGCCTGATGATTCCGCACGTCGCCACCGCCGCCGACGCCCGCGCGTTCGTGCAGGCCATCAAGTTCCCGCCGCTCGGCGACCGCGGTCTGTGCGGCGGCGGACGCGACGCCAGCTTCTGGGTCGGCGCGCCGAAGGACTACACCACACAGGCCAATCGCGAGACCTTCCTCACCGTGCAAATCGAAACGCCCGAGGCGCTGGCCAATGTCGAGGCCATCGCCGCCGTGCCGGGCGTGGACGTGCTCTTCCTTGGTCCCGGCGACTTGTCGTTGCGGCTCGGTTGCAGCGCCGCCGTCACCGATCCGCAGATGCTCGACGTGCAAAAGAAAATCGCCGCCGCCTGCCGTCAGCACGGCAAGGCGTGGGGCCGCCCCGTCGGCGGTCCGGACGACGCCCGCACGATCATCGAACTCGGCGCGCGACTCGTCGTGCTCGGCAGCGAGTTCGGCGCGCTGCACCAACACTTGATGCAGTGCGAGAGCCAGTTCGATGCGCTCTTGAATGAAGTCGCCGGTGCGCCCGTGTCCGCCGCTGCGCCCGCCGCACCTGCCGCGGCCAAAACTTACTGACGGACATGGAACCCGCCGCCAATCCGCTCCCCTACCGCGACACCAAGCCTGTCGGCGCGGCGGATTTTTACATGGCGATCAACGCCACCTTCCGCTTCATCCACACCAAATTCGGCACCGATGGACTGCGCCAATATTGGACCGACCTCGGCACCCGCTACTCCGCACCCGTCACCGCGAAATGGCGCGCGGGCGGACTCCCGGCGATCGCCGCGCACTGGCGCGCGTTCTTCGCCGCCGAGCCGGGCGCGGTCGTCGCGGTCCACGAGGAGAATGAAACGGTCGCCGTGGAAGTGCAGGTCTGCCCCGCGATCCAGCATCTGCGCACGAACCAGCGCGAAATCCTCCCGTGCTTCTGCCAGCACTGCTATTTCCTCAGCGAAGCCATCGCCGCGCCCGCGGGCTACACCGTGCGCATTGCCGGCGGCAACGGCGCGTGCCGGCAGACCTTTCACCGCCGCGCCGCCGCGCCGCCGCCGCAGGACCTCGCGCACATCACGGAGGCCGCACCATGCTAGGCTGCTACGATTTCTGCGGGCACTACGAGTGGACCTTCGCCTGGCTCGCCGAGCGCGGCGGTCACAAACTCGTCCGCGAATACTGGGACACCGCCATTCACCGCGATTCACAGACTCATGCGCGCGAGCTGATTCTGTCCGGGGGAATCGACGGCATGAAAAAATACTGGGCGCACACGCTCGACCACGAGGCCGCCGGCTTCGCCATCACGCACCGCGACGACGTGATCCGCATCGACATGCACGATTGTCCCTCGAAGGGCTTCCTCCTCCGCAACGGCCTCGCCCAATTCCCCGACTACTGCGACCACTGCATGGGCTGGATCGGCCCGCTGATGAAAGACGCGGGCTTCGTCATCGACCACGAGCACAACCACCGAGGCCAATGCTGGTGGGAAATGCGGAACAAAAACAACGCCGCCCCGCCCAGCACCCCCGCCGAACTCAGCGGCCCCCACGACGTCCGCCTCCGTCCCGACTGGCAGCAAACCGACACGCTCGACCGTTACGAGCGCGCCACCGACCCGGACGACAAGAGCACCATTCCCCCGGTGCCGCCGCCGCCCTTTCTGTAACTCAGGATTCCCAGCCTGCAACGCCTCCGCGCCCTGCCCACCATCGCCCCGCTCCTTGCAGGACCAGACCTGGCAAAAACATGTGTCAGTGCCGGAAAGTTGGATCGCCGCCCTGAACCAGTTCTACCGGAATTGACCCGGCAGTCGCGCGCCCGGTCATGCCACCAACTTCGCAAATTCCTGAGAGCCTTGTTCGCCTCCGGCACGACGGGAAGGCGAGCCGCTCCCGCCGCCGGGACCGATCGAAAATGTCCGAACTCAGAACCCAGCACTGAAGGGCTGGGCTATTTTCAGTTGGGATCGATTTGGGAATCCGCCCGGGGCAGAGAAATTGCGGCGGATTACGGCAGAGAACATCGCCGTCCGCGTCCTTCAGAGTTCGTCACCCGGCAAGGGGGGAACGTCGGGAACGCGGGCGAGGATGTCGCGGAGGTCTTCGGGGCGACCGCGTCGGGACCGGGTGTCCATGTCGTCACGCACTTTCCAAGCGCTCAATTGTGCGGAGAGGGCGAGTGCGATGATTTGATCAATCGTGGTCTGCTCCTTCACCGCCGCCTCGCGCGCGAGGGCGGCGAGGTAGTCGGGAACTTTGACTTCGATGGTTGTCATGCCCGCACAAACAAGACGAAGATTTCCCGGTCGCCACGGCCTTCGGTCGTTCGGACGATCGTCCGCGCTCTCCGTTTCTATTGCGCCCCCGGGGCCTGCGATTCCCCGCGGGCGTTGGCGATGATCGCCTCGAGCCGCCGTCCATACTCGACGAAATTTTCCCGCGTGGCGTCATCGGAGACGGGCTTGCCGGTGGTGTCGTGGAAGACGACGACCATGTGCGGCTCGATGCTGATGCCGGCGTCGTAGCCCCGGGCGAAGGCGTCTTTCAGAATGTCGGCGACGCGGCCTTCGCCTTCGCCGGGCCAGTTGTAGTCGGCGTCGTTTTTGGCGGGATTCCAGGTGGCGTCCTTGACGTGGATGTGCGCGGTGTGCGGACGGAGGTAGGTCCAGAATTCCCACGGGTCCTGGCGTTTCCACGGTTTCGCCCCGCTGCGGTCGGCGTTGAAGATGGGGTTGGCGGTGTCGAAGACCCACTTGAGGCCGGGAGCTTTGTCGAGAATCTCGAGGGCGTGCTGCCAGCTCATGCCGCCGTAGTTCATGCAGTTTTCGTGGACGGGCTGGAGGCCGGCATCGAGGAACATCTTGGTGACCTCGCGCACGCGCGTGAAGACGGCGGCGGGGATGGACACGTCGTCGTCCTTGGGCTTGAAGCTCATGATGCGCACGAAGCGCGTGCCGAGCTTCTGCATCCGTGGAATGGCGCGGCGCACTTCGGCCACCGTGACATCGAACGGCGTCTCGACGGTCTTGGCCCAGTTCATGATGGTCGAGCCGAAGCAATAAACGCCGAGGCCGTGGTCCGAGAGCAGGCCGGCGGCGCGGTCAAACGCGGCGTCGGGGATGTCGTGGAAATTTCCCTTGGCAAAGCCGGGCACCTCCACGCCGCGCATCTCGATGAATTTCCAGCCCAGCTCGCGCGTGGCCTGGATTTGTGACTCGAGCTTCGCGCCCGCTTCGTCGCCGATTCCCATTAAGTGCATAAATAAATGAAGTGCGGTTGGTGTGATGGGGAGGGGCCGGGTTACTCGCGCTCGACGCCGCTGTTCCAGATTTTTTGCAGCTCGGGCGCGGTCGGCACCTTGAGCGGGCGCACGATGCGGAAGCCGAGGAACTGCGCGTCGGTGAGATACCAGATGCTCTTGGGCAACTGCGGGTCCTGCTGCTTCCACGACTTGTCCGACGCGCGGCGCGCGGCGCTGCGCAGCTTGTCGGGATCGTCGTCCCACGAGCCGCCGCGAGCGACGTGCGGATAGGGCTTGGTGCCTACGTTCCACGGATTGTCGAGCACGGCGTCGGTAAACTTCTCGTAATTCGGCTCGTAGCCGTCGAGGCACCACTCTGCGACGTTGCCGTGCATGTCGTAAAGACCCCACGGATTGGGCTTTTTGCGGCCGACTTTTTGATATTTGAAATCGCTGTTCTTCTCGAACCACGCGTACTCCTTGAGCAACGCGGGATCATCGCCAAATGAGTAGGCGGTGGTGGTGCCGGCGCGGCAGGCGTATTCCCATTCGGCCTCGGTCGGGAGGCGGTAGTATTCGCCGGTCTTGGCGCTCAGCCATTCGCAATACTTGCTGGCCGCGTGATGGGTCATGCTGATCGCCGGGAAGTTGTCCTTGCCCATCCCAAAGCTCATCTCGACGTAGGGCTTGGTCGGGCGCGCGATGGCGTCGGAGACCTTGTCAATCTTGGCGTCGGTCTTGAGCTGATCTTTGAACTTCCGCTCCGCATCGACATACATGAACAGCTCGAACTCGTTCCAGGTGACCTCGAACTGGCCCATCCAGAAGGGCGCGATTTTCACGCGGCGTTGCGGGCCTTCATCGGACTTGCGGCGCTTCTCGGTGGCGGGACTGCCGAGCACGAATTCGCCCGAGGGAATGGGAACGAGCGCGTATTTCACATCGGTGCCCGCGATCAGATTGGTGTAAGGCTTCATCGCCGCCTCGGTGGTCATCCTGAGGTTGGCGGTGATGAGTTGGTGAATCTGCGCGACGACCTCGGCCTCATTCGCGCTCGTCGCTTCCTCTCTCTTTTTCTGCGTCCACACC
>BJHT01000219.1 GCA_014193395.1 Verrucomicrobiota bacterium
CCGGGCGGATCCGGACGACTCTCGTCGGCCGGATGCCTTCGATGATGAGGTCGGTCTCGAACTGGATCTGGATGCCGCTGCTGCCCAGGGGGCCTTCTCCGGTTACCTTGGTGACGGCGACGATTTTGCCATTGGAGGCCACGTGGCCGGGGCCGTAGTGGCCGGCGGCGTGCTTCAAGGTGCTCTCGGATCCGTTTATCTGTGCCCGGATGTCTTTCTGGAAGTCGGCGTAAAGCGAGGCATCCATCCCGCCGAATAGCGTCGCGGTGACGGTGGCGCGGCCGAACTTGCCATACTCGACGGCGTCCACCCAGGCCGGCATCCAGCGGCTGCGGATGAAGACTTTGTGCGTCTCGGTCTGAAACTGCGCGGCGTTTTCGATGGCGGCGGTGTCAAGCCAAATGTCCGAGACATGAAACTGGGTGAAAGCGCCATTGAGCCCATCCCCGGGCGCGGGCCGCCAAGTGATCCCGAGCAGGACGGCCTGGCCACCGAGGCTTTTCTTTCCGCTGGCGGGCCACGCTCCTTCCGCGACCAGGTTCGCCACTCCGATGCGCTCGCGGCCGCGCCAGATGCGGGTCCCGGCGTCGAAGGTCAATTTCTCCTCTTCAACCTTGCCGTCTCCGCCGGCCTTCAACTCGCGACTGGCGAGGATCGTTCCTTTGTGGTTGTTGAGTTCGACTTCTCTGAGCTTCCAGACCTTGCCCACGCGCAGACAGTGACTGGGCTCGTCTTCGACGAGGAGGGCGTGGTTCTCGGCGGGGAAGACGCCAATGCCGCGATAATGGCCGGCGTCCTTCGCCTTGCTATCAGGGGGCAATACCGGCACGACCGAGGTCTTCGGGTCCGGCGGGAGGAAGGCGCAGACGTGCAGCACGGTGCCGAGCGGGATGTCGCGCAGGTCCGCCGGTGCGCCCTGATAACGCACGATGCCATACGGCAGCAGGGCGAAGGGATGCGGGTCATTGCGGTAAAACTTGCCCGTCCCCGCCACGCGGAGGCTCCCACGGCGGTTCGCATGATCGACGAAGACGAGTTCGCCACGGTAGGTGTGTGCCTTTTCCAGAGGCGGGAACTTGCCGGCTTCGGGGCGGAAGATTTTTTTCGTTTCTGTTTCTTCGTTCTTTGGTCTTCGTTCTGCGCCGTTGGATGCGAGCAGGGAGAACCCCAGACAAAGCACCGCGAGCCATTGGGGAGACGTGGAAGCCCGAAGCAAAGAAATCGTTCTTGCGCATTTAGTCGCGAAGCGACGGGAGCGTATAGCTGCGGGCGTCAGCCCGCAGACCCCGGAACAAACAACCCACAAGCCGCGAAGCGGCGAAAGCAGATGCACTCTAACCATGATGTTCCTCTTCAAATAGATGCTCGGTTAGAAACTCGATGCCGTGGCGTTGCAGGAAGTCGATGTATTCTTCCTGAAAAGTCTTCGTCCTGTGATGCTCCTTTTGATTCTGGATGTATTTCCGGATCGCGTCGATTCGATCGTAGCTGACCGTGAACGCCCCGTAACCTTTCTGCCATTCGAATCCGGCGATCTGACGTTCTTCTTTCATCCATAGAGACGAGCTCGCTTTGACGTCGCGAATCACATCCGACACAGCAAGCGAGGGGGACAAGCCCGCAAGGAGGTGAACGTGATCTTCGACACCACCAATCTCGATCAAATGCCCCTTCTTACCGCGAAGGGTGCCACCAATATATTCGTAGAGCCGTTCCTGAATCTGTTCCGTGATCGTTCGCTTCCGATATTTGGTCGCGAAAACGATGTGGTATGTCAGGCGTGTGAAACTGCCCATTGGCTTGGTCGGCAGGTTTGCGCCTGCAGCTAGTTGCTGTCGCCGCTTCGCGGCTATGTATTTTTTGGGGTTCGTGGTCTGCGGGTTGACACCCGCAGCTACACGCTGGCGTCGCTTCGCGACTGGATTTGCGTCCGCGTCTTACAGCGCGATCACCTTGTTGCTGTCGCCGAACTGGTCGGTCTCCACGCCCATGCGCTGGGCCATGAGGAGCAGGAGATTGCTCATGTGGGCGTCCGAGTTCACTGGGCGGCTGCAGACTTGGTAGTGCGCGGTGGTGAGGGCACCGTCCGGACCGAGCGAGTAGCCTCCGAAGCCTTTGGCGTCCTTGTTGAAATCGAGATGGCTTCCGTGCTTCAGGCCGAGGTCCGAGCCGCCGGCGAGCACGAGCGGGAGGTTGGCGTTGCCGTGGCTGTGGCCGTAGCACATGCCGCTGCCGAAGAGCGCCATGGTGGAATTCAGGAGCGGCTTGCCGTTGAGATCCTTGGTCTCCGAGAGGCGGGTAAGGAAGTAGCTGTATTGCTCGATGGCGAAGGCGTCGTAGTTGGTGAGCTTCTCCATGTAGCCAGCATCGCCGCCGTGGTGGCTGAGCTGGTGGCGTGACTCGGTGATGCCGATCTCGGGAATGGCGAACGCATCGCCCTCACCGCCCAGGCTGAAGGTGGCCACGCGGGTCAGATCCGTCTGGAAGGCCAGCACCATGAGGTCATAGACGGTGCGGAAATAATCGCCTGCCAGGGTTTGCGCGATGTCGCGGTTGGTGCGTTTGCGGTCGGCCTCGGCGATGGCGGGCAACGGCGTGTCCAGCCACGCATCGGCCCGCCGCGTGCGAATTTCCGCTTCACGCACGGAAGTGAGGTATTGATTGAGCCGGCCTTTGTCGGCAGTCCCCATGTTTTTCTCGAGCCGCCGGACTTCCGCGAGGTTGGCGTCCAGCACGCTGCCTTTGCGGCGCAAGGCCCGACGCTGGGCCATCTTGCCGCCTTTGGGTTCTTCAAAGAGCGAGGCGAAGATCTCACTGCAACGCCGCAGCGAGGGCAACCGCACGCCATCCGCCGTCCAAGCGAGGGAGTCGCCGGTGAGAGCCACTTCCATCGAAGGGTAACGCGTGTGTTGCGCGGTTAGCTCGGCCATTTTCTGGTCCACCGAGATGGTGTTCTTGTCCGAAGGCCCAAGCTTGCCGCCGGTGAGCCAGACCGAGATGCAGTTGTGGTGATGGCTCAGCGCGCCGGGATGATGCAGCCCGCTGATGGGCGTGATGACATCGCGGTGCTTCTCCAAAGGTTTCAGCGACCGCGAGAACTCGTAGTCCTTGCCCGCTTTCGTGATCTGGTAGTTCAACGAGTGAACGCCGTTGGCGAGGTAGATGAAGGCGCTGCGTTTCGGGGAGGCTGCGACTTTCTCGGCGGCGCGGAGCGGGACCATGCATTCGAGCATCGGCAACGCGACGAGGCTGCCCATGGCGCGCAGGGCGTGACGGCGGTCGATCAGCCAGGATTGGGAGAGGTAGTTGCTCATAGATTTTCTTGGTTCGTTGTTTTCGTTGTTAAGCGAGCCCCTCCAGCGGGCCGGTGGCAGTGCCGAAGCGTTCGATCTCGACGCCGCCCTTTTGCAGCATGGAGGTATAGAGATTGCAAAGCGGTTGCTGGTCCCGGCCCATGAGCGGGATTCGTTTCTCAGGATTGACCTGCTTGCCATCTGCGGGCGGGGCGAGTTCCTGCTTCACCTCTTCGAGGTAAGGGCGGTTGAAGGCGAGGTGCTGGCCGTGGCGGAAGCCGCCGCCGGCAAGAATGGCGGGCAGGTTGTAGGTCCAGTGGGTGTTTCCGTCGCGCAGGTTGCTGGTCATCACGACCATGGTGGAGTCGAGCAACGTGGAGCCGCCTTCCTTGGCGTTCTTGAGTTTGCCGAGCAGGCCGGCAAAGGCCTGGATGAGTTCCGCTTCGACCTGACGGCAGGCGGCGAGCTTTTTCGGCTCTTTGCCGTGATGGGAGAGGTCGTGGTGCATCCCGAACGTCATGAGGCTCACGGCGCGGGTCGAGTCGGTGACCAGTGCGAGGTGAATCATCTCAATCATGAGCTGAAATTTGGCCTTCTGCTGCTGGTTGTCCGCGATGTCCTTCGGCTCGGTTCCGATGGGTTTGGGCTTGGGTCGGTTCACCCATTCGCGCGTCATCCTGAGCTGACGCTCCACGTCGCGGACGGACTCGAAGTATTCCTCGACGCGCAACCGGTCGGCGCTGCTGATCTGGCGGTTCAGACTCTTGGCGCGGTCCCCGACGAAATCCAGCATGCTGCGGCCCTCATCAATGCGCCGCATTTCGGCATCCATCTCCGCCGGTGTGGCGGCGAGGAACAGTTTCTTAAACACCGCCGAGGGCTGGCCAATGGCGGGAATGGAGACGCCATTGGCCGTGACGGAAAGCGACTGGCCCTGCGTGGTCAGGGCAAGGCTCTCGTAGCGCGTCTCGCCGCGATACTTGGTGGCAAAGGCCTGGTCCACCGAGATGGTGTTTTTCAGATTGTGCGAGTAGTCGGGATAAGGCGCGCCAGTTAGCATCACGGCTTCCGCCTTATGCCCGCCACCGCCGGTATTGGGGTGGCTCAGACCGCTGATGATCGTGAAGTCATCGCGAAAGTCGGCAAGGTGCGTGAGGTGCGACGGCAGCGTGTAATCGCGGCCGGTGGCGACGGGCACAAACGCCGACGGCTCGAAGCCGAAAGGCACACCGATGCAAATCATGCGGCGCGGCGTGGCGGCGGGAGCGGCGGGCAGCATGGACTCCAGCAGCGGCAAGCCAAGGGCAATGCCGGTGCTTTTGAGCAGGAGGCGACGGGAGATGGGTTTCATGATCGGGCTATTTCTGAGTGAAGAGTTCGCTTTGCACAACCTCGTGAATCAGCGTGCGCACTCCAAAGCCGGAGGCTGCGGCCTTGCCCAGGACGGCATCCACGACCAACTCGTCACCGGCCTCCACGCTTTCGCCGGTCGCAAAGGTCGCGAGTTTGCGGACAAGGCTGCGGGCGAGGAGTTCGGGCCGGGCAGCGAGGGCGGTCTTGTAGGCGCGGATGTCGGCGATTTCCACGCCGCCGGGAAGCTGGCTTCGTGTATCGACCGCAGGGCCTTTGAGGTATTTGACTGCCCCGTAATGCCCGCCGAAAAAGACTTTCGCATCCTTGAGTTTCTCTCCGGCCTGCGTGGTGCGGTAGTAGTCGCGGTAGCGGCCGATCGGATCAAACGCTTCGAGGACGAAACCAGGGGGATCAATTTTCTGATGGCAACCGGCGCAGGTCTTCACCGACTGGTGTTTGGCGAGCTGCTCGCGGATGGTCGTCGCGCCACGCGTGTCAGGTTCGATGGAACCGGCATTCGGTGGGGGCGGTGGCGCGGGCGTGCCGACGATGCGCTCCAGCAGCCAGACGCCGCGCAGCACAGGTGAGGTGTTCGCGCCATTGGCGGTGACTTTCAAAATGCTCGCCTGGGTGAGCAATCCGCCGCGCACGCTGTCGGCGGGCAGGGCGACCCGCTGCAAGGCCGCGCCCTTCACCGGCGGCAGGTCGTAGTGCTCGGCGAGGCGTTGATTAAGATAGGCATGCGGTGCCGAAACGAGCAGCGCCGCCCCGAGATCGCGCTGCACGAGATCGCGGAAGTAGGCGCGGGTTTCGCCCACCAGTGACTCGTGCAAAAACACATCCTGCCGACCATCGTGGATGGCTTCGAAATACTCGGGAAACAAATCGCGATCCGGCGTGGTGGCGTTGATCTCACGGAGGTTCAGCCATTGCGCGAGGAAGTCGCTGACGAAAGCCTCGAAGCGAGGCGAGGCGATCAGGCGGGCCGCTTCTTTCCGCAAGACATCGGGTTTGGTCAGTTCGCCGGTGTCTGCGAGCTTGCGCAGGCCGGCATCGGGAGCGGTGCGCCAGAGAAAATAGGATAGCCGCGCCGCCAACTCGTGGCTGATCAACTTTGGCTTCTGCTCGACGAGAAACAGAAACTCCGGCGAGCAAAGCACGGCGCGGTGCGCGGCATTGAGTGCGACTTCGAGGCATTCGCCTTTGGCGAGCCGCTCGCGGGTCATCGCGTGGTAAAGCTCGACTTCCCCGGCAGTCGCGGGACGGCGGAAGGCGCGGCTCACGAAGCGGGTGAGCGTCTCGCGGATGGCCAACTCGGCTTTGTCCGCTGGTAGCCGCAAGGTGAGGGTGTCCTTAAGCTGCCGGTAGGCCCGGACTGGGCGGATAATTGTGTCCGGCACCCGCGCCGTTTTCGCCACCTCGGTAGCCGGGGCCAACTCGGCGGCCTCACCATAGAGCAGGGTGTGGCCGGCTGGGGGCCAGGTGTCGATCAACGGACCGGTGATCTCCACTGGCTTCACCACGATCGCCGGCCCCACGGTGGCGATGGGCGGGTTGGGATTGCTGATGTGGTGCCAGCCTTTGGGGATCTTGTCCTGCTTGTCGGGCAGATAGACGCTGTAGCCCGCATCAATCCGCACCTTGGCCATGCGATAGGGCGCGATGATGATCGTTTCGCCGCGCTCAAAGGCACGGGTCAGCTCAATGGAGCTTTCCTGGCGATGCCGCGCGTCGAAGTGGCCGAGCAATTCCTTCCGCTTGCCGCCCGCGGCAACCCACACGCTGTAAATCAGATCTTCGCCATTCGTCGTGTCGCGTGACTCGGTCGTGATGCGGATGCGATAGCGGCCGGGCGTCTCCCGTGTGACCGCCTCGAACTGCCGCAGCGCGACCGGCACCTCGATGTGGGTATCGAGGAAGAAATGGAGGTCCTCGCCATGCAGGTTGCACTGAAGTCGGTTGTGCGCGTAAGCGGACCAAGGCTTCTCCGCCTCGTGATTGAAGGCGAAGCGGTGCGTTTTGGTTTCGGGCCGGGCCTGGCGGACGCTCGCGGCATCGAGCGCGCGATCCGCCGCCGCCATGTATTGCTGGATGTGAACCGGCGAAATGCTCAACGCCGAAGTTTGGTTGTTGAATCCGTCGCGGTGGTCGTCCTCCGGCAACAGGTCGCGCAGCGGCGTATCGATGCCGAGCAGGTCACGAACGGTGTTCTCGTATTCGAGCCGGTTGAGACGACGCACGCGGACTCGCCCGGACTCGCCGTGTTTCGCCAGCGCTGCTTCGTGAAACGCTGCCTTGAGTGTTCCCAGCGCTGCTTGGACCTCTTTTTCCCCGGGGCGATCCTTCTTCTTTGGCGGAGGCATTTCACCGCTCTGCACGCGCGCCAGCACCCGGCTCCAGGCCTTCTGGCTCGCCGCATCACCAAGATGCTTTGGCAGCAAGTCCGCACGAAAGTCGCCCTCCCTGACCGAGTCGTCGTGGCACTCCACGCAATGCTTGGCAATGAATGAAAGCGGAACGGTTGCGGCCTCAGCGTGGTTTCCCGAAAAAACGATGACTGACAAGAACAGGGGAACGATGCGGAGCGCGCGCCTCCCATCCCCCCGTTTCTGAATTCGGTTTTTGTCGGTCATGATTGTCCGGCTACCTCGTTCGCTATCGCTTCTTTAGCAGATCGGACAGTGCCACGGCGCGGATGATGTCTTTGACCCGGTATTGGTTTTTCTTGGCTTCGGCTTGGATGGCGTTGAGGTCGTCCTGGTCGTCGAACGAGAGCACGCGCCGCAGGCCGTAGGTGCAAAGGTGCTCAATGAAAGCGCGGGCAACCTTGTCGCGATCCTCGATCAGACGCTGCTTGAACTCGGTGGCATCCTTGAAGGCGCGTCCATCAGGCATCGATCCGGAGGGATCGACCACGGGATCCTTGCCGACACCTGCCGCGACTTTCTCGTGGGTGCGCCACTGGCCGATGGCGTCGTAGTTGTCCCAGGCGATGCCCAGCGGGTCGATCTTCGCGTGGCAGGCCGCGCAGTTGGCGTCGTTGCGGTGGGCTTCGATCTTTTGGCGCAGCGTTGCCTTCGGGCTTTGCGGCGTAGGTGGCTCGATGGCGGGCACGTTCGCGGGCGGCGGCGGCGGCGTCTTGCCGAAGATCACTTCACTGAGCCAGACGCCGCGATGCACCGGACGATGCCGCGTGCCGTCGGAGGTCAGGCCCAGCACCGCGCCCATCGCGAGCAGACCGCCGCGATGATCCTCGGGCTTGAGCGACACGCGCTCGAAGCCGCCCGCCTTCGGTCCGGGCAGTCCGTAGAAATCGCAAAGCCGGGCATTGGCCATCGTCCAGTCGGACTCCACGAAGCCGTCGATGGGCAGGTTCTTGCCAAACAGTTCGCGGAAGAATTCCACCGGCTCGGCGCGCATGCTGGTCTCGAGCCAGGCGTCGTAAGTGGGGTAGAGCTTCTTGTCCGGCACGAACATGCCGAGACGGTGCAATTGCAGCCACTGCCGCGCGAAGTCATCAATGAACCGGCCGGCTTTGCGATCGGTCAGCATCCGGTCCACTTCCTTTGCGAGGCGATCGCCGTTCAGCGGGCCGGCTTTGGCTGCGGTGATGAGCGCGTCGTCGGGCATCGAACTCCAGAGGAAATACGAGAGCCGCGAGGCGAGTTCCGCGTCCGTGAGTCGCTCGCGAGCCACCGTGTCGCCCTCGACGAGGTAGATGAAATTCCTGGAGGTCAGCACGCCCACCAACGCTACTCGATAGGCATCGGCCATCTTCTCGCCCGCCTCACGCTCGGTGCGATAGGACTGCAGATACTGGTCCAACTCGCCCGGCTTCACCGGCCGACGCCAGGCGCGCTCGGCAAAGCGTTGCAGATGCTCCGCGACCATTTCGGGCGTCGCGTCATCCGGCGGCAGCACGCCCTTGCGCCGCGACTTCTCCGCTTCCGACACCAGCGGCCCTTCCCACTCGATCCAATCGAGGATCACGGTGGAAAAAAGGCCGTTCCCCTTGTCATCGAACATCTGCGGAGCGTTCGGGTTCAACAGCGCCGTCTCGCTGCTGTGCGTGAAAAGATAGCTGCCGCTGGTGAGCGCATTGCGGAAGGCTGCGCCTGCTCTGCGATCCACCACATCCGTCGCCACCACGCAAAAGTCCAAAGACAATGGCATCTCGAGAAACACCTCGAACTCATAAACCTGCGGACGGTCCTCCGGTGCCGTGAGGTCAAACTCGATCAGGCCATCCACCGTCTCCTCACCGGTCCGCTTGCCAATGCTCAGATGCGCGGTCTGGCCGCCGATCGGGCGAATGCCGCTGGCTTGGATGCGGACTTTGTAGAGCCCGCTGTGCTCTGGCCCCGTTCTCCCGAGCCAGTTTGGTGAAAGCGCATTTTGAACATTGCCGGGGAAGAGGAGGTAACGCAGCGGCCGCTTGATGCCGAACCGGTCCAGCGCGGCCTGCTGGTTCTTCCCGCCGCTGTAACGCAACTCCGCAGCGGTCTTGCGGACCTTGCGCGCCTCGCCCGACGCAGCCGCCGGGAAAGCGCGGTCCAGCACGAGTTCCGCCGCGCGGTAATAGCGGTCCACATGCGACGGCGAGAGTGTGAGCTCTGACCCGATGCGCTCGAAGCCGTGCCACCGCGTGTCCTCGTTCAGCTCCCCCGGCTTGGCGGGATCGTAGCGCACGCCGAGGAGATCATAGACCGTGTTCTGATACTCCTTCCGGCTCAGACGATAAAGCGCCACCGCCGGCCGCGCCGCCATGCGCGCCGCCCGTCCCTCCTTGAGCCGCGCATCGAGGGTCGTCATGAACGCCGCTATCTCAGACTGCGTGGGCTTCGCTTCCTTCTTCGGAGGCATCTCGCCGCTGTTGACCTTCTCCATGGCCTCGGCCCAGCGATGACTGTCCGTGCCCAACTTGAAATCGCGCGAGAGCCGGTCGATCCGCACTTCCCCCTTCTGCTTCGCCGGTCCGTGGCAGCGGATGCAATGCTTCTCCAAGAAGGCTTCGAAGGGTTCCGCACCGCGGACGGCACCGGCGATGCCGAGGATGGCGGTGAGGAGCAGGCTGGAACGCGAGAAGTTTCGGCGGTGGAACATGGATATGGTCGGTGGTTGGTGTGGTTCAGACACCCGGAAGCCGCTCGGTCGAATCGTTGAAGCGGTCCAGCTTCAGCCCGCCCCAGTCCATGAGCCTGAGGAACAGGCTGCACATGCGGCGGTTGGGTTTGTCGAGGTAGTCGAGCACGCGGCCGCCGCGGAGATTGCCGCCGGCGCCGCCGAGGAGCACCACCGGGAGCTGTCCGGCGTCGTGGTTGCCGTGCAGCATGCTGGAGCAGTGCATGATGGCGGTGTTGTCGAGCAACGTGTTGTCGCCCTCCTTAATCTCATTCATGCGCTGGCAGAGATAGGCAAGCTGCGACGTGAAGAACTGGTTGAGCATGATCAGTGACTCGGGCTGGGCGTGCGCGAGGTAGTGGTGGTGGTCGCGGATGCCTAGGTGCGAATAGACGATGTTCGACGCGTCGTTGCAATACTTCAACGTCGCGATCCGCGTGGAGTCGGTGCGGAAGGCGAGCAGGAGGACGTCATTCATGAGCTTCCAATACTCCGGCAGATCCGCCGGGATGCCGTCCGCCGGGCGCGGGCGGTCGGGGGTGCTGAGGGTCGGCTTCCATTCGCCGGCCGCGCGTTCTTTTCCGGCGCGCTTGAGGCGGCCCTCGATCTCATTGACGGAGCTGAGGTATTCCTCAAAACGCTGACGGTCCGCGCTGCCGAGCTTCTGCTGGAGCAACTTTGCGTCGTCGAGCACGGCATCGACGACGCGGCGGTCGTCACGCCCGCGCTCGGTGCGGAAAAGCTGATCGAAGGCGAGCGCTGGCCGCGTCTCGGTCCAGGTCGGCGACACGGCGGAACTCCACGAGATGTGCGAGCCATAAAGCAGGGGCAGCCCGTCCTGGAGGCCGGGCGTCGCCTCCTCGCAGCCGAGCACGAGCGACGGCAGCTCCGTGCGGTCGCCGATCCGCTGCGCCATTACCTGGTCGAAACTCACGCCCGTGCGGACCTCGCTGGTCGCCAACGGCGCGCCGCTGAGCATGTTGCCGGTCTGCATGCAATGAATGCCGTGCTTGTTGGCCTGCTCGTTCCACAGGCCGCGAAGGAAGACCATGCGCTCCTTCCAGGGTTCCAGCGGCTTCAGGCAAGGCCCCAACTCCATCGCCGCGCCCTCGCCTTTGGCCCACCAGTGCTTCGAGTGGAAACCCATGCCGGTGAAGGTCACGAGGGTGCGCGTCGGCGGCAGGCTGGCTGTGCTCGCGGCGGCGGCCCGGGCCGGTTTCATGCAATCGAGCAGAGGCAATGTGAGCATCGCTCCGATTCCGCGGAGCGCGTGGCGGCGGCTGATGAGCCATTGGTTGCGTTGGATGTTCATGGAGATTCTAGGTTCGGGATTATTCGCTCTTGGTTTAGTTGGTTCGGGAGTCGTTGGAAAGCCGTCTCATTGTTTCGCCATCTCCTTCGCCGACCGGATGCAACGGAACTGTTCGCTGCGGACGATGACGAGCAGGGCGTCTGACCAGCGTCCGCCGGCGATCATCGCCTTGCTCACTTCATCAACGAGTGCGCGGTCCGAGGGCAGCACGGTGCGGCTCAGGGCGTAGCCGGTGAGCTTGCGGGCGAGTGTGCGCAGCAAGTCCTCGCGACGCGGGCCGGCGACGTAGTTTCGGATGCCAGCGAGGTCCTTGATCTCGGTGCCATCGCGCAGCGTTGCACGGCTCTCGCCGGGCTTCATCGCGCTGGCGGGCCGCAAGCGGCCGATGGCATCGAACTGCTCGAACGTCATGCCATACGGGTCGATGCGCACGTGGCAGGCGGCGCAATTGGGGTCCTGGCGGTGGCGCTCGGTCAACTCGCGCACGCTCAGTCCGGCGGGCACGGCTTCGGGCAGCGGCGGCACATTGGGCGGAGGCTTGGGCAAGCGATCACCGAGCATGTGAGCCAGCCAAGCACCGCGCTTGATGGGGCTGGTGCGTGCGGCGGCGGATTGCTTGGCGAGCACCGCGCCGAGTCCCAGCAGGCCACCGCGACCGTAGGCGGCGACTTTTTCCACACGTCGCCACTCCGGGCCCTTCACGCCTGGAATGCCGTAGTGCTTGGCGAGGACTTCGTTGACCACCACCGCGTCGGTGGCGATCACATCGCTCACCGCGCGGTCGTTGATGAGCAGGTCCTCAAAGAAACGCACCGGTTCCTCGGCCAGCGCATCACGCACGGCGGGCGTGAACTCGGGGAAGTCCTTCAGGCTGCGGCCATGGTTGGCGACGAAGTCGCGCACGCCGAGCCAGCGTGCGCCGACCTCTTCGGCCATGCCGCGCGTGCGGTTGTCTTTG
>BJHT01000220.1 GCA_014193395.1 Verrucomicrobiota bacterium
GAACACGGCGGCCAAGACGTAGTAGTAGTACTGAGTCCAGCGGTCGAACGGGTGGTTGTGGCATTGCGCGCATTGCAGCCGCGTGCCGAGGAAGACCTGCGCGATGGCTTCACCGCGCACGGCGGCGGTGCGGCTGGCGCGATAGAAATTGGCCGCCGGATTCGCGTAGGTGCTGCCGCGTGCGGTGAGGATGGCACGGGCGAACTGATCCAGCGGCCGGTTCGCCGCGAGGCTTTCGCGGATCCAATGATGAAACGCCTGCACGCCTTTGGGATCGAGGCTGCGGACCTCGACGCGCAGGAGGTCGGCCCATTTGAGCGCCCAGAAATCGGCGAACTCGGGACGCTCGAGCAACTGGTTCACGAGCCGCGCGCGCTTGTCCGGTCGTGCGTCCGCGAGGAAGGCGCGGGCCTCGTCGGGCGTGGGCAGGAGGCCGAGCAAATCGAGAAACGCGCGGCGCACAAAGACCTCGTCCGGCGCGAGCGGCGAGGGGTTCAGTCGCAGCGTCTGGAGCTTCGCGAAGACGTGTTCATCGATGAAGTTGTGCGGCGTCGGCGCGCTCCAGCGAAAGCCCGGACGCGCGGGCACGAAGGCGAGGCGCACGGGTTGTTGCAGGTGCAGGAAGCGCACGAGGACGGTCGTTTCACCAAAGCCCAGGCGCGTGACGCCGCCGGTCGCGCCCACGGCGGCGAGGCCGACATTGACCGCTTCGTAGCACGCCGTGCGCGTGACGTCGCGGGTCGAGCCGTCGGAGAAAATCGCGCGCGCCGCTAGCTGCACGGTGGCGGCGGGGTCGAGGAGGATTTGCTCGGCAGGGGTGACTTCGAGCTTCACGAGGCGTGGGGCGTTGGCCGTGGTGCGCGGGGCGCCGGCGGCGATCCAGTCGCGGAGGGTTTCGTGTTCCCACGAGCCGGTCTCGAATCGTTTGCCGCCCTCGTGCGCGACCTGCGCCAGCGCCTTGCGCAGGATCAGGCTGCGGTCGGGTTCGACGAGATTGATGCGCCGGCCGAATTGCTCGCGCGTGAGGGCGGCGAAATCGAAGTCGGGATCAAAGCCGCGCAGGGAAAGCTTGAAACCGCCTTTGCCGGTGGCGTTGCCATGACAGGTCCCGAGGCTGCAACCGGCCTTCGCAAGGACGGCCTCGACGTCGTTCTCGAACGTCACGCCCGCAGTGCTGGCGGTCGTCGCGGCGGGCGCGGACGAGCAGATCGGCGCTAACAGCGCGAGCAACACCGCTGCGATAATCCCGCGCGCAAGGCGGGTGGCGGCGTCGGCACGGGATGAGCGATCGGGAACGCGATTCACGTCGCGAAGCTAGTCGGGGGCGAAGCGATGTAAAACCGTTTCCCGTCGCGGCGGGCGGGTGCGCGGCGGATCGGCCGTAACTGTCCAGTACGGGCAAGCGGAGCGCGGTCTTCCGAGCGGGTGTGAAAACCGCCCACAGGTCGTAGCCGCCGACGTGAGGAGAACCCGAGCGCCAAAAAACGGCGCAGCATGAGGCCAACGTACCAGAAAAATCAAAGGGGGCTGCGTTGGCAGGCGGACGGCCCGTCAAGCGCGGCATGCGCAACGTGAATCAGAATCCCAGTCGCCGAAACTGAATGGGCAAAGGAATGGAGGCAAAGGAATGAAGACAAAAAAATTCCCTGTTCCCATTCCTTTGCCTCCATTCCTTTGCCCAAAATTCCGCTGCCCTGTTTCCGTGCGTGTATCGGCACACTTCGCTCGCTGCTCCAGTATCCGCTGCCGCCCGGCAGGTACGTTGGCAGGCGGATTGGAGCGCCGCTGGTGTCAGTTGCCTCCGCCTCGTCACCTCGGCGGCTACTCTTCGCACTGTCTCCTCCCCCGTAGAAACACGCACGGGGCGCTCGCCTGCGCGCACACCAAGCGCGGCGCGGATGAGAGCGAATGCGAGTTCACCGGTCGCGCTCCAGCGGGCGATGTAGAACGAGCTTGTTGTCCCGCACCGGGTAGCCCGGATATTTCACGCTCAGTTTGTAGCGCAGGCTTCCAAGCCTGCTGTATCGCGGGTTTCTAAACCCGCGGTGCGTCCGGCGAGGCCGATACCCTGCCGACTTGGAAGTCGGCGACACAGCAGGTTTGGAAACCTGCGCTACAAGGGCGAGCAGCGTGCGGCTGCGACTGGTCCATGAAATATCCGGGCTAGAATCAGCATCCGCCCACCAACGTCTGCTCCCGCCAATGCTCATGAAAAACATCTTCACCCCGCTGCTGCTCGTTCTCGGCTTCCTCGACGTTTCGCTCGCGGCCTCGGCGCAGGAGTGGACGCGGTTTCGCGGGCCGAACGGCACCGGGATCAGCCACGCGAAAACGATCCCCACGAAAATCACAGACGCGGACATCAACTGGAAGGTGGCGCTGCCGGGTGTCGGGCATTCGTCGCCGGTGCTGTGGGGCGAGCGCGTGTTTGTGACGACCACGGGCGACAAGGCGGGCGGGTTTCAGGCGGTGTGCGTCGATGCAAAGGACGGAAAGATTTTATGGCAGCACGATTTTCCCCTCACGCCGTTTCCGCGGCACAAGTTCAACAGCTACGCGTCCGCGACGCCGACAGTGGATGCGGAGCGCGTGTACGTGACGTGGAACGAGCCGGAGCATTACCAGATGGCGGCGCTGGATCACGGCGGGAAGCTGATCTGGCAGCGGGATTTCGGGCCGTTCGTCAGCCAGCATGGCTGCGGCACGTCGCCGATTCTTTATCGCGGGATGGTGATCCTCGGCAACGAGCAGGACGACGCCAAGTCGGTGAAGGGCGCCACGCGCAGCGGGACCAGTTTTGTGCTGGCGGTGGACGCGAAAACGGGTGCGACCGTGTGGCAGACGCCGCGCCGCAGCGCCGTCGTCTCCTACGCGACGCCGTGTGTGTATGAGCCGAAGAACGGGCAGACGGCGCTGATATTCCACAGCCAGGCGCACGGGATTTATGCGGTGGAACCGACGGGCGGCAAGGTGCTGTGGGAATACGAGCAGGCCTTCACGATGCGCAGTTGCAGTTCGCCGATCCTCGCGGGCGATTTGATTCTGGGTTCGTGCGGCAGCGGCGGCGGCGGGCATTACGTGACCGCAGTGAAGCCCGGTGACGCCGCGGCGAAGACGCCCGCCACGCTGGCCTATGAGATGAAGAAATCCGCGCCCTATGTGCCCACGGGCATCGCTGTCGGCGAACTCGTGTGGCTGTGGAGCGACGGCGGCGTGCTGACCTGCCTGCACGCACCGACGGGCGACATCCGTTTTCAAGAACGCGTCGGCGGCAATTTCTTCGGCTCGCCCGTGTGGGTGGATGGCCGGCTGATCTGCGTCTCCACCGCCGGCGAACTGGTCGTGGCGGAGGCGAGCGAGAAGTTCAATGTCCTGCACCGGCACGCGCTGAACGAAGTGTGTCACACCACGCCCGCCGTGGCGCTCGGGCGGCTCTTCATTCACACCGAGAAGCATCTTTTCAGCATCGGCGGGGCGAAGAAAGTGGCGGGCCGCTAATCCCAAAAACGGCCGTCGAACCACGGCAGAACACGGGCAGTGAAGCCGTGACCGGCGGGGCGCTAATTTTGGAGTGCGGTGACTTGTCACCGCTTTTCCGAGGCGACTTGTCGCCGTCGGACCTCCGAGCGCGTGAGCACGCGAAGGGCGCGTCCACGGCTCGCGCCAGCGCCGGCGCGCCCGCGTGACCGGAGCCGCACGGAAGTTCGACGGGGACGAGGCGCCTGCGCAAAAGGGGTGACAAGTCACCGCACTCCAAACCGCACCGCCGCGCGTCCCTTTCCTCCCCTGGCCACCAGGCCGCGACCCCGCACCCCCTGCGCCCTCAACGCGGGGTTTCGCTCGCCGCGCCGCCGGTGATTTTTTTCAAGTCCTCGGCCAGAAACCGCGCCACATCCTTGAACTTCGGCACGTTGTCGGGATTGATCGCCATGAGGAGTTGATGCGCCTCCAGGCAGGTGCGGGAAATCTCTTCGCGGGTCGGCGCGACTCCGCTGGCTGGGACCGCCTCAAACTGCGTGAGGCTCGGCACGGACTGCTGGCACATCTTGAACAGGTGCGAGACGCCGAGATTTTCGAGGAGGTCCACGATGCGCGGCGGCGCGTTGACCAACTGGATGAGCCGGGACGGTCCTTCGGTCTCGGCGATCTTCAACCCGAGGCCGGACAACACCCCCAGAAACGTGCTGTCCATGATGACGCATTCGGAAAGCTCCAAGGCGAAGGCGTGGTCGCCGCGCGCGCGCAGTTCGCTGACGAGGGACTTGAAATCCACGCTCGCGGCAAAGTTAGCCCGCCCGCTGATCTTCACCAGCACCAGCTTGTCGATTATCGACACCAACATCGTGGCTGACGGTGTGCCCATACGAAATTTCCAACCCGTTAAATCTGCGCCCCATCACGGCGCCCGATCACGGTGCCCGAATCCTTCTCCCGGCATTCCTTCCTTCCAAGGATGAATTTCACGTCCGCGTTTGCCGGGAAAAATCATCATCCCAAAAAACTCCGTCACCACCGCCGTGGCGCGGCCGCCTCGCGGCCACCAGCCGGCCCGCCCGCTCCCCGCGCGCCGCCAGCGGCCGGACGCGCCCCACTGCAAATCCGGGTGATGACCTGCTGCAGCAGCAAGTCCTCGGCGACGCTAGTCGAGACCAGTTTCAAATTGCATTCCAACAGCAGGTCCATCGCGCGGACCAGTTCCGCCGAGGTGTAATTGGCCGCCTGCTGCGTGCCGCGGAAGAGCGGGTAGGGCTTGAGATCCAGCGCGGGAATCTTGCGCTCGCCCCCGAGCAACTCCGCCGGGATGCGCTCGAGCTGCGCCTTGAAGCTGCTGAAATTATCCGTCGGCCGCAGCACCCCCGCCGCCATCATTTCCTTCGCCAAGATCACCGTCCGCATTTTCGAGATCAGGCCGTAGAGCAGTCCGATGGTGTTCCGCTGCTTGTCGGATTTCATTTCCCACAACTCCTCGTCCAGCACATGCAACGCCACCGCCAGCTTGCGGTCGCCCAGCGCCTCACCCAGCGCGAAGGCCCGCGCGTGCTTGCTGCGCGTGACGATCGCCGTGACATCCGCCAGCGTGATCTCGCCGCGCGCGCCGACGTAAAGCGCCACCTTCTCGACCTCCGCGGCCAGATGCCGGGTGTTGGGGCCGACCGTCTCCAGCAGCGCGGCGAGGGCGTCGTCGACGATCTCTTTTTGCAACCCGCGCAACTGCCGCAGCGCGAGATTCTCCGCCTTGGCCATCCAGTCTTTGTCCTCAAAGGAAAGGCCGGCGAAAATCTCCACGCGCCCGCGTTTCTCCAGGGTTTTGTAAAAGGTGCGGCGCTTGTCCACCGCGCTCGCGGAGATCAACAGGCGGACATTCGACCAGTCAAAGGTCTTGAGATCCTCGGCCAGTTGGGCGACGCCCTCGGTGACATCGCGGGAATCGCTCGTGCGGTCCGTGCCGAAAAAATTGCAGTCCTTGAACCACACCACCTTGCCGCCGCCGAAGAAGGGCAGCGTCTGCAAGGCCTCGCGCAATTTCGCCAGCGCCTTGCCCGCCTCGCCCGCATTGCCCGCGCCCGCGTCGATCGTCTCGTGATCCATGCCGCCAACCTCGGCACACCATTTTTGAAAAAGCTCCTTGGCCTTCTGTTTGACGGCGAAATCATCGTCGCCAAACAACAGCACCAGCGGCGCGGCGGCGGAGGCGGGGGCGGCGGGGGGCATCGTGAACAGCGCGTTGGAATTACTTCTCGGAATCGCCCTCGCCCTGCCCGCCTTCGTTGATGCGGTCGAGGATTTCGCTCATGTCCTCGACCTTCTCGAACAACCGCGTGGCGACGTAGATCGGCCGCTTTTGCGCGCACGCCAGCGCCAGGCAATCACTCGGCCGCGCATCCACCTCGACGAGCTTTTTGCCCAGCTCGTTCTCCTGCGCCAGGATCAACCGCGCGTAATAGGTCGAGTTCTTGAGGTCGGTGATGACCACCCGTTCCACCGCGATGCCGAACCCCTTGAACACATCGTTCACCAGATCGTGCGTCAGCGGGCGTTCCTTCGGTGTGTCCCGGAGAAACATGCCGATCACCTGCCCCATGTTCGGCTCGACCTGGATCACAAATACCTTCTCGTCGTTCCCCAGAAAAATCGCACAGCCACTGTTGGCGGGGAGGATTCCGCGGACCTTCACGGGGACGACTTCTTTCTTCATGCGGCCAGCTTACGGAGCACCCTCGAAAAGACAAGCGCCCCGCTCGGCTGGCGCAAAAAAGACGGGCACCATCCCGGCGCGTGCGCAGGCGGCACGCCCCCCGGAGCGCGGGATCAGCCGCAGCGGCAGTGCCGGGAGAGTCGCGCACAAAAATATCACCGCCCCCGTCGCGGTGGTGCGCGCTTCGGCAGGGCAGGGCCAACGTCTCAGTTTGCCGCCAGTTCGCTCCCCGAAAATCCCGCTGCCCGCACCGCCGACGGCCCGCACCCGACCCTATTTTTGACCCCGTCCTGCGCGCAAAACCACCGCATTTCGCCGCTCAAAAATTCCGGGTTAATGGGCTTGCAGCCACCGGGGGTGCCCATTAGTTTCGCGCCTCTTTCGTCGGACCGCGCTGTGTTGCGGTCGTGCGAAACCCCTTTCGGTGGGTTGGTAGCTCAGTTGGTAGAGCAGTGCCCTTTTAAGGCATTGGTCCCGGGTTCGAGTCCCGGCCAACCCACCAGTTTTGCTCAACCAGGATCCCGCCCCTTCTCCGGCCACGACTGCCATCCGCCGGTACCGCAACCTCTGCCTTTCCAAGTCTGCGACCGCTGCGGGCGGGAACCGTCCGCCCGGCCCGCTGCCAACTCCTTCCCTCCCATTCCCTGCCCTAAATTCCCCTGCCCAACTTGGTCGTGCGCACGAGTGGCTCCGTCCAGTGTGGTCAGCCAGATCACCCGCTGTCGCTCTGCGCCTGCAGCGCGCTCGCCGCAGCGGTTGTGTCTGCGATGGGTCTGCTCCGGCCCCTCTTTTCTCGGGCTTTCACGGCTCGACCCAGCCCCCGCTCCCATGATGAACATCGTCCGCGACCGCCACCGTCTGAGCCGCGCAAAATGAAACCGGATCGCTGCGCCACCTCTATCCGTCGTTGAACTGCGCGCCACACTGCCGCCCGCCCGGTGCCCCTATTTTCCAAGCCACGTTGTTTCCAATGCCGCTCCACTTCCTCCGCGTTGCCCTGTGGTGCCTCGTCTTCCTATCGGCCTCCCTGGCAGGCGCCATGGCCGCGGAAACTGACGCGGCCCGCGCGGGCGTGGACTTTTTCGAAAACAAAATCCGCCCCGTCCTCGCGACCCGCTGCGTGAAATGTCACGGCCCCGAAAAGCAGGAGGGCAAGCTGCGGCTCGACCGCTGCGACCTGCTGCTCGCGGGCGGACGCTCGGGCCGCGTGGTGCTGCCCGGCGATCCGAGCGGCAGCCTGCTGATCCGCGCCATTCGCCGGGTCAACAAGGACCTGCAAATGCCGCCCGAGGACACGGACCAACTCACCGCCGATGAGGTCCAGAATTTCGTCGCGTGGGTGAAGCTCGGCGCGCCTCATCCCGACGACAGCCGCGCTGCTCCGGCGTTCAAGCCGTCCCTCGATCTCGCGAAAGCCCGACAGTTCTGGAGCCTCCGCCCCGTGGAAAAACCCACGCCCCCGTCGGTCGAGCCGTCGTCGTGGCCGCGCAATCCCATCGATCAATTCATCCTCGCGAAACTGAACGCCGCGAAACTCCCGCCCTCGCCGCCCGCCGACAAACCCACGCTCCTGCGCCGCGCCACCTACACGCTTACCGGCCTGCCGCCCACGCCCGAGGAGATCGACGCCTTTCTCGCCGACGCCTCGCCCGGCGCCTTCGCCAAGGTCATCGACCGCCTCCTCGAGTCGCGCCAATACGGCGTGCATTGGGCGCGGCATTGGTTCGATGTCGCGCGCTATGGCGACACGCGCTGGGTCGGCGCGGGCGAGGACAAACGCTGGCCCTTCGCCCACACCTATCGCGACTGGGTCATCAACGCGCTCAATGAAGACCTCCGCTACGACCGCTTCGTCACGCTGCAACTCGCCGCCGACCAGTATTCCCACGCGCGGCCCGCGGACCAGGCGGCGCTCGGTTTTCTCACCGTCGGCCGCTGGTTCACCGGCACGCTGCCGGACGTGATCGACGACCAGATCGACGTCGTCACGCGCGGCCTGCTCGGCGTCTCGGTGCAGTGCGCGCGCTGTCACGATCACAAGTACGACCCCGTCAGCACGCAGGATTATTATTCGCTCTACGGCCTGTTCGCCGCCGCGCGCCTGCCCGTCGATGGTGCGGGCACGCTGGCTGCGCTGCCCGAAATCGCAGCGCGCCCCGCCGAAGCCCGCACCGAACGCGAGATCGCCGCCCTCCGCGCGCCGATCGAGGAATTTCTCACCACGCGCGTCACGGCGCTGCGCAACGAATTCCGTGCGCCCGAAAAACTTCAGCAATACCTCCTCGCCGCCGAGGGCCAGTTGGAAAAAAAGGACAATGAAATCCGCTCCTTCGCCAAGGCGCAGAATCTCGACGAGCGCATCTTCCAGCGCTGGGTCCGCTATCTGAAAAACACCACGCGCAATCCGCATCCGATCTTCGCGCCGTGGCACGCGCTCGCGGCGCTGCCCGAGGCCGAGTTCGCGACGCGCGCGGCGGCGGTGATTGAAAAGGAGCGGGCCGGCAAATTGA
This sequence comes from Verrucomicrobiota bacterium, assembly GCA_014193395.1. Lineage (GTDB taxonomy): Bacteria > Verrucomicrobiota > Verrucomicrobiia > Limisphaerales > BJHT01 > BJHT01. Next base: position 8,707 of record BJHT01000220.1, read on the forward strand.
ACCGTCACGTCACGCCGCTGCTCACGCCGGTGCCGAAAACGCTCGCCGAACTGGCCGGGCGTTACGTCGCGCTCTTCACGAAATACGACGCACAGGAAACCGCGGGCGATGTCGAGCAGGAGGCGCTGCGCCAAGTCCTGCGCGGCAACGACAGCCCGGTGCAGGTGCCGGTGAATGAGCTGGGCCAGTTCTTCTCCGCCGACGAGATGAAGCGCCTCGTCGAGCTGCGCCGCACGCTGCTCGGCAAGCTCGCCTCGCTCCCCGAGCGCGCCGACCTGTTCCTCACTTACCAGCACGAGGCCGCGCCGGTGGTGGCCGAGATCAACGAGTTTCTCCAGCAGCGCAAAAGCGCGCTGGCCGCCGACCTGCGTTCGCCCGAGAAGATCGCCGCCTATCTGCTCGCCGCCCGCGAGGCCGAGGCGACGAGCGACAGCAAGTTCAAGTCGCTTGCCAAATCGAAACAGCTCAGCGAGCGCGGACTGCGCCGCTGGATGGATTTTCTCCAACGCCTGTCGCCGCCGCAGGAGCGCGTGTTCGCGGCGTGGCGCGTGTTCGCCGCCGTCGCCGACAAGGACTTCACCAACCAGGTCGCACAGGTCACCGAGCAGGCGCGCAAGGCGTCGGGCAACGCGGCGGTCACGAGCGCCTTCGCCACGCCGCCCGCATCGCTCACCGAAGTCGCCAAACGCTACGGGGAACTGCTCGTCCGGTGCCAGGCCGAGCCGTTTCCCGATGCCGCTCAGATCGCCGTCCGACAAGTCCTGACCGTGTCGGACTCGCCCCTGCGCGTCGCGCCCGAGGACGTCGTGGATTACCTCACGCAGAAGGACCTCGACGAACTGCGCAACAAGGAGCGCAAGCTCGCGCGCCTGTATCTCGAATCGCCCGGCGTGCCGCCGCGCGCCATGAGCCTGAGCGAATCCGGCCGCGGCTACGCGCAGCGCGTGTTCGTGCGGGGCAACCCCAACATCCCCGGCGAGCCGGCCCACGGCGGTTTTATGAAAGTGCTCGCGCTCTATGCCGCGCGCCCGTTCACGCCCGGCCACGGTCGCGCCGAACTCGCGCAGGCCATCGTCGATCCCTCGAACCCGCTCACCGCGCGCGTGCTCGTCAACCGCGTCTGGCAATGGCATTTCGGCGCGGGGCTGGTCCGCACGCCGAGCGACTTCGGCCTGCGCGGCGAAGCGCCGACGCATCCCGAGCTGCTCGACTGGCTTGCCGCGCAATTCATCGCGCAAGGCTGGTCGCTCAAACAATTGCACCGCCAGATTCTCCTCTCCGCCACCTGGCAGCAGTCCAGCGCGGACAACCCCGCGGCGCGCGCCGCCGACCCCGACAACCGTCTGCTCTGGCGCATGAACCGCCATCGCCTCGGCTTTGAAGAAGTGCGCGACTCCCTCCTCGCCGTCGCCGGTCGGCTTGATCCTAAGATTGGCGGGCCGCCGGTTGACCTCACGAAAAACAATGTCCGCCGTCGCACCGTGTTCGGCACCGTGGACCGCGTGACGCTTCCCGGTTTCTACCGCTACTTCGATTTCCCCGGCGCCGACGCGCACGTCGCTGAGCGCCACGAAACCATCGTCGCGCAACAGGCGCTCTACCTGATGAACAACGGCTTCGTCATGGAACAAGCCGGCCACGTTGCCCGCCGCTCGGCCACGGCGAACACCAGCGCCGGCGAAGATTCCGCCACGCGCCTCGACCAGCTCTATCGCCTGATCCTCGGGCGTAATCCCAGCGCCTCAGAGCGCACGCTCGGTCTCGAGTTCATCCAATCGCAGTCGGCGCTTGCATCGTCCGCGAACATCGCGACCAACGGCGCGGCCAACATGGCGGCCACGGTTGCCACCAACGTCACCAGCAAGGTCACGACCAACGCCCACGCCGATCTCTGGCGCTACGGCACGGGCACCTACGACGAGGACCGGCGACGCGTCACGAACTTCGAGCCGTTCCCCTTTGTCGCCGGCAACCAATGGAAAGGCGGGCCGCTCGAAATCGATCCCGTGCTCGGTCGCGCCAGCCTGAACGCGCGCGGCGGCTTCGCCGGCCCCAGCAGCGAACTGGCCACCATCCGCCGCTGGATCGTGCCCCGCTCCGCGCGCCTCGCGATCACCGGCCAGCTTTCGATTCAACTCAACTCGACCCAGCCCCTCGGCGACGGCGTGCGCGCGCGCATCGTCTCCAGCCGCCGCGGCAAGCTCGGCGAATGGATCGTCCACGGCACCGAGGAAACCACCGAAATCAACGACGTGCCCGTCGAACCGGACGACACCATCGACTTCGCCGTGGACGCCCGCGGCCGCGACCAGCACGCCAACTTCACCTGGGCGCCCGTCATCTGCCTCGAACCCTCCGCGACCCACCCGGACGAAAAACTCATCTGGGACGCCGCCAAAGATTTCAAAACCCCCGCCACCGCGCCCGCGCCCGCCTTCGATGCCTGGTCCCGCCTCGCCCAGGTCCTCCTCGAAGCCAACGAGTTCATGTTCCTCGACTGATCCCGTAAGGACGCCCCGCAGCGCCGCAGCGCGCCCAATCCATCCCGGTAGGGACGCGTTGCGCGCGTCCGTAACTTTTCCCTCCGCCCGGCGCACGATCGTCACCTTCGTCCTCTTACCCTCCCCTGCGCCTCGTCAGGAAAATGTCAGGGCCGCGCGCAACGCGGCCCTACCACGATTTGGTAGGAACGCGCTGCTGCGCGTCCGTAACCCTTCCCAACCCGCCGGGGGGGGCGACAGCTTGTCGCCTCAAACACCGCGTAAGACCGCCACCATCGTCCTCTCACCCTCCCCCGCCCCGTCAGGAAAATGTCAGGGCCGCGCGCAACGCGGCCCTACCTCGATTCGGTAAGGACGCGCTGTCGCACGTCCGTGCCCCATTTCCCCCTTCGCCACCGCTCCGCAAAAATTGTGTGAAAAGTTGACAGCCCATCTTCTGCTCTATAGAAGCTCGCCCAATTCACCCCGCGTTATGGTCCTTGGAGCACATAGGTTCCCAGCGTTTTCCCTCCGGGCATTCTTGCGTTCCTATCGCACTCCTGTCGGTCGCGCTCATTCGGTAGGAAGCGAAAATCCACCTGCGCTCGTGCCGCACGGGTTTTCCGCGAGGGCGCGGAAAACGGCCCCCGTGGGCGGGTGCGCTCCCGGAACCTTCACCGGTAGGGCGCGCCTGTCCCCAGCGCGCCGCTGGACCGTGCGAACACCCCGGCGGCGCGGTGAGGACACCGCGCCCTACCAGCCCGCCTCTGCCCGTAGCCGCCGAGGTGACGAGACGGACCCCACGGACGATCTCGGGAATACGCCTGCCAACGTACCCCCCCCCCCCCCCC
>BJHT01000221.1 GCA_014193395.1 Verrucomicrobiota bacterium
TGCTTCTCGCCTTGCTCCTGCTCCTCGCCACCGCCGCCACCCTTCTCGCGTGGCAAACATTCGCACACTGATCCAGGAGCGCGGGCGGCCCGCTCGCGAGTACCGCCCACCGCCGAAGAACTCCCGCAGATTCAAAGCGACCGCAGATTGTTTTCCCAAATCTGTGGTCGCCCTGAATCTGCGGGACCTCTCCGCCAGCCCACGCGCAATTCTGTTCCTTGCTCCCGCCCCCCTCTGCGTTTCTTCCCCTCTCTGCGGTGTTCTGTCGGACCTCCCGATCCCCGCGGCGGCACCGACAAAACACCGCAGAGATTGGAAGATCCGCAGAGAGGGGAGAAAGAAAAACCGGGAGCGTCCCGCAGATTCAAAGCGACCGCAGATTGTTTTCCCAAATCTGTGTTCGCCCTGAATCTGCGGGACCTCTTCGACCGCCCACGCGCAATTCTGTTCCCTGCCCATGCCCCCCTCTGCGTTTCTTCGCCTCTCTGCGGTGTTCCGTTGGACCTCCCGATCCCCGCGGCGGCACCGACAAAACACCGCAGAGATTGGAAGATTCGCAGAGAGGGGAGAAAGAAAAACCGGGAGCCTCCCGCAGATTCAAAGCGACCGCAGATTGTTTTCCCAAATCTGTGTTCGCCCTGAATCTGCGGGACCTCTTCGACCGCCCACGCGCAATTCTGTTTCTTGCTCCCGCCTCCCTCTGCGTTTCTTCCCCTCTCTGCGGTGTTCCGTTGGACCGCCCGATCCCCGAACCGGATGTGGCAGAGGAATGGAGGGAAAGGAATGAAAACAAAAAGTTGCCCCGTCCCCATTCCATCGCCTCAATTCCTTTGCCACATCGCCCCAGCCCCATTCCGGTGAGTCCGTCGTCCCTCTGTCCGCCGTTTCATTTTGCATGACTTCACCGCCCGCACGGGGCTAGCTTCACCGCACAAAAATCCACGCCTGCCGGTCCCGCGCTTCGTCTCGCGTCGGCCGCCGGGCACGAAGCACAAACCACCAACTCCACCGCCGCCATGATCGCACTTCATCCCGCCGTCAAAAAATTTCTCGGCACCCAACCCCTCAAGCTCCTCATCGGCGGCGAATGGTCCAATGCCGCCAGTGGTGCAACCTTCGAGACCCGCGACCCCGGCAACGGCAAGGTCATCGCCACCGTCGCCGCTGGCACCGCAGCCGACGTGGACCGTGCGGTCGCGGCGGCGGGCGAGGCGTTTCGCAAAAGCGGCTGGGCCACGCTGCCCGCCAACGACCGCGCCGTGTTCCTCCACCGCCTCGCCGATCTCGTGGACAAACACCGCGAAATCCTCGCGCAGATCGAATCGCTCGACGTCGGCAAACCGCTGCCCCAGGCGCGCGGCGGCGACATCCCGAACGTCGCGGCCACGCTGCGTTATTTCGCCGATCTCTCCGTCCACACGCGCCGCCGCGAGCCGATCGCGGTGTCGGGTTTTGAAGCGCGCTCGGTGCGGCTGCCCTACGGCGTGTGCGGCTTTATTTTTCCGTGGAACTTCCCGCTGCTGCTCGTCGGCTGGGGCATCGCGCCGGCGCTGGCGGCGGGCAACACCGTCGTCATCAAGCCCGCCGAGGACACGCCGCTCTCGACCCTCTACTTCGCGCAACTCGTCAAGGAAGCCGGCATCCCCGACGGCGTGGTGAACGTCGTCACCGGCCTCGGCGAGACCGCCGGAGCCGCGCTGACGCAGCATCCCGGCCTCAAGCGCATGTCGTTCACCGGCTCGCCCGAGGTCGGCAAACTGGTCGGCGAAGCGTGCGGCCGGAATCTCGTGCCCGTGAAACTCGAGCTCGGCGGCAAAGGCGCGGCCGTGTTGTTCGATGACATCGATGTGGACCACGCCGCCAGCGCGCTTTCCTCCGCGCTCACGCTTAACACCGGCCAGGTCTGCTGCACGGCGACGCGCTGGCTGGTTCACGAAAAAATCTACAAACGCTTCGTCACGCGCGCGACCAAGGCGCTGACCTCGCTGCACATCGGCCACGGCTTCGATCCCGCCACGCAGATGGGACCGGTGGTCAGCGAGAAGCAGCGCCGCCGCGTCCTGAGCTATCTCGAACGCGGCGAACACGAGGGCGCGAAGGTGCTCCTGCGCGGCGGCCCCGCAACGGTGAAAGGCCACGCGGGCGGCTTCTACGTGAAGCCCGCGCTGCTCGGCGGCGATTGCAACAACGTCGCCTGCCGCGAAGAAATCTTCGGCCCCGTCGCGTACGTCCTGCCGTTCAAGCAGGAAGATGAAGCCGTGGAAATTGTGAACCGCTCGACCTACGGCCTCGCCAACAGCGTGTGGTCCGCCGACCTCGCGCGCGCCAACCGCGTCGCGGAGACGATGGTCGCGGGCAACAGTTGGATCAATGCGCACAACCTCTTCCCGCACGGCGTGCCCTACGGCGGCTGCAATCTCAGCGGCCTCGGCGGTGGCGTGAACAGCCCCGAGACCCTCCTTGATTACCTGCGTCCCCAATCCGTCGTGCGCCCGCTCGGGTGAGCGCTTTCGTCCGTAGCCGCCGACGTGAGGAGGCGGAGGCCCCCGCCCGGCGCCCGATCCGCCTCCTCACGTCGGCGGCTACGTGGAATTTCACCGCAGCAGCCCGTGATTCGTCTTAAGCCACGCCTCGGCAACGCGGTAGTCGGGACAAACGTCCTCGACGCAGCGCCAGTAGCGGGCTGAGTGGTTCATCTCCCGCAGGTGCATCAGTTCGTGGAGGATGATGTAGTCGCGCACGAATGGCGGCGTCTGGATGAGCCGCCAGTTGAGCGAGATGGTCCCGCGCGCCGAGCACGATCCCCAGCGCGACCGCTGATTGCGCACGCTCACGCGCGTCACGCGCAACTGGTGCAACTGCGCCAACTCGAGCGTGCGCGGGACCAGTTCGGCGACCGCCAGCCGGTGAAGCTGCCGTTCGACCGCGTGCCGCAGATTCGTAATGCCCGGCGCGACCCGCGCGGTCTGATCGGCAAAACGAATCTCGTGTGGCCCAGCGCCGGCCCCGAGCAAACACCGTTCGCCGCGAAACAGAATTTCCGTGCCCAGCAGCCACTCTGCCGGACCGGCGGGACGCGGCTTGAGGAGCTGCTTCGCAATCCACTCGTGTTGGCGATTCGCGAAGGCCAGCGCCTCGGCCTGCGAGCCACCGCGCGGGATGGTGACACGAGCGACGCCGTCCGGTCGCAGCCGCAGAATGTAGCGGCGGGCGCGGGGTTTGCGGACGAACTCGACCGGCACCTCGCGGCCCGTGACGGACAGCATCGCCCGTGCGGGCGAGGGAGCGGGCGTCGGTGTGCGCGGCCGCACCGGCGGCGGCGGTGGCGCCGGCCGGCGGTTGAACAGACTGGAGAAGTCGAGTTGCACGGTCGCAGGCTAAAGTGCGCGACCGAGCTTTGACAACCCACGCGGCGGAGTGCGCCCGTCCCCGGGCGCAGCAAGGTGGAGCGCAGGAAGTCGTGGGTAAATTCCATCGGTCCCCGCGCGGATGGACGTCGCTGCGGCCGGGGACGGCCGCACTCCGGCGCGGCTGCGCAAACCATCATCCCTTTTCACCCTAATTTGACACAGCCGCTACACTCCGCGCCATGAGTCCGCTTCCCCTCCACGAATTGCACGGCCGCAGGCTAAAGCGCGCGCGGGAGATTTGACAACCCACGCGGCGGAGTGCGCCCGTCCCCGGGCGCAGCAAGGTGGAGCGCAGGAAGTCGTGGGTAAATTCCAGCGGTCCCCGCGCGGATGGACGTCGCTGCGGCCGGGGACGGCCGCACTCCGGCGCGGCGGCGCAAACCATCATCCCTTTTCACCCTAATTTGACACAGCCGCTACACTCCGCGCCATGAGTCCACTTCCCCTCCACGAGTTGCACGGTCGCAGGCTAAAGTGCGCGACCGAGCTTTGACAACCCACGCGGCGGAGTGCGCCCGTCCCCGGGCGCAGCAAGGAGGAGCGCAGGAAGTCGTGGGTAAATTCCATCGGTCCCCGCGCGGATGGACGTCGCTGCGGCCGGGGACGGCCGCACTCCGACGCGGCTGCGCGGCTGCGCAAACCATCATCCCTTTTCACCCTAATTTGACACAGCCGCTACACTCCGCGCCATGAGTCCGCTTCCCCTCCACGAATTGCACGCGGCGATCGGCGGCGTGTTCGGTGAGTTGAACGGTGCGGAGTTGGTGTCCCACTACGCCGACCCGTCCGCCGAGCACATCGCCCTGCACGAGACCGCCGCCGCGCTGGACTTGAGCTTCCGCAGCCGCGTGTGCGTGCTCGGAGCCGATCGCGTGAAGTTTCTCAACGGCCAGGTCACGAACTACGTCGCCGCGCTCAAAACCGGCGAGGGCTGTTACGCCGCCGTCGTCACCGCCAAGGGGAAGGTGCAGAGCGACCTGAACATCTACGCGCTCGCCGATGAACTCCTCCTCGATTTCGAGCCGGGCCTCACGCGCACCGTCATGGAGCGCCTCGAAAAATATGTCATCGCCGATGACGCGCAGCTTGTGGATGTCGCGCCGCATTACGGCCTGTTGAGCGTGCAGGGTCCGCGCGCGGCCGATGTCGTCGCGCGACTCGGCTTGGAAATGGAATTGCCAAAGAACCTCCGCGCGTTCGCCACGCTCAACGATCCCACGCTCGGCACGTTGTACCTGATGAATCTGCCGCGCACCGGCACCAGCGGTTTCGATCTCTACGTGCCCGTCGCGGCGCTGGGCGCGGTGTTCGACAAACTCATCGCCGCCACCAAGGCCGTCGGCGGCTGCGCGTGTGGCTGGCAGGCGCTCGAGACCGCGCGGATCGAGGCCGGTATCCCGCGCTTCGGCGCGGACTTCGACGACACCAATCTCCCCTCCGAAGCCGGCATCGAGGCCACCGCCGTGAGCTACACCAAGGGCTGCTACATCGGCCAGGAAGTCATCGCGCGCCTGCGCACCTACGGCAACGTCGCGAAGGCGCTGCGCGGTCTGCGGCTGGCGGATGCGCTGCCGCAGCTGCCCGCGCGCGGCGACAAACTTTTCAAGGATGGAAAAGAAGTCGGCTCCATCACCAGCGCGGTCGCGTCGCCCACCCTGCGCGCGAACCTCGCCCTCGGCTACGTGCGGCGCGAGGCCAATCAAATCGGCGCGGAACTCACCCTGCGCACCGCTGCGGGCGAGAGCGTGGCGCGCATTGTCGCGTTGCCCTTCCCCATTTGAACGGTCGCCCCGGAGCGCGGCCTGCACAGACTGTGAGAAAACAGTCGCCAGATCGTAGCCGCCGACGTGGGGAGGCGGATTTCCCCGCATGGCGCGTGCGTTCCATACGCCTGCCAACGTACGGTGGCGCCTGGGTACCGCAGGCGTCCCGCCTGCGAGTTCGCGGGGCGTCTCGCCCCGAGTCGAAACGGGCGGCGAGACGCCGCCCGAACTCGCAGGCGAGACGCCTGCGGTACCGCGACCTCGGCTGTTCCACTCAGGTACGTTGGCCCCATGCTGCGCCGTTTCTTGTTGGCGCTCGGGTTCTCCTCACGTCAGCGGCTACGTTTTCACGCAGGCCGTTCATGTCGCGTGGGCGTCGAGTTCACGCCACTTCTGCGGCCCTTCACCTCCAGTTGCGATGCCCGGCAATGCGCTCGCTGGCCGCTGGCGATGGTGGAAAACCGTCCGTCCTTTCCAATAAAGACTACTTCTTCTTCTGCGGTTGGCTCGCTCCGGGTGCGTTGGTGAGCGGCGTCTTGAGCACCTCCGCGCCGTTGGCCAGCACCCGCAGCGTGCCGTTGGTGTACGTGACGTGCATCCGGGACGAGCTGGCCGGAAAACTCCCGCGCTCCTCGGCATCCACGAGCAGCCGGTCCTTCTGAATGATGACCAGGTGGCCCGGCAGAATGACCGACAGATAATCCTCCTGCGGACGGACCGTCACGGGGCAGTCGGCCAGGGCGACGACTTCGCGGCCCTTCACGCTGCCAAGCGCCTCGGTGTAGGGACTGGGCTGCTCCTGCTTGCAGCCGAAGGTCAGGGCGAGCAGTCCGCAGGTGATCAGGGTCCGAAGGAATTTCACCGGGTTCATGATGGGAGGTCTCGTGATGTCTTGTGGTTGGTGGTGGCCGATTTCCCCGATGTTGCGCGGAACCAACGGTGGGAGGCGAGCGGGAAAATCGCGTGGGCGGGGCCGGTTCCGTAGTGAGGACAGCTTGTCACCACAGTGCTGGTGAAGCCAACTGGGCCACACCTCATTTCGTCGAGTGCCAGTCCGCGCCGCGCCGTCGCGCCCGCGGTTCACCAGTCCAGCCCGAGTGTCGCCAGCTCCCGCCGCAGCGCGGGCACGTTCCACAGCTTGAGCGCGCCTTGCAGGCTGCCCGAGGCGAGCATTGCGCCGTCGGGGCTGAAGGCCAGCGCGGTCACGGCGGAATCGTGGGCCTCCCAGCGCGCGACCTCACGGGCGGTGGGGATTTCCCAAACGCGGATCGTGCGATCCACGCCGCCCGTCACCGCAAATTTTCCATCCGGACTCACCGCGAGCGACTGGATGTACCCGTCATGCCCGCGGCCAATGCCAAGCTCCGCGCCCGTGGCCGCATCGCGGATGGTCAGGTGATCGGCCGATGAGGAAACGATCCGCCGCCCATCGGGACTGAACGCCAGGTGCTGCACCGTGTATTCGTCGTAGATCGCATCGTGCCCTTTGCTGAAGAGCCGCCCGATTCGGATGCGGAAAATCTGCCCCTCGGTCAGCTTCGCGTGCTGCATGTGCCGCAGTTGCGTGAGCGTGGCCGCGTCGAACAAGTTCACGCCCTGCTGCGTGAACGCCGAGGTGAGCAGTTGCTTCCCATCGGGACTGAAGGCCGTCGCGCCCGGCGTCCAATCCGTGGTCGCGGTCGCGTTCGTCCGCAACGGCTGCAACGTCGCCAGATCCCACAGCCCCAGCGCCTGGCCGGTCATCGACATCTGCCCGTTGGTCTTCGTGTAACTGAAAAACGCCGCGGCGAGCTGCCGCCCGTCGGCTCTGATCGCCGGTCCGCCGGCGAGATAACCCGTGCCCAACCGCAGCTCGCGCGGCGTGGGCGCGAGCTGCCGCACGGTCAGCCCGAACTCCGATGGATTCGTACCCTGCTCCTCGGCCACTTCCCAAATCTGATCCGCGCCCGCGAAATAAATCCGGCCGCGAATGGGCAGATCATTCACGGGATGCAGCGCCGGCCGGTCGTGGTGGATCGTCACATTCCACAGACTACTCGCGCCCTGCGCATTCCAGCGCCCGCCGGCCGCGAGCAGCTTGCCGTCGCGACTGAACGCGAGCGTGTGGACCTCCGTGCCCACCTGCTGCGTCGGTACGCCGGACGCGACCGCCCAGAGCTGGAGCACCAACCCGCCCGTGCCCGACACCGCGCCGCCGAGACTGCCGGGACCCCGCGGCAATCTCCGCGCGCCGGTCGGCACGCCGGCCGTCTGCGCGACGATCTGGTCGTTCATGTCGATCGCGTAGGTGTCGCCATTGCCGTAGTGCATGAACGCGCCCTCGCCCATCGACACCAGCCAGCGCCCGTCCGCGCTGCTCGCGAACTCCGAGGACTTCGGCAACGTCCCCACCGGCTCGCCCGTCTCCGTGTTCCACAGCGTCACCGAGAGTTCGTGAATGCCGGTCAGCGCGGCGAACACCGCGCCGTCGCCGAGGAACTGTCCGCCGTAAATCGCGCCCGGCGACGCGACATCGAAGTCGAGCTTCCAATCGTTGCCGCCCCACCACGCCCGCCATTTCTTGAACGGCCCAGGCTTCGGCGAAACCCCCGTGAGACTGCGCCGATACCCGCCCGCCGCCACGTCGTAGATGCGCACCGCTTGCTGGCCTTGGTCCAAACCCGTCGCGTCGCTGAACGCCAGCAGCCGCCCGTCCGCGCTGAACCGCACCGCCGGCGAAACCGAGCGCACCGTCGGCAGCCATGCCAGCCGCTTCTGCGCGACCAGATCAAACACGATGATCGCCCCCGGCGGATCGCTGTCATCCGTCGGCGGACGCGGCGGACGGGTCGCACCGGGTGCGCTCTTTTCCCACAGCGCCGCCACCGTGCCGTGCGCATTGACCGCCACAATCGTCAGCCCCGCCGGCGTGAGATTCGTTTCGTCACCGTTGCGGAAATTCCATTTCACGATGCGGTCCGCGTCGCGCACCAGCGCGTCGCCGCCCGGCGTGAACGTGAGGAAAGCCCCGCGGGCACGCACTTTCTCCTCGGTCGGCTTTTCCCAGCGCACGACCTTGACGCTGTTCGAGGCCGCGAGCGCGAGCCACTGGTTGTCCGGGCTGAATTGCAACGCGCCCTCGCCGGTCACGCGTCCCACTTCCTTTCCCGTGCGCGGCTCCCAAAGCAAAATCACATCCTTCGCCTGCGGCAGCGCCACCACGCGCGCGTCGGGACTGAACGCCGGCAGCGGTCCGAGCGGTTCCCACGCGGTTTCATTAAGCAATTTCCCCGTCGCCGTTTCATACACGCGCACCTTCGGCGTCTCGATTTGTTTCGGACCGGAGTAGCTGTGGACGATGCCCGCCGCCAGCAACAACTGGCCGTCCGCGCTCAACGCGAACCACGCCTCCTTGCCATAGGGCACGCGCCGCTCGGGCCGCACGCCCGCCTGCGCGAGCGTCTGGATGGCCTCGTTGCGCAGGTCCGCATTCGCGCGGATGCGCGCGGCCTCGGCCACCGCGGCGAGCGAACCGGCGCGGTTGTGCGTGGACCGCTCGGCGCGCGCGAGGTTCAGCAGCGACTGCCAGTAGCGCTGGTTCAATCCGCGATTCGCCAGCAGCACGCCGACGACGAGCACGAGCACCGCCGCCACGACCACGCCCGCCAGCGCCACCTGCATCGGCTCGCGCTGCGCCCATTTGCGCGCGCGGTCGAGCGCCGTGGTGGGCCGCGCGAGGATCGGTTCATGGCGCAGCCAGCGTTCGAGTTCCTCCGCGAGCGCTTCGGCCGAGCCGTAGCGACGCTTGGGGTCTTTCTCGAGACACTTGAGACAGATCGTCGCGAGATCGCGGTCCACGGCGGGATTCAAAACACTCGGCGATGGCGGCTCCTCCTCGCCGACCTTGCGCAAGGTCTCCATCAAGTTCTCGCCGCGAAACGGCGGCTGGCCGGTCAACGTCTCGAACAACACCGCGCCCAGCCCATACACGTCCGCCGCGGTGGTGACCTCCTTCGTCTTGCCCGCCGCCTGCTCGGGCGCCATGTAGTGCGCGCTGCCCATCACTGCGAGCGACTGCGTGAGGTCGGCCTCTTTTTCCACCAGCTTGGCGAGGCCGAAATCCGTGAGCATCGGCTCGCCCTTCGCATCCAGCAGGATGTTCCGCGGCTTGATGTCGCGATGCAAAATCCCGCGCTGATGCGCGTAGTGAACGGCGCGCGCGACCTTGGCCACGAGCGTCGCAGCGGGGCGAGGGGAAGAGTGATTCGTAATTAGTGATAAGTAATTAGTCCCGGACTGCGAGCCGTGGCCTGATTGCCCGCTCCCACCCGCCGCCTCCGGCCCACTAATTACTAAGCACTGATTACTAATTACTTTTCCCTGCCCGGCGCCGGCTGGAAAAGAGCGGCGAATCGCATCCGCCAGGTTCCCCCCTTCGATCAGCTTCATGCTGAAATAATGCCGCCCGTCGCGGTCGCCGATTTCGTAGATGGGCACGATGTTCGGATGATCGAGCCGCGCTGCCGCCTCGGCCTCAGTCTTGAAGCGCTCAACCTCGACGGCCGAGGCGAGCCGCCCGCCGAGAATCATCTTCAGCGCCACCACGCGGTTGAGCGTGACCTGCCGCGCGCGATACACGATGCCCATGCCGCCGGACGCGAGCTCGCCGAGCAGTTCGTAATCGCCGAAGTACCGCAGCGTGTCGCCCACGCCCGGCGGCGGGCGCGGCACGCTGAGCACCACGGTGCCATCCTCGCCGGACGCGCTGCCGGCGATGGCCTGACGCACCAGGCAGGGCGGACACAGGCCCGCCGGCGCGTCGTCGGGGAGCGGTTTCTGGCATTCGGGGCAGAGGCGATTCGTGTTCATAAATTTTCCGTTCTACCCGTTACAGAAGGAAGCGCGCGGAAAGGTTACACGAAAACTTTTTCCCGCCGAACACGACCATCCACGCCCCGCACCGGACTGCCGTACCGGATACGGCAGCGGACCGGCGTCAGTCAGTCGCCGAAGTTTTCCTCGCCCACCGCCGCCGGGCCTCGGCGAAATCTTCTGGGGTGTTGACGTTGAAAAGTTGCGCGGCCGCCGTCGGGCCAAGTTGCAATCGCCGCGCCCGCAAGGCCGCGGCCAGCGCCTGGAGCGAGAAGCGTTGCGCCGTCATCTGCGCCTCGACGCCGGGCAGCGCGGTGCGTGGAAGGAGGAAGGGGAAGCCGACGATGTCCTCGGCCTCGACAAAGATCGCAACTGGCCGCGCAGGCTGGGGCGCGAGCAGCTTTGTCACCAGGCCCGCCGAGACGAACGGCATGTCGCACGAGAGAAACAACACGGCCTCCGCCCGGGTGGTTTTCAGGGCGGTATAGATACCTCCCAACGGACCGCACCGCGGAACGAGATCGCGGCGGATGACGCGCACGGGCGGGCCGAGTTCCGCAGCGAGCGCGCGGACATGACCGAGGAGCGTCCGACGCCCCAACCGCAACCGTGCCTTGTCCCGGCCCATGCGCGAGCTGAGTCCGCCGGCGAGAATGCAGATTTCGCACGCGGGGGCGGGGCGAGGGGAGGGTTGAGAGACGGGAGGTTTCATGATTCGACAAGATCGGGATTGTCTCAGGAAGTGGATGCGCAGGCCGTAAAGGGTTCGCCGGCAGCCACCACAGGGAGCGCGACCGGTCCCCGGTCGCAGCGCGTGAACCGCAAAGGGTGCGTTGATAGATTCGATGACCTTCGACCTGCGCGGCCGCTGCGGGCGGGGACCGCCCGCGCTCCCAAGCTGCGAGAACGGCCGCCGCCTACTTCGCCCCGCCGAGCTGTTCGTAGTAGCGGCGCACCAGGTCCGAGAAACGATTGGGAACCGGATCGCGGTCGATCGGCACGAGGGCGTCCTTGGATTCGCGGCGGGCGAGTTCGTCGCTGATCTTCGAGCGCACTTCGGCGAGGGGACGCGACACTTCGGTTTTCACCTGCGCCCAGTCGGGCTTCTTGCCGTGCTTTTTGTATTCGGCACGGATCGCGCGCATGCGGTCGCGGGCGACTGCGACCTGGTTGCGGAGGTCGGGCGCGTCGAGCATCTCCTCGACGTTGCGCAGGCGGTCGGAGAACTCGACGAAGCCGCCGCCCAGCACCGGCGCGTTCTCCTCGCCGATCAGCCCGCCGTTGTCTCCGCCGAAGAAACTGCCGCCGTCGGAATTGGCCCCGCCGCGCTGGCCGCCACGGTTCGCCTGATTCTGATTTCCGCCGCCCCGCTGCGCCCCGCCAGCCTGCTGCGCGGCCTCGCCCTTGCCTTCGCCCTTCGTGCCTTCGCCCTTGCCCTCGCCTTCGCCTTTTCCCTGGCCTTCTCCTTTGCCCGCTCCTTTCCCTTCACCCTTTTCGCCCGGCTTCCCCTCACCCTTGCCCTCGCCCTTGCCCTCACCTTTTCCTTCACCTTTCCCCTCGCCTTTTTCGGCGTCAGCCTTGGGTGCGTCGCCTTTGCCTTCGCCCTTGCCCTCACCCTTGCCATCGCCTTTTTCACCGGGCTTGCCTTCGCCTTTTCCCTCGCCCTTCTGAGCCTCCGGCTTCGGCGCGTCGCCTTCACCTTTGCCAGCACTTTTGCCCTCGCCTTTTCCTTCGCCCTTTTCCGCGTCGCCTTTTTGCCCTTCACCCTTTTTCTCGCCCTTGCCTTCACCGGACTTGGCCTCTTCCGGCTGCCCCGGCTTCTCGCCTTCGCCCTTTCCTTCTGCTTTCTCGCCCTTGCTGTCCTCCGCACGCTGGCCTGGTTTCTCGCCGTCGCCTTTCGCTCCGTCCCGCTTTCCATCCTTTCCTCCGTCCCCCTTCTGTCCGGTCGCGGCGGCGATTTCTTTTTCCACTTTGTTGAGCAGATCATCC
>BJHT01000222.1 GCA_014193395.1 Verrucomicrobiota bacterium
AAACGCGGCCCGAGTCTCGTGGACTTGGTTTGGTCAAGGCGCGGGGAACCGGAGCGCGGTTTCACGAGGCGCGTTGCGGCGGTTTCGGACGGGCCTCGCGCGGAAGGAGGTTAGAGTCTCGTTACCTCGACTCCTACAAGGGCGCTCGCGGGTGGGCAGTCCGCCTCCTCACGTCGGCGGCTACCAGCGGGAGTTTATTTCACACTGAGACCGAAACTCTCGGAGTGGCTGTTGAACTCGGGGGCGTACATGCACTGGATGTCGGCGATGCCGCTCTGGTAGTCGCCGCGGTGGACGACGCGGGTGGAGTACTCGAAGACGTAGATTCCCTTGGGCAGGTAATCGATGAAGAAGTGGCTCGCGGTGTCGCGCGTGGTTTCGTAGTAGCCGAGGCCGTCCTGGTAACGGTAGCGCGAGATCACGTTCATCGGTTCGAGGCCGCTGCCGCGCTGGTCTTTGAGGTGGACGTATTCCATGTCGCGATCGGTACGGAGTTCGATGCGCACGACCAGTTCATCGCCGACGGCGAGCGGGCCGCGGATGGGTTCGAGCACGGGACCGGCCTTGGTGACGGTCTTGGTGTAGAGCGTTTTCTTGAGCTTGAGCGGCGTGCCTTCGTGCGGCGTGACCTTCGTCATGTCCTCGAGGTATTGCCAATGTACGCTGCCCCACGAAACGCCGGCGTCGATTTTCTTGACGGTGATCTGGCCGAGCGCGGGCTGGATTTCCGGCCCCGTGAAGCGTTTCTCGTAGAAGCCCGTGCCGGCCTCGGTTTTCTGCGGCTTGAGGGTCTGGCCACCGAGCGAGACTTCGACGAGGGCGTCGGAGGCGAGCTGGTTGCGACCGCGCAGGAGCAGCGCGTACACGGCGTCGGCGGTGGCCTTGGTGGTTTTCCAGTCCTGGGTTTGCTTTTGTTTCAACAGCCAGACCTGGCAGTCCTCGACGGCTTTCGCGTCGTTGGTGACTTCGGCAAACGCTTCGATCATGAGGGCCTGCGTCTCGATGGGGGCGTGGTACCACCACCAGGAGAACTCCGTGTCGCGCCAGAACATACCGAGTTCCTCGTTGCTGACGGAGCGTTCCTTGATCGAGCGCAGGATCGCGACGGGCGTGGGATCAGCGGCTTTGGTGAAGTCGGCGACGCGTTTGAGCGCGATGGCGAGGTGGCCCTGCGACTGGCGGTTGGCCAGCGCGAGCCAATGTTTGCGGGCCTGGCCGAGGAAGTAATCGAGAGCCTCCTTGTGCGCGGGATCGACGGCCTTGTCCTTCAGGAAAAAGCTCCGGCCGTAGAGATAGAGCGCGATGGTGGAGCTGAGATGGTTTTTGTCCTTGTCGCCGTGCCTGAGAATTTCGCGGTAGGTGCGGTCGATCCACGCGTCGAGCGCGGTGAGCGAGCGGATGGCGGGCGCGGCGTTAATGTCCACGCCAAGATGGCGGAGGCGGCCGAAGCCGGTGGTGATGTGGAGGGTGATGAAGTCATTGCCGCGACCGCCGGGGAACCACGGCCACTGGCCGTCGGGGAGCTGCATCTCGGTGAGCTGCTTGAGGGCGCGGTTGATCTCGTTGTTCATCCGGTTGTCCTCGAACAGCACGCCGACATTTTTGCGTGCCTGGCTTTCGTTCAGCGCCTGCCGCAGCCACGGGGTTTCCTCGAGCATCACACTTTTAAGGTCCTGATTTTTTTCGAGCGGGCTGTCGAGCGCGTCCGTGTTGCGCCAGAGATCGAAGATGCGGCGAATCTTGGGATCGGACACGGCGATGCTGCGGGCGAGCGAATTGGCGTAGAGCCGGCCGAAGATTTGCTCGGAGCATTCGTGCGGGAACTCCATGAGATACGGCAGCGCCATGACGGCATACCACGCGGGCTGCGAGACCATCTGCACGGTGAGGCTCTGGTGGCGGAGCGTGTCCGAGACGCCGGAGGCTTGGAGTTTTTTGAAGTCGAACTGGCGCGTGCCGGCGTTGCGGATGGGCAGCGGCAGCGACTCGGTGACGAGGATGCGGCGCGGCAGGACGGGGAGAAAACCCTCCTCGCCGTCGCTGGCCTTGGCGGACGCGCCGACGGCTTTGTAGGTGAGGAAACCGAGGCCGTCGGGGACTTTCAAACGCCACGAGAAGCTGCGGGATTCCTTGGCGGCGATGGTGAAATTCTGCTCGGGGCTGGTGTTGCCGAGCGCGGCGTCGGCGGACGCGAGCGTGGCGGCGTCGTTGAGCGTGAGGCGGACGCGGCCGGTCTGCGGCGTGTCGGTCTGGTTGGAGACTTTCACCGTGAATTCGAGCGCGTCGCCTTCGCGCAGGAAACGGGGCGGATTGGGCTGGACCATGATGTCCTTGGCGGTGACGGCGTGGGCTTCGATCAATCCGCTGCGGAGCTGTCGGTCGTGCGCGAAGCCGAGGAAACGCCAGCGCGTGAGGGCCTCGGGCATGGTGAATTCGAGTTTCACCTCGCCGTTTTTGTCGGAGACGAGCTGCGGGAAAAAGAAGGCGCTTTCGTTGAGATTTTTGCGCGCGGAAATTTTGCTGAGGTCGGGGGCCTCGCCGCCCGCGCCTTCGCCGCCGCCGGGGCCTGCGTCGCGGAGGGCGCCGTTGGCCTGCTTGTCGGTCGCGCCAAACTGGACGCGGTTCTGGGCCACGAGGCCTTCGCCGGCGGCGTTCATGGGAGCGGCGTCCATGGCGAAACCGGCGGCCGCCATCGGCGCGGGGGCGGCGGCCATTTCCATTTGCGCCTCACCCTTGGCAGCGGACTTCCGCATCATCGGGGCCATCATGCCGGGTGCCATCCCCAAGCCGCGGCCGCGGCCAAAGTAGCCGTATCCCCACAGGTTCACCGTGAGATCGGGCGGGAAGCTGCGGTAGGTCATCTCGATGCCCTCCATGTCCTGCCGCCAGTAGCCGCGGATGAGCTGAAAATATTTGGTCTGGTTGGCGAAGCTCGCATTGCCGCTGGAACGATCCTGGCGGAAGAAACTGAAACGATTCAGCCAGCGGTGCGGGAGGAAGGCGTCGAGCGATTCGTCGTAAAGCGTCGCCGCCATTTCGGCGACGGCCTTGTTCGCGCCGGGGCCGGAGATGACGGCGGTCCAGGTTTCCTTCTGATTCGGCTGGAGCTTCGAGGTGAAGTGTTCCCAGCGGATGTCGAGATTCTTGTTGCTCCACGGCACCTCGATGCGACGCGAGTCGAGGTAGGCGCGGTTTTCGCGGACCTGCGTGACGTGCAGCGTGAAGCCGCCGCGCATGGCCTCGGTGACGGCGTGCTTGACGCCGGCCTGCGTGTCGCCGGGCTTGGTCCAGTAGCGCTGGAGCATTTTGCCGCGATGCTCGACTTCGATGAACGCGCGGCCCGCGTCGTAGCCGGTGCCCCAGAGCGCGACGAACTCCTTGCCCGGCTCGGCGGTCCACTCGGGCGCGGCGACGAGGTGCGGGATGCGGATGGCGAGACGCGTGTCGTCGGGATTGAGGATTTGGAGCGGGAGACGCGCCGTGACTTTTTTGCCGAAGCGATCCTGCGTTTCGAGCAGCGCGCGATACGCGCCGACGCCGAGTTTGAAGGCGAGCGTGAGGTTGCCTTCCTTG
Source organism: Verrucomicrobiota bacterium (assembly GCA_014193395.1). Classification (GTDB taxonomy): domain Bacteria; phylum Verrucomicrobiota; class Verrucomicrobiia; order Limisphaerales; family BJHT01; genus BJHT01. Next base: position 3,574 of record BJHT01000222.1, read on the forward strand.
TCCGTGGTGAAGCCGCGTTCCGCGACGATCTCGCCGAGCGGCCAGGAATTGGGATTGGAAAGATCGGCCTCGGAGTCGCTGCGACCGTGGTCTGGCAACGCGGGGCGCTGGACCTGCTCGGGCTGTTTGAGGCGGTAGATTTTCACGTTGCCCTCGGCTAGCGCGGGTTCGCCATCGAGCGTGCGGGTCTGGATGCGCAGGTCGGTGGGCTTGGCTTCCACGAGCCAGTCGGCGGCGGTGAGCGTGGCGGCGAGGGCGGTGTAGCCGACGTTGACCGAGCGGTCGGCGGAGCGCGTCTCGCCGCTGGAATCGGTGACATCCGCGTGAACGCTGAAGACGAAGGTCGGCTCGTCTTTCTCGGGAATCGACAAGTCGGGCTTGGCGGGAAACTCGATGACAAAAGTGCCGTCGTTCTTGGTCGTGGCGGTGCCGCTGGCGATTTCCTGGCTCGAGGTGTTGCGCGGCGGACCCCAGTAAAACCAGCCCCACCACACGGGCCAGCGCACGTTGCGGATGACGCGGTATTTCACCTTCGCGCCGTCGATGGCCGCGCCGGTGTAGCTCGCGGCGGTGCCGGTGAGCGCGACGGTTTCGTTGAGCTTCGCGGCGGTCTTGGGCGCGGCGAGGGTGACCTGGAATTTCGGGCGTTTGTATTCCTCGACCTGCACGCGCGCGGAGCCGTTGGGGCCGTTCTGCACGAAGAGCCGCATCGCGCCCATGAGGCGGTCGCGCGGCGCTGTGAAGCTGCCGGTGAACGAGCCGTAGTCGTTGCAACGCGTTTCCTGGCGGGCGATTTCCTTGCCGTTGGGATCGGCGAAAATCACGGTGAGCGTCTGGCCGGCGAGGGTCTCGTAATTGTCGCGCTCCCGATCGACGGCGAGGCAGATGCCCTTGTATTGCACGAACTGGCCGGGCCGGTAGAGCGCGCGGTCGGTGAAGAAAATGGTCTGCGTGTCCGGGCGCGGCTTGCCGATGGCGTAGGAGTAAACGTCCTGCGACGAGCCGATTTGACGGCCCTGATGCGCGGCCTTGAGGAGATAGCCGCGGCCGGGTTGCGTGGCGAAGGAGAAGAAGCCGTTGGTGTCGGTGGCGAGCTTTGGCGCGGCGACGCGGTCGCCCTGGTTGGTGAGCTGCCACGCGAGGACGTCGGCATTTTTCACGGGTTCGCCCGAGTTCGCCTCGAGGACGAAGCCTTCGATCTGCCCGTTGCGCGGGCGCACGATGAGCGCGAGATCGCTGACCCAGATGTCGGTGTAGCTGACCATGTTGTCGGTGTCGCCGAACTTGGGGTCGTGGCTCGAGACGAGGAAATAAAAGCCGGGCTTGAGCTGCGTGGGCGCGGGGAGCTGCTCGGTGCGCTGCTTGTAATCGGTGGTGGCGGGGAGCTTGGCGGACCATTCGAGCGCGGGGGCTTTGGCGAGGAGTTCCTTGCGCTCGGCGTCGTTCAGATACTCGGGCCGGCTGTGGCGGCGCTGAAGGAAGACATCCCAATCGTAGGCGACGGCGCGGAAATACACGGTGGTGACGTTGCGGTAGTGGACGGAAATTTTCGGCCACGGCGCGTTCCAGATGCGCTCGGTGTTGATGTGGGCGGCCTTGGCTTCGATGGACCCGACGAGGTTCTTGCACTGCTTGCCGCCGACGCTGTTGGGGAAAACTTTCGCGCCGCGCAGGGCGAGCGTGCGGGCTTCGACGAGGTCGCCTTCGTTGTGCAGCACCTGCGCCCATTCATGCAGCGCGCGGGCGGAGAGTTCGTGATCGGCCCATTGGTCCACGAAGGCTTTCAGCCCGGCTTTGAAGCGCGCGTCCCTCGTCTCGCCGCGCGCGACGTTGCGGCCCCAGACGAGGCGCGCGAGGTCGGCGTCGAGCAGCGCGGTGGGATTGGCGTCCTTGGCGTGGAAGCGCAGGAGTTCCTGATAGAGGCGAATGGCCTTGAGCGCGGGGGCGTTGGTGTCGGTGGTCGCGGGTTGCCACGCGAGGAATGGCGTGACGGCGGAGAAGATCGGACTGTCGGCGGCAATCTCGAAGGCGTCGGAGGGCCGGGCCGCAGCCTGTTCGCCCGAGGTGTAAAAGTTCAGCGCGTCGTACGCAATGAAGTCGTAGAGCGTCGGGCGGTAGGAGTCGGGGAGGGAACCTTTCTGGATCAGCGCATCGAAGGTCGCAATGGGCGTGGCTTTCAGCACGGCGTCGGCGGCAAGGGCGGCGGTGAAATGTTTGTCGATTTCGGCAAAGAGGCGCGGCAAATCCCACGTCGTGAAGTCCGCGCCGGGCGCGACCGCGGTAGCGGTGCGGTTCATGAAACGCCAGCGATTCTGCTGGAAATAGTGCCAGTACCAATTGGCGAGAATGGTGGTTAGGACGGGCTTGAGTTCGGCGGGGGCTTTCCCGATTTCGGCTTCGAGGCGCGTGATTTTCTCCTCGGGCTTGTTGCCCTCGATGTTGCCCTGGAGCGCGATCTTGCGAGCGATGGCCTTGGCGGCCTCGGCGTAGGCTTTCTCGCTGGTGGCGGCGGCGATGATCGGTTCGAGCGCGTCGATGGCGCTCTTGGGCAGGCCCTGGTTGATGGCGTCATCGACCTTTTTCCATTGGGCATCGCGCGGCGCGGCGGGGAGTGGCGTGGTCATGGTGGCGAGGAGGACGAGCGTGGCGAGGACGGGGCGGGCGATTAATTTCAAAGCTCTCATAACAAGGTCGGTGACGCGACGGATTCGGATTGGTGCAACGGCTGGCGCGGACCCTAGCAAACACGACGGGAAAGGGAACACGCAAAGCCCGCAGTTCGACGGAGGAAATGCGGCAATGCTCCGGGGGAGGAAGCGGGAGTCGCAGTGGCGATTGGCCGCAGAAGCGAACTTTTCCGGAGTGATTCGGCACGCTCCGATGGATCGCCATTGCAGCGCCGCACACGGCAGAGGAGACGCGGCGACGCCTCGCCGCATGGCGCGCCTGTATTGCCGCTGTCCACGTCCACCGCGCTCCCTTCCCTTGTAGGAGTCGAGGTGACGAGACTCTAACCTCCTTCCACGAGTGGTCCGCCCAAAAATACCGCCAGCTGCGTCTTGCAACCAAGTTCGGGTTCCACACGCCTCGCCCAAGTCAGCCCATAAGATTCAGTCCGCTGCTCGCGCAGAAAAGGTCAGAGTCTCGTTACCTCGACTCCTACAAGGGCGTAGCTGCGCCTGAGAAAGCGGGCCGCGCGAGCAGCGCCTCGACTTCGGAGCGGGTCGGGATGCTCGCCTGCGCGCCGCGGCGGGTGACGGCGATGGCCGCGGCGGCACAGGCGAAGCGGGCGGCTTCCCGCGGCTCTGCGCCTTCGACCAGTCGCGTGATGAAGGCTCCGATGAAGGTGTCGCCGGCCCCGACGGTATCGACGGCCGCGACGCGCACGCCGGGGATGTGGCCGGTGTATTCGGGCGTGTCGAGCCAGACGCCCGCGGGACCGAGGGTCACGGCCAAGCGCGCGCGGCCGGAGCGGATTTGGATTTGCCGCGCCGCCGCGGCCGCGCTGGCGAGGTCGTTGACGGGGAGGCCGCTGAGTTTGGCAGCTTCGCCTTCATTCGGAATGATCCAGTCGCACCAGGCCAGCCATTCATCGGGAACCGGCGCGAACGGCGCGGGGTTCAGCACGGTGAGCGCGCCGGTTTCGCGGGCGAGGCGCAGGGTGGCCTCGGCGGCGGCGGCGGTGGTTTCGAGCTGGGTGATGACCGCCCGCGAGGCGCGGAATTGGGCGGCCATCCGGTTCACATCGGCGGCGGTGAGGGTGTCGTTGGCACCGTTGGCGACGACGATTTGGTTCTGGCCCGTGGCATCGAGCACGATCATCGCGGTGCCGCTGGCGATTCCGGCGCGCCGCACCACGCCGCGCAGGTTCACGCCGAGCGCCGCCAGATTTGCCACCATCTCGTCGCCGAAAGCGTCCTGTCCCACGGCCCCGATCATGGCGGCGGGTTGTCCGAGCCGTGCGACGGCGAAGGCCTGGTTGGCGCCTTTGCCACCGGGTGCCCGGCGGAAATTGCGTCCGTGAATGGCCTCGCCGGGCGCGGGGAACCGGGGCACCTCGATGAACAAGTCCATGTTGAAACTGCCAACAACTGTGATCATGCGCGGCGATTGAACCCCAATTTCATCCGTGTTGGTCGATGCATTTCCGTGGCTGCACTGCGATTTTTCAAAAGGCAATTCCATGCGCCCAATTCAACGGGCCGCCGGCTACGGCGTAATCCACACTCGTGCCACGCCGCCCGCCGTCCACCCCGCCCCGTCGGCCTCCAGCGTGAGCATCACCTTGCCGAGATTGCCCGTCATCTTCGCCTCCAGCACCGTCGCGGCGACGGGAGCGGTCGTGGGCTTGCGGTCCAAGCCCGCCGGGGCCACGCGCACTTTCTGCCCGGCCTTCAACTGGCGCGCGAATTCGCCCCCTTCCTGAAACAGCGTCAGCGCAAGCTGCCGGTCCGCCAGCTTGTCCACGTAGCCCGGCAGGCCCTCGGCGGTCATGCGCGCCGCGTGGACGGCCTTCTGCTCGGCCTGAAATTTCAGCAGGCTCTCGTCATCGAGAAAAACCTCCCAACCCACGCGCACCTTTCCCGAGCCGATGCCGTGCGTCTTGGTCCGCAGCTTGTCGCCCACCGCAATGTCGCTGAACTTCGCCGGGCGCCCCGCCTTCCAGTAGCGCGTGTCTTTGTCAGTCTCGAGAAACAGCCCCTGCTCGCGCACAAAGCTCTTGTCGAAATTCGCCTGCGTGAACTCGATCCGCCCTTTCTCCGCATCAATCCTATCCACGTAATAATATTCGCGATGGCCGTTGAGGAAGTTCAGCTCGCTCTGGATATAAGTCAGCCACGTCCACTCCCCGGCGGCGTTTTCATGCAGCCGGAAAATCGCGCGCTCGCCCACGCGAAAATCCTGCAAATCCCCGAAGGCCCCGTGGTGCAACAACTCCGCATACGGCAGCACCGTGAAGCTCATGATCTCATTCGTCCCGTCGCGCCGGAATTTCCCTGTGCGCGTCGCCAGGTCGATGCAGATCAACTCCCCCCACGGCCGCCGCATCGCATCCGTCGGCACGATCACCTGCCCGGGCGTGATGCGGAGCACCGGTTTCGCCGGCTTTGCCACCGGCTCAGCCGCGTGCAGCGCGCACAAACTCGCCGAGCCATTCCAAACCACCACCGCAACCAACAAAATAAACAGCCGCATAAAATAATTTCAAAGTGACCTGCCACCCCGGCGCACCATGAGAATCGTGATGGCGGCGAGACGCAAAGTCTGCGGTGAGTGAATTCGCCCCCCCCGGCCGGTGCAAACCAATTTACGGAACCACAGCGGGCGCAACTCAGTCTCTGGCACGCCAGGGTATTTCCATTCTCAGCCCCGCGGGCGAAAGCCGATGACCATACATCTCCGTGCTGTATCCGAAACGTCGGCCAACCACGTCCCGTCAGGGACGAAAGAAACCGTGCGCCGTCCTCCCCCAAAAAAACGCACCCGGAGGCGCCCCGATAGGAACGGCGAATTCAGCAAGCCTCCCTTCATCCCTCAATCGCACCAATAGCTTCCCCGCTCTCTCCGCTCCATCCGTGTCCAACCGCGGATAAACTCCCGCGTTTACCTTCGAAGTCCCAGATACCTCCCCGCTCCGCGCCCTATTCCTAGTGTCTCACAATGAGACAAAATCAAAATTATCCTGCCTCGAAATTTGCACCCCTGACTAAGTGTGCTAACCTGCTCCAGTCCCAAAGGAGGACTCAGGGAATCAACCCGGCAAATCGTACCATGTTAATTATGAAACTATCTCGTTGTGTGGAAAAGCTCCGTTCCCCCATGTTCGGCCTCATGTTCGGTGCGCTGGCGTTGGGCGGCTCTTCCCATTCGGCCAAGGCCCTCGACGTCCAAGGCTGTGTCAAAGTTGACGGCAAACTCACCAAGGGCGTAATCGTCGAAGCTTTCGACAGTCGCACCTGCACCTCGCTCCTGAGCACCACCACCGACGCCAACGGTGACTTCGTCCTCTGGACCGCTGCGGGCCGCAATCAAGACATCTACCTCCAATACACCGCGCCCGATGGCTGCATCGAGATCGTGGACAACGCCACCGTCCGCTGCAGCATTGTCACGACCCCCGGCGATCCTCGCCTGGGCTGGGTCGCGCTGTGCATTGACATGAAATGTGTCTGCGCCCCCTGCACCACCGGCGTCGCCAAGGTCGTCCTCCAATACCTCGGCACCTCCGAACAAGTCATCGGTGCCTGGGCCACCACCACGACCGCCTCCGGCAGCAAATCCGGCGGCTCCAAGGCCAAGACCACCACCGGCACCTCCGGTTCGAAGAGTTCCGCCGCGAAAGCCGGCGGTTCCAAGAACTCGTCCACCAAGCCTGGTTCCAAAGGCACCTCCTCCAAGCCCGCAGCTACGCCGGCCACGCCGCTCTTCTGCGCCGCGGTCAAACCCTGCAGCACGTTCACCGTGGTCGCACCGACGCCCAGCGTCACGTCCAGCGGCAGCAAGGGAACCAAAACCAGCAGCAAAGCCGGCAAGACGAGCAGCAAAGGAGTCACCACCGGCACCAAAACCGGCAGCAAAGGGGCCACCAGCGGGAGCAAAAACAAGGGCGCGAAAGGCTCCCTGACCGGCCTCACGCTCTTCGTCGGCAACAACGTCAACACCCGCCTCGATCTGAGCTGCAATGGTGGCGTCACCAACGGCCAGGTCATCGGCATGTTCAAAGTCATCCGCATGGAGAATGCCGCCGGCCAGCGCATCTGCCCGACCCCCAAGCGGACCCAGGTCGGCAACTGCATCACCAGCGGCAAGCCCAACCAACTCACCTTCCAATACCGCGGCGGCAACTGCAGCACCGCCGTCAATTCCCAACCTCGCGGCACGAAGTATAACTGCGCGGATTCCGGTGCGATTGCCGCCGGCCCCGTGCGCATCGTCGTCTCCTCCAGCGCGACTCCGACCACCACCGGGTTCTTCGCCGGCAACGTCAACCCCGGCGCCACCTTCGTGGTTCGCGCCGGCGGCACCGGCGCCAAGTCCAAGACTGGCAGCTTCGGTTCCAACACCTACGCCTACATCTACTCTGGCGGCGTGCTCGTCGAACGCATCCAGATTCACACCTCCTGCTCCGCCCCGCTCATTCCGGGTGAGACCTTTGGTGCGCTCAAGCTCGTCACCTACGCCATCGTGCCCTGATCCGGCCTGACTAAGTCACCAGGCGGGCAGTCGCAAGACTGCCCGCCTTTTTTTGTTGGAACAATCAGCCCCCATTGTAGGAGACGACGTAAGGAGACTCTAACCTCCTCTTATCCAACCCCGCTGCGCTCGAAAAAAATGTCACAGCCTCCTTACGTCATCTCCTACTCTGTCTCACGAGGACTCACCTGGTAAAAGACAACGTCAGGAGACTCTAATCTGACATTTTCCGACCGGCAGTTACCGCAAAACCTCCTAGCCGTGTCCATGCCGTCGCAAATGCCGACAAGACCACAGAGATACAATGAACCCAGAGAAAAACAAAGGACAGCGTCGGCTCCATCAAATCACCAATTGGTGAGGCACGATTAACCTGAGAGTCATTGGTTTTCTCTGAACTACAACAACTCCTCAGAATCTTCGCGCACCGCGAGGATTTTGCGGTCGCACAGACGGCCAGTTCAGCCCGCAACCAATTAGTCCCTTCCCATTCCCTTGCCCCAAATTCCCTTGCCCGATAATACCGAACTCACCAACCGCTGCCTCCCGCACTACACACCGGGCGTCTGCCATTCGAGTGTGGGCATTCCCAGCGGCTCCTTCCCGCTCTGCGTTCCTTCCGATCTCTGCGGTGTTCCACTCCGCGCCCCCACGATAGGAGCGTTTCCTGAAATCACCGCAGAGATCGGAAGGGACGCAGAAAGGGCAAGGGCGGAAGCGCGCGCCGGGTACTCACTACAGAGGCTGTCAGAGTTTTGCCTCCACCCTTGCCGGCCCACGCGCTCCGGGTTGGTTGCGGCCCCGCCGCCCTGTGTTCACCATGTCTCTGTGGTTCATCAGAATCGGTTCGACCGCATAGTTACGACTTAGTTGCTCCAATGACATCGCCCCCTCGCGCAATATCAACTGCGGTTCGCAGGAGGCGCAATTACCAGAACTTCCACCACGGCCTCTTGGTTTCGAGAGCAGACTGTGACGATGGCGGTGAGTCACCTCCCAACCGAAGCGTAATGGTGGCCGATTCCCCATTGGTCGGTGGCGTGTAGCCTCCGGCATCCGGCGCATCCGGAGTCTGCAAGACGTCTCTCACCGCCTGGAGAAAAGGGTTCATCCGAGAAGTTTGTACTTTTTATAGGTTCGGGTGATATACCGATATCCTATGGAAGAGACATTATTGCACGAGATTTTCGGGGTTTCCAAGAGTTACCATGCCACCCACACCGAGGTGAAG
>BJHT01000223.1 GCA_014193395.1 Verrucomicrobiota bacterium
GGGTTTGGGGTTTGGAGTGCCGCGTTTACGCGGTCGGGCGTGCGGGTTTGGCGTTTCGGGTTGGGAGTTCCGCGTTTACGCGGTTCGGGCGAGCGGGTTTGGCGTTTCGGGTTGGGAGTTCCGCGTTTACGCGGTTCGGGCGGGTGCGAGCCGCGGGCCGCGTAAACGCGGAACTCCGAACCCAGGCTCCGGCGACGAAGGTTACGGCCGCGCGCAACGTGTCCCTACCCGGAGGCGGGGACCGCCCGCGCGCCGGCGGTGGAGCGCGACCGGTCCCCGGTCGCAGCGGCAACATCGGCACGGGAGCGCTCGGGAAAACGCTGCGGCACCTCGGCGGGTTCGGCGCTGCTGCGGGCGGGGACCGCCCGCGCGCCGGGGCGGGTTACGGACGCGCGCAACGCGTGCCTACCGAAATAGAAAGACGGCCCGGACTTGCGTCCGGGCCGGGCCGAGTGGGCAGGGCGATACTCCTAGCGATAGGTCGTCCCACGCGGAAAAGCCTGCGCTTTATTGCGCGTACACATTCACGCGGCCGGTGGCGGTGCCGCCTTTGCCGTCGCTGAGGGTGTAAGTGAAATAGTCGGGGGTGTTTTGGCCGGGGATCGCCGGATAGTAGAGATAGGTGGAGTCTTTGCTGCACTTGACGCCCTTGTAGCTGGCACCCGCAATCGAGACCAAGGTGGGTGCGTCGCCGTCCGGATCCGCGCAGGCGGCCAGCAGAGTCTTGAGGAGGAGTTTTCCGGAAATATTGACGGGCCGAACCATGTTTACGGTCCCGGCGGTTGGGGCGTGATTCACGGGGGTAACCGTCAGCGTGAAGCTGGTCGAGGCGACGGCACCCACGGCATTTTGCACATTCACCGTAACGGTCGTGGTGCCATGCTTCCAAACGGCGGGCGTGACTTTGATGGTGCGGTTGGCATCCGAACCGCCCAGGACAATGCCCGCAGCGGGCACCAAGCTGGCGTTCGCGGCGCTGGCGGTGACGATCAGATTGCTGACGCCGGTGTTGCCGCCGCCGACGGTGAAGGACAGCACCGCCGTGCTGGTATCACCGGCGATGGTCTGCGCGGCGAGCGCGGAAATGGTGGGCGGAGTGACCACCGAGTAGTTGAGGTACGCCGTGCCGTAGGCGCCGTTCACGCCGTCCACCACGACGTAATAGGTGGCGCCAGCGGTGCAGTCGAACTGGAGCTTGCTGGTGCGACCGTCGGGGCCGCTGTTGTCATCGCAGGCGATGCTGATGAGGCTGTCGTAGCCTTTGCCTTTGCCGTCATCGACATACACGGCGAGGACGGTGTCGTAGCTGGAGCCGACGGTGCTGAGCAGTACGGTGCCGGTGACGGGGGCCAGGTAGTTCAGCCAGTACGACGAGCCGCCATCGACGCCGCAGTGATCGGGTTCGCTCGGGTCTTTGCCGAAGCGGGTGGCGAAGATTTGGGAACCGCTGTAGCCGGCGACGGTGGTGAGGCGGGCGCGGAGGCGGGCGGTCGGGCTGCGCGGGGGGCTGGCAAGGGGCGTGAGATTCGAGTCGATCTGGCGGTTTTGGGCGAGGACGGTGGTGAGTCCTTCGGTGTTGATCTGGATGTCCGCGCCTTGGGAGAAGTAGCCGAACGAAGCGGTGCCAGGGCCGTCCCACTGGAGGTGGGCGCGGTAAAGGCCGACGTTGGCGGCCTGGACATTTTCAATGACCAGGCTGGTGGCGGTCGCGCCCGAGATGGGATCGTTCTCGAAATACCATTGCACCGCGGGCGACGACTGTTGGTTGGCGGAGAGATTGACGGTCAATGCCAGCGTGCCGCCCACGGGCAGGGAGGTGGAAAGCGGTTGCTGCGTGACGTAACTGAGCTGGGTGGCCGTGACGAGCAGGTCCCACGCGAGCACGATGTTTCCCTTCGCACCGCCCCGTCCGTCCCCGATGCCCGCGACCACCACGGCGTAAGTCGTGCCGGCCGTGGCATTGAATTTCACCTGGCTGTTGCCGTAGCCGCCCGAATTGTCGTCGTTCACCAGGCGAACCAGATTGGTCAGGGACGATCCGGTATAAACGGCCAGAACGGTGTCAAAGTCGCTGCCGTCGGTGCTGAAGGTGGCGACGCCGGACTGGGGGGCGGTCCATTGCAGCCACACGGTGCGATCGTGTTTGCCGGACCAGTGGGCAGGCTCGCCGGTTTCCTTCTTGGCGGACGTGTTGCTGCCGGCGCCGAGGCCCGAGTTGCCCGTGATGGTGCCGCGTTTGGCGAAGTCGTCGGCGAACGGAAGCGGATCGAGTTTGAAGTTCACGGTGAAGCTCGCCTTGTCCTGCCCGGCACTGTTGTAAGCGACGACCTGGAAGGCGCCGCCATCCGTGGGTTGCGCATTGGTGAGGACAAGGGAGGAATTGGTCGCGCCGGGAATCTGAATGCCCTGCAGATACCACTTCCATTGCGGGGCGGGCGATCCGGAGGCGGTGGCCGCGAGGGTGATCGCGGAGCCAACGGTGGCATTGTTGATGGATTTGGGCGCGGTGAGCAGGACTGGCTTGGTGCCGCCGCCTCCCGGGGCAGCCTTCGCGGACAAGGCCAGCAGGGCGAGGACGACGTTGCCAAGCAGCAGGACTTTGCGGACGCGTGAGTTCATGGCTTCTTTACTAATTTTTTCCGACCGGATCGGCGCCTTCCATTTCGTCGGCGCGCGACCCTTCGCCGTTGTGGGCTTGAGCAGCGACGGTGCCATCCTGTGATTGGTCCAGTTCACCCCGTGGCAACGCGGATTGGCACCCGGCGTGGTCCGGCGGCGGTGGTCCGCGGGCTGGTCCGCGGACTGGTCCGCGTGGTCCGGTGGTCCGAAAACGGCGCGTGTGGGGCAGGCTTCCAGCCTGCCGGTAGGGCGGCATCCTGCCGCCCGTTCCGACGCGGCAGCCGTGCGCTCGATCCCACCGCATCCGGGACAAGAAACCCGGGGCAGGGATGCCCCGTGAACCGACTGGCAAGGATGCGTGCCCCACCCCCCAGGCGCTCAACCCGCCGACACTTCGGGCCGATAGGGCAGGTACTCTTGTGCGGGCGGGTGTGGTCCCGGGGCGTTCGCGCGAACGGCCGGCCGGATGCTTTCGCCGCCCGCGCGACGGGGTGTATGGCTGGCGGACTGGCATTTAATTTCAGACGGAACGGATGGCGGGGCGCGGCCGGCTGGCTGACGCCGGGCCTGCTGCTGGCGGTGTTTCTTGCGGGTGCGATTCCGTCCGCGCGCGGTGCCAGCGCCGACGTCCAGGCCTCGGTCTTCGGCCCGTCCGACGTGGGCGCGGGAGCCACGGTCGTTTACACCGTCACCCTCACCAATCTCGGCCCCGGTTCCGCCACCAGCGTCATCCTGAGGGACACGCTCCCGGTCGGGGCGACGTTTGTGAGCGCGACGGGCGGCGGCACCAACAGCGGCGGCGTGGTGACCTGGCCGACGTTCGCTTCGATCGCCAACGGGGTGGGGTTCACCTACACCCTCACCGTCACCGCGCCCGCCAGCGGCTGGTTCACCAACACCCTTGCCAGCACGGCCGCCAGCAGCGATCCGGATGCGAGCAACAACGACGGCACCGGGGGCGATGGCGCCGTCGAGACCGCGGTGACGCCGCAGGCGGATGTGCGCACGACCGTCAGCGGCGCGACGTCGATCACCGCCGGCGCCAATCTCACGTACACGCTGCTGGTCACCAACGCGGGACCGGACTCGGCGACGAACGTCGTGGTGCAAAGCACCTTCGTCCCCACCACGGCGACGTTTTACAGTGCGTCGGGGGGCGGCGTGGATGGCGGCGGCGGCGTGGTGACGTGGCCGGGCTTCAACCTCGCCAGCGGCGCGTCCACGAATCTGACGCTGACGGTCACCACCCCGGCCAGCGGCTCGCTGACCAACACCGTCAGCAGCACGGCGACGAGCAATGATCCGGACGATACCAACAACGATGGCTCGGCCGCGGGGGCGAAAGTGGTCACCACCCTGACGCCCAATATTCCGTTCACCGACTTCACCGGGTGCGCCACCGCATCCGGCGTGGCCACCGCGACCTGGTCGCACACGGTCGGCAGCGGGGCCAACCGCCTGCTGCTGGTCGGCGTCTCCTTCGGCGGCACCGACCGGTCGATCTCCAGCATCACCTTCGGCGGCGCGGGCCTCACCTATGTCGGCAGTTCGGGCGTCAACCGGCGCGTGGAAATCTGGAAGCTGGTGAATCCCACCGCGGGCACTGCGAGCATCATTGCCAACTGGAACGGCAACCGGGACGCGGCGCTGTGGTCCGGCTCCTTCACCAACGTCGATCAGAGCACACCGCTCGGCGCCTTCCAGTCCGCCAGCGGCAGCAGCACGACGCCGAGCGTGACGTTCAGCAGCGCGTCGGGACAGCTCGTGGTGGACGTGATGGCGGCCGCCGGCGACGCCGGGGCCATCAGTCCCGGCGCGAGCCAAATGCTGATCTGCTCAGGCAACACCGGCACCGGTTCCAGCGACGCCCGCGGCGGCGGCAGCACCAAACCCGGGGCCAGCTCGGTGACGATGTCCTGGTCGCTGGGTACTTCCAAAGTCTGGGACCTCGGGGCCATCGCCCTCAACCCCGCCCCGCCCCAGTCTGCCGATGTGCTCACCGTCGCCAGCGGGCCGGCGACCGTGGTGGCGGGCGCGAATCTGAGCTACACGATCGCCATCACCAATCTCGGTTCCGGGACGGCCACCAATATCGTCGTGAAGGACACGATCCCCGCCGGCGCGACCTTCTACGCCGCCTCGGACAGCGGCTCCTACAGCGCGGGTGTGGTGACGTGGCCGGGTTTCAATCTGGTCAGTGGGGCCGTGAAAATCCTGACGCTGACGGTCACGGCGGCGGGCAGCGGGACGCTCACCAATGCCGTCACGAGCACGGCGACGACCTACGATCCCAACGCGGCCAACAACAACGGCTCGAGCGGCGCCGTGGTGACCACCGTCACGCCGGCAGGCTCGCCGGGCTTGGCCGGGACCAGTTGCGTCTCCGCCAGCGCGGCGACCACCCTGACCTGGGCGCACACCGTCCCTAGCGGCAACAACCGCGTCCTCGTGGTCGGCATCTCTATGCGTACCCTGACGCGCACCGTGACGAGCCTGACCTATGGCGGCACGGCGTTGACGAAGATCGGCTCGTCGAATGTACGCATGGGCGTGGAGCTGTGGCGGCTGGTCGGGCCGACGGTCGGCACCGCGAATATCGTGGCCACCTGGAGCGGCAGTTCGGACATGGTCGGCTGGTCCGGCTCCTTCACGAACGTGGACCAGACCACACCGACGGGCCCGATCTTCGTGAGGAATGGTTCCTCCACCACGCCCTCCGTGACCGTGCCTTCGGCGACCGGGGAACTGGTCATCGACACACTGTCGACCCGGGGCGATGCGAAATCGACCAGCGTGGGCGCGGGCCAGACGGTGATCTGTAGCGGGGCCTTGGGGAATGCCGGAGCTAATGGCCGCGGGGCCTCCAGCTCGGAAGCCGGTGCGGCCAGTGTCGTCATGTCGTGGACGCTCGGGGCCAGCAAAGCGTGGGAAATGGCGGCCGTGGCCTTGAAACCCGCCACGCCCGTCCAGGCCGACGTCGCCACCACCCAGACCGGGCCGGCCATCGGCACGGTCGGCGCGAATATCACCTATACGATCACCGTGACGAACCAGGGTCCGGCGACCGCCACCAACGTCATCGCCACCGACACGCTCCCGACCGGCGTCACCTTCGTCAGCGCGTCCAGCGGCGGCACGCTCAGTGGCGGCGTGATCACCTGGCCGACGATCAGCGCGCTCGCGGCCGGGGCTGCGACTTCTTACACCGCGGTGGTCACGCTCCCCGCGCTCGGCTCCTACACCAACACCGTCCGCAACACCGCCACCACGAGCGACCCGGACGCCGCGAACAACAACGGCACCGCCGCCGCGGCCCGCATCATCACCACCGTCGCCGCGGTGAACCTCTCCGGCTTCGTCTATCTCGACGCCAACCGCAACGGCTTCAAGGACGGCGCGGAAGCCGGCACCGCCCTGACGTTGTACGCCAAAATCTTCCCGACCAGCACGCCCGCGGGGCCGGCGACGCAGGCCGCGGTGGTGAACACCGCGACCGGCGCCTTCACGCTGACCAATGTCGGCTCCGGCAGCTACACCGTGATCCTCGACAACAACAACACGCTTGCCGACGTGACGCCCACGCTGCCCGCGGGTTGGAGCGGCACGCAGATGCCCGCGCAGACGCGCACCGTCGTGGTGACCACGCTCGACGTGGGCAACCTGAACTTCGGCCTCGTGAACGCGATCACGCTCTCGGGCAAAGTTTTTCTCGACACCGGCACCGGCGGCGGCACCGCCAACGACGGCGTGCCCAACGGCACCGAGGCCGGCAAACAGGGTGTCGTCGTGCGCCTCACCGACAGCAGCGGCGTGACGACCCACGACACGGCGACGACCGATGGCGCGGGCAATTACAGCCTGCTGATTCCCTCGAGCCTGACCACCGGCACGGTGTTGAAAGTGGTGGAGGTCAACCCGACCGGTTTCCTCTCCACCGGCGCAGGCGTGGGCAACACCGGCGGTACCTACGACCGCACGACCGACACCGTGACCTTCTCGCTGGTGGCGAACACGGTGTACACGGCGGTGAACTTCGGCGACGTGCCGGTCAACAGCTTCCCGAACGACAGCCAGCAAAACGGGGCGGCGGGAAATTTCGTGCTGCACTCGCACACGTTCACCGCGGGCTCGGCGGGCACGGTGACCTTCAGCGTGACCAATTCGCCCCGGCCCGTGATCGCCGGCTGGAGCGTCGTGCTCATGCTCGATGCCAACGGCAACGGCCAGCTCGACGCGGGCGACAACCTCATCACCGGCGCGATCACCGTGGCCGCCGGCGACAAGGTGAGCATTCTCGTGAAGGACTTCATCCCGCCCATCGCCCCTTTCAATGCGCAGGATCAGATCACGATCACGGCGCTCTTCACCTACACCGGCGCAAGCCCGGCGTTGACAGCGACCGCGACCCGCACGGCGCTCACGACCGTGGGCAAACCCGCCGGCGCGGCGCTCACGCTGCTCAAGGCCGCCGACCGCGACACCGCGCTGCCGGGCCAGACGATCACCTACACCGTGACCTACGCGAACCGCAGTTCCGAGCTGCTGGGCAACGTAGTGATCTACGATGAAGTGCCGGCCTTCACGACCTTCGCCAGCGCCCTCGCCAGCACGCTCGGCAGCGGTCTCACGGGCGTGACCATCACCGCGCCCAGCATCGGCTCGACCGGCCCGATGCGGTGGAGTTTCACCGGCTCGCTCAACCCCGGCGCGTCCGGGACCGTGAGCTTTGCCGTCACCCTCGCGCAGTGAAGCCGGGTGGGGTGGGGACAGCTTGTCCCCACCAGTTTGTCCCATCCGGCGTCGTCCACCCCCTTGCGGGGACAAGCTGTCCCCGCCCCAGTCCGAGCAGCGGCGCTCCCGCCTGCGGCCACGGTGGGGACAGCTTGTCCCCGCGGGTTCAGCCCGACCGGGGCGACGCCATACCAGCCCTGAGGCGTGAAATCGGGGTGGCGACAGCTTGTCGTCACCCAGCCTGTGGCGACGGGCCGTCGCCACCCCGATCCCGAGCCTTGCCTTGTTCTGGCATCGCCCCGCGATGACGCCCGCATCGTCGCCACCGCCAAGAACCTTGGCTGTGCCCAGATCGCTTCCGAAGACTTGAACGACGGTCAGGAACTATGCAGGCGTTATCGCCGTGAATCCGTTCAAGGCATAGCAACAGCGGACACAACGGAGAAGGACGTGGCGGCCCCGACCAAGCTCCGCAAGCTCAAATCACACACTTGATACTGCATGGCGCGGCGGTCGGGAGTTCACGACAACAGTTTCACCCCGTAGGTTGGAAACGGAGAGTCGCAGGAGATCAGCGTGATGTCTTCCGCGAGCGCTTGGGCGATGATCATGCGATCAAAGGGATGTGATGATGGAAAGGCAGACCACGATGCGTGTGGAGGTGCGGCATCAAGATGGGAAGCAGCAGTATTCCGGCGGCAGCCGGTTTTGCGGGAAAAAGTTGAGCGAACGGTTCCGGCAGAGTGAGCCTGCCGAGGGAGTCTTTGCTGCTGATTTCCCAAAGGACGGCGGGGCTTGCAAAGAGCGTATTCTGCCGGTCTTGAATGAACTGCAAGGCGCCCTTGCTCAGTTTCTAACTCCCGCCGAGAAACCACAGCAGCGGGTGACCATCCAATAGCGCCTTCATGGGCGATAGTCGGCGAAGGCAGGCAACGGGGCGTCGAAATCATCGGCGAGTTTGATGCCCGGCACGGAACCGAATCCCGGCCGCTCCTGCGGCGACACGGGCAGTTCGTCGGCTGCCCGGGATTTTAGAAAGCTGAGGTAATGCCACACTTCACGCAGCAATGGCTCTGGCTGCTGGGAGCCTTCGGCGATGAGGAGTGGTTGGATCGACCTGCGGGGTTCTTACCGCACCGCGGTTCAGCTTCCAAGTTCCGGTCTATTGCAAGCAGCGGCTCGGGCAGTCAGGCGCGGAGGCGCGAAATCTCCCAGCTCGTCGCGAGGCGCACGTCCTCGTTGGGAACCAGCCCAAAAAACTGCCTGTCTTTTCGCACCCCGCTCGCCCCAAAATGCCCGCGTTGACCGAAGACCAATCTGCAAAAATCCTGACCCAGCCTGTCACCATGCAAACCCGTCCCCTCGGCCGCACCGGCCTCCAGCTCCCCATCCTCAGCTTCGGCGCGTCGTCGCTCGGCGCGGAATTTCGCAGCGTGAAACTCGACGAGGCGCTCGCCAGCGTCCGCGTTGCGCTTGAGTGCGGGCTGAACTTCATCGACACCTCGCCGTTCTACGGACGCGGCATGAGCGAGGTGCTGCTCGGCATCGCGCTGAAGGGCGTGCCGCGCGAGAGCTACACGCTCTGCACCAAGCTCGGGCGCTACGATCTGTCGCACTTTGATTTCTCCGCCAAGCGCGTCGCCGAGAGCGTGGATGTGAGCTTGCACCGGCTCGGCACCGATCACCTCGACATCATCCTCTGCCACGACATCGAGTTCGTGCCGATGCAACAGATCGTGGACGAAACCCTCCCGGCGCTGCGCAAGATTCAGCAGTCGGGCAAGGTGCGCTTCGTCGGTTTCAGCGGTTATCCGATGAAGATTTTCAAATTCATCCTCGACCAGACCAACGTGGATTGCGTGCTGAGCTACAACCAATACACGCTGCAAAACACGCGCTTCGCCGACGAGATCGTGCCGTATCTCAAGGCCAAGGGCGTGGGCGTGATGAACGCCGGCCCGTTCAGCGCGCGCCTGCTCACCAACGCGCCGCTGCCCGCGTGGCTCAAGGAACCCGAGAGCGTGAAGGCCGCCGCCCGCGCCGCCGCCGCGCACTGCGCCAGCCGCGGTGTGGACATCGCCAAGCTCGCGCTCCAGTTCAGCCTCGCGAACCCCGACATCACCACGACCGTCAGCGGCAGCGCGAACCCGAACAACATCCGCAACTGGGCCAAGTGGGCCGCCGAGCCGCTCGACCAACAACTCCTCGCGGAAGTGCAGGCGATCTTCGCGCCGGTGAAAAACCTCGGGCACAAGGAAGGTCTGCTGGAGAACAACTGAAACCTACTCCGTCATGTTTCCCGTCACCGTAATCCACGCCAAGGCCAGGGCTGCCGGGCTGGCGTATTTGGTGATTGGCGGGCACGCGGTGAACTTCTACTGCGAACCGCGCGCCACCTTGGACGTGGATTTTCTCGTGCGCCGAAGTGATGAGTCGAAATGGCGTGAACTACTGGCAGCGGAGGGTTTCAAAGTCTTCAACGACCAGCAGGCCTTCCTCCAATTCTCCCCGCCTTATGGCATCGAATGGCGGCTGGACCTCATGTTGGTCAACGACAGCACGTTCACCAAGCTGCTTGCGGGTGCGCGCTCCGAGCAATTGTTGGGGATTCGCACTCTGATTCCCCGGCCGGAGCATCTCATCGCCCTCAAACTCCACGCCCTCAAACACGGCCATCAGGAACGTTTTGAAAAGGACTTCGGTGACGTGATCACCCTGACCCGTAACTCGGGCCTTGATCCGAAATCAGAATCCTTTCGACAATTGTTCGATCAGTTTGGCACCCATGAACTCTATGAACGCGTCCTCCAACGCCTCACCTGACTCCCCTGCGCCCCGCCCCGCAGCGTCGCGCGAAACCCCGCTCGACTTGGAGTTCGAGCTCCCGGTCGAGCCGGGCTACCGGGAACGGCCACCCAAGGGCAGTTGGGAGGCCGGCTACCGGCTCAGTCTGGCGGCGCTGGAGTTGGTGAAGAACCGGCCCGAAGTCTTCGCCGCGCGCGACCGGCAGATGTGCGACGTGGAGTTCAAGGCGTAACTATTCTGCCACCGCGGCCGGAGCGCGGGATGTTGGCGGCGAGCACCACGGGTGCCGCTGATCCCACGGGAACGGGGCAGCGGCGTCTTGGGGCAAAGGAATGGCGGCAACGGAATTCTGCAGGGGAAACTTTCTGTTTTCATTCCTTTGCCCCCATTCCTTTGCCAAATCCGTTGGGAGTTTGGGGTTCAGATTCAGGTTGGCCACGACGCGTTCGATTGGCCGCTGCAACGCCCGTCTGCGGCGAGCAGTCCCACAGAGAACCAGAACGCCTCCTTTCGTCCGCAACCTTCTGCGCCGTTCCGATCTCTGCGGTGTTCAAACCAGCCGCGTCGTGGCGTGTTGCGTCGCGTTGCGGACACGGTTGCGGCGGGCGGGGCGACTGGCTAACCTCGCGCGCATGGGCAAACAATTCATCGCCGCTCACGCGCTCGCCGATCTGCCAGCGGCCGCGAGCGCTACTGCTTTCGCCGCCGCCGGGACGGTGGCGCGTGTGCCCGCCCTCGTCAGCTAGGCCGCCGAACCTTTTCATCTATGGGAACTCTCAATCATCTGTTCGCGAGCAACCGGGCCTGGGCGGGGCGGATCCGCCAGTTGGATCCGGATTTTTTTCTCAAGCTCTCCCGCCAGCAATCACCGAGCTATCTGTGGATCGGCTGCTCGGACAGCCGCGTGCCGGCCAACGAGATTGTGGGGCTGCTGCCCGGCGAATTGTTTGTCCACCGCAATGTCGCCAATCTCGTGGTTCACACCGATCTGAACTGTCTGTCGGTGATGCAGTTCGCAGTGGATCTCCTCAAGGTGCGCCACATCATCGTCTGCGGTCACTACGGTTGCAGCGGCGTGCGAGCGGTGTTCCGGCGGGACCGGCTGGGCTTGAGTGACAACTGGCTGCGGCACGTGCAGGACGTGCGGCAGAAGCACGAGCGGCGTCTGGCCGGCGAGGCGGATGACACCGCCGCCTCCGACCGGCTGTGCGAACTGAACGTCATCGAGCAGGTCGTCAACGTGTGCCACACCTCGATCGCCCGCGACGCGTGGGAGCGCGGTCAGGAGCTGACGGTGCATGGCTGGATTTACGGGTTGCAGGACGGGCTGCTGCGCGATCTGAAGGTCACCGTGGCAGATTTTCCCGAGACCATTCCGGTTTACGAGGCGGCGCTGGCGGCCCTGACATGAGTCGCGGCGACCTGCTCCCGCGCGGAGGTCATCCGCCGCGGGGATCGTTCGCGGAGGAACGCGCGATCCATCCACCAACCCCGTGGGAATTGCCTGCCGAAAGCCATGATCCCGCTCCCCAGCCACTGGCAGGCACGGCACTCGTGGGGCAACTGGAGCAGGCCACGCGGCTCGAATCTGAGCAACCCCCTCCAAAATAAGCCTTGCAAACCCGACTCACTCTCCTAGCGTCCGCACCCAGTCGGTAAGTTGGTAGCGCGAGCGTAGCTCAGTCTGGTAGAGCATCACCTTGCCAAGGTGAACGTCGAGGGTTCGAATCCCTTCGCTCGCTCCAACCGCCGCACGGAGTTCCGACAATTCCTCAGTTTTCAAGGGCGGTTTGGTGACACGGTTTGCCGGTCGCTGGAAACGTCGCCAACAGTTCCGCTGAT
>BJHT01000224.1 GCA_014193395.1 Verrucomicrobiota bacterium
ATCCGCAGTCGCCAAAACCAAACGATGACCGCGCCCGCCCCCCGCCCGCCGCTGCTGTCGCATGCGGATTTGCTCAAACTCAAACGCTGGAACACGCCCACGAGTTACAACGGCTGGGAACAGCTCACGCGCCGCAACCCGGCGCTGGAGGGTGTCAATGTCGAAGAGACGCGCGATTTCATGCCGCAAATGGGACCGATGGTCGGCTATGCGGTGACCGTGGTGATCGAGCCAAGCAACCCGGCGCATCGCACGGCCAACCCGAATGCGTCGAGCGAGTACCGGCGCTATGTGGCCAGCGTGCCGGGACCGAAGATCGTGGTGGTGCAGGACCTGGACAAACCGCGGGTGCTCGGCTCGCTCTGGGGCGAGGTGAACAGCAACACGCATCGTGCGCTGGGCTGCGTCGGGACGATCACCGATGGCGCGGTGCGGGACGTGGACGAGATGACCAACGCGGGGTTCAAGGCGCTGGCGCGGCGGCTGTGCGTCGGGCACGCGTTCGTGTGTCCGGTGCGATGGAATGTGCCGGTGGAGGTGTTCGGTCGCACGGTCCTGCCAGGGCAGCTCATCCACGCGGACAAGCATGGTTTCCTCGCGGTGCCGGACGAGGACACGCCGCAGTTGCTGGCGGCGGCGCGGTTCATGGATGAGAACGAATGCAACACCGTGATCGCTGCGGCGCGCGGCGGCGCCGGTGTGCCGACGGAGGAGCTGCTGGCGCGGATGGATGCGGCGGGGGCGGCGTTCGGCGAGGCGGCCCGGCAGCAGTTCGGCAAACGCGGAGAATGGTGAACCGGAATGCGGGATTTAACCACGGATGGACGCGGATTCACACGGATAGGGAGGGGAATTTCAAAAGTCCGGTGCTAGCCCGGATGTTTCATGCTCATTTTGTAGCGCAGGCTTCCAAGCCTGCTGTATCGCGGGTTTCTAAACCCGCGGGGCGTCCGGCGAGGCCGACACCCTGCCGACTTCGAAGTCGGCGACACAGCAGGTTTGGAAACCTGCGCTACAAGGGCGGGCGGCCGGCGGCGGCGATGGGGCCATGAAATATCCGGGCTAGCTAGCCAGGCGAAACAGCGGAGGCCCGTTTCCATCCGAGTCTATCCGGGTGTCTCATGTCTCCCCTGCTTGCTCCTTGGTGAACGAACGCGGCAGAGGAAATGCCGCGAGGGAAAAGAAAACGCCCAAAACTCCGCTGCCGGAGAGTTGGGCGATGCGAGGCAGGAGCTAAACTCCCGCCAGACCGAAACCGCCGACTACTTCTTCTTCTTGGCGGCGGGGGCTGCCTTGGCAGGAGCTGCCTTTGCGGGGGCCGCTTTCGCGGGAGCCGCTTTCGCGGGGGCTGCTTTTGCGGGGGCTGCTTTTGCTGCCGGTTTTTTAGTGGTGGCCATAGTACTGTCTTCTGTTGTTACGTTGGTTTTTGTTGATTTAATGGAAGCGCCAACCAACTGGGTGCTTCCTGACACACTCTGCGGAACCCGCTGATAGTCGAGTTTATTCGCCATTTAACGCGCAGTTGGCACGATCCCGGCGACAATTTCGGAGTGGAATAGGATGCCGATGGAGCGCGTTTTCCCTCCGTGCCGCAGTCGCCGAACCTCGCTGACAAAACGGGTGAAAATGAGGCGGAGAGCAGCCGGGCGGTGAGGGGTTTTTTCGGAGCGATAAGTGGCCGGGCGGTCCGCCGTTTCGGTTTCCTCCGAACGCCAAAGCCACCAGGGCGAAACCACGGTTGGACCCCGATAAACACGGCGGAAAACCGCTTTCTCCTCGGTCACTCACCCGAGCGAACACCGCCGCTCTCCCGGTGCCATTCCGATCCGCGTCCATCCGAAGTTTTCCGTGAGTATCCGGGGATAAGATGCGGGGTTCGGTTAGCGCGGGAATTGGCATCACCTTGAAGCAATAAAACTCGAACGAAGCTGCTCACGAAACACAAGACCGGGGAAGTTCTAAAAATAAATGGTCTAACTCACCCGTCCCGGGGCGGTTCCTAGTCCGCTTTCAGCCTTATTCCAAACCTTGGTCTTCGGGGAATTCGTTCCATTCGTAACGATACTCCACAGCCGTCGCCCAGCTCACGGCCGGCCGCCGCCGGTCCCGGTCCTGGGCGGAAGATTCGGAACCAGGCTCGGGTCATAAGTCGCGCCCGCGGAGACCTGCACCGCGGTGATGCGGAGCTTGGTGGGGAAGAATCTCTGCGGGTCGGAACGCTTGTGAACATGGCCGCCCCCGCCACTGCCGTCCTTCATCACCAGGTCCATCTGCTTGATGCCGTCCGTCCAGACGATGGCGTCGTTCTGCCAGAAGGCGGTCATCGCGACATCCTTTTCATAGACCCCCTTTTCGCGGTAGAGGTCCGTCCCAGTGCAGCCGTAGCCGTTGCCTTGGCCGCGGTTGGGAATGTAACAAATGTTCCAGGTGGTGGGTTCGCCGCCGGCGGGTTTCTCGAGCACCTCCGTGCGGAGATGGACCGTGCCGTGGCGATAATCAATCGGCGCGGTCCAGTCGCGGGGGCGCTCCGGATTGAGCGCGGCGCCCTTGACGTAATAATGCGACTGGCTCGGCTTGGAATTGTCCGCGTCCTCCTTGGTGAACGTGAAGGTGACATCGAACAACACGAACTGCGCGGCGAAGCCCGCCACCGGCGCGAGCAACCACGCCGACAACGCGGCCCACCGGACGAGGCTATGAACGCGCAGCGCCGGGAACAACGCGGCCGCAGCAAGCGGAGTGAAATCAGTCGGTAACTCGGTGGCGAGCCGGGAACAGGAGCGGTGGGTCAAGCGCATGGCGCGACCGTGGCGCGGGGCATTCACGGTGTCGAGCGTCGTTGTCCGCGCAGTCGTTTAGACCGACCGTGCCACCACCGGAGGGCGCACTCCGGGCGCAGTTTAGTTTTCTGCAGCCCGGTTGGGAACCTGAGACCGCCCCCCTCACCCCACGGCCTGCCGCGCCAGCACCAGCGCGCCCACGGGCACCGCGTCCTCGCCCAAGCCCGCTAGGCGAACCTGCGGGCCGGGCGCAAAGGCCGCCATGATGAATCCGCCCAAAGCCTGCTCCACCGCGGCCCGCAGCGGCTCCCCGATCAGCGACAGTCCGCCGCCCAGCACGACCACCTGCGGATGAAACAGGTGAACCACATGCGAGATCGCAAACGCCAGATTCTCCGCCACCTCGTCCAGAATCCGCCGCGCTGCCGTATCTCCCTGCGCCAGCGCGGCGGGTAGAAATTTTGCTTCGCCGCCCTGCATTCCCGCGGTCAAGCGCACCAGTGAACAGCCCGGCTCGGTCGCCCGCAGGGCGCGAATCCGGGCATCCACCGCCCAGCCCGAGCACCGCGATTCCACCGTTCCGCCGAGCCGGTCCAACCGCACGTGACCGATCTCCGCCTCCCCCGGCTGTGCGCCGTGATAGATGCGTCCGCCCACGACCAGACCGCCGCCCACGCCGCTGCCCATGTTCATGTAGAACGCCGAATCGAAGCCCAACCCCGCGCCCACCAGTGCTTCGCCAAACGCCGCCGTGTTCGCGTCATTGTCCACCGCCACCGCCAGGCCACTCAGTTCGCGCAGCCAGTCACCCAGCGGAAACTCCGACCACCCCTCGATCTGATGCGAGCAACAAATCTTCCCTGTCCGCCAGTCCACCGGTCCGCCAAAGCCGACGCCCACGGCCGCTGGTTTTGCGGCGGCCAGCAGTTCCGGTAGCGCGGCCGCAATCTGCCGCTGAATGCCCGCGCCGCCCTCGCGCACGTTCACCGCGAGCCGACGCCGCCCGGTGATGCGCGCCTGCTCGTCGCCTGTCACCAGTTGCAGCTTCGTCCCGCCAATCTCGATTCCCAAAAATGTCCGGCTCATGTTGGTCGTTTTGTGGTCCGACTGGTCGGACGCGTCCCGTAGCCGCCGACGTGAGGAGGCGGACCCCGCGACGTTCACCACGCCCGAAATCTGCCGCCTCGCGTCGGCGGCCACCGGTCACGCTTCCCCGCGTCGATACGCCTCCGCGAGCAGCGTGATCGGATGCGCCACGCGCAGCGACAAGCCCGCCTTTTTGCACCCGTTGATGATCTGCAACAGGCAGCCCGGATTCCCCGTCGCCACCACCTCGGCGCGCGTGCTGACGATGTGCTTCACTTTGCGGTCGAGCAGATCGTTCGCCATCTCCGGCTGGATGAGGTTGTAAATCCCCGCGCTCCCGCAGCACCAAGTGCTCTCTGGCAGCTCGGTCAGTTTCAGATTCGGAATCGCCTTCAGCAACTGCCGCGGCTGCGCCGTGATCTTCTGACCGTGACACAAATGACACGCCTCGTGATACGTCACGTTCTGCGGCGGCGCGTCACCCGCGACCGGCGGCTGAATCCCGATCTGCGCCAGCCATTCGTGAATGTCCTTCACCTTGCGATCCCACTCGTGCGCCAGCGGTTCATACACCGGATCACCCGCCAGCAGTTTCGCGTAATGTTTCAGATGCGACCCGCACCCCGCTGCGTTCGTGATGATCGCGTCGAACTGCGCCGGCGGAAACTGGTCGATCTGTTTGCGCGCGAGTCCCTGCGCCATCTCCCATTCGCCGTTATGCGCGTGCAGCGAGCCGCAGCAGTGCTGGTCCGGCGGCGTCACCACCTCGCACCCGTTGCGGGCGAGCACCTCGACCGTGTCGCGGTTTACATCGCTGAAAATCAAGTCCTGCGCGCACCCTGCCAGCATCGCCACGCGATACTTTTTCTGCCCCATCGCGCGCGTCACCGGCGCGACCATTTCCGCGGTAAACTGCGGCTGAATCGTCGGCGTCATCGACTCCAGTTCCTGCAACCGCTGCGGCATCAGCCGCATCACGCCGCTGTTCCGCACGAACGCCTGCACCCCCGTCTGCTGATACAACCGCATCGCCTGCCCGAGCAGTTGCAGCCGGTTCAAATCCATGAACAACCAGCGCAACGTGAAACCGCGGATCACACTGCGCTTGTCTGAATCCAACACCCCGCTCTGCTCCGCCTCCGCCCGCGCGTGCTCGAACAGCTCCGCGTAATTCACCCCCGCCGGACACGCCGTCATGCACGCCAGGCAGCCGAGGCAAAAGTACATCTCCTCCGCAAAGGTCTGCGTCGCCTCCAGTCGGCCGTCCGCCACCGCACGCATCAGCGAGATGCGCCCGCGCGGACTGTTCCGCTCCAGCTTCGTGGCGTCGTAGGTCGGACACGTCGGCAGGCACAGCCCGCAGTGCATGCACTGCTGCACCACCGAGTAATCGAGATCCTTGAGATGCGAATGGCGCACCGGCGAAGCCGGGGCCGTGGGAGCCGTTGCAACTGACGATGTAGAACTCACAGAAAAAGTAACCGCGCTGCCCGTAGCCTCTCCCGACCGGCTGACGAACTCGCTCGCCCGCCCCGGAGAAACGCCCCGTTTCCCCGGAGCGCGGCGAAGCTAGGAGCAAAGAAAAACCCGCGCAAGCCTGCGCCATGCGGCGGGCGCAGCCGGCGCGTCGCCAGCAAAACAAAACCTTGCGCCCCGGGGGCGGCGTTCTATTTTCCTCGGGCCTCGGGCGGGGTAGCCAAGTGGTAAGGCACGGCTCTGCAAAAGCTGCATTCGTCGGTTCGATTCCGACCCTCGCCTCCAGTTTAGAATTCCCCACAAATCCGCTGTTCTCAGGCGGATCCCAATGAAGCCGCCAACAATCCTCCCATCATATCCCCGGGGATCTCACTCCTGTTTACCGCTGTTCAGGGTAGGGATTTTCCATCGATGTGGCGGGGTTGGCGGGTGATTGCTGATTGTCGGGGCGACAATTTGTTCTTGGGGGGAGCCCTGCTGAATCACGGAATGACTTCCGCAACCCGAGCAGAGCCGGGCCGTGGACGTGAAGGTCTGCCGTGGCCCGGGGCGGGCTGACGCGCTGAGCTTGGGGAGGCTGTGAGATCGAGCAGCGAGGCGATTCCCGCGTGCCGACTGACTCCGGAAGACGCTCCGTTTGCTGGCTGCTGCCTCGAGTTACTCCCCGATGCAGTACAAATAATTTACCGTCCGCACGTACATCCGCCTGCCCTCGAAGACCGGCGAACTGCGGAACGTTTCGAGCTTGTTCCGGCCGAGTTCGTGATACTCGCGGCCGGGCTGGAGGATGATCGTGGTCCCATCGTCGCTGCTGAGATAGATGAGATTTCCCGCCGCACAGACGCTGGGATAAATCTCGCCCGCCACCTCCAGTTTCATTTCGTACACGAGCGCACCGGTGTCCGCGGCGACGACGCTGAAAGCCTTGTTGGCGTTGGCGACGTAGATCAGGCCGTCGTGCAAAACGGGGGAGCAGAACCAATAGCCGCCGCCTTTGATGTTGTTCTTCCAGAGGGTTTCCGGTTTCGCCTCGGGTGAGGTGGGCAGGCGGACGGCCCGGCTGGAGCCGGCCATCCAATAGGCGACGCCGTCTTGCAGGATGGGAGAGTTTTCGCCGTTCTGGCCGAGGTTGTCGGCGAGGATTTTGCCATCGTCGATGCGGACGAGTTTCCCGCCGGGATGGACAAGAATGTCGGCGTCGCCGATGCGGGTGTGGACCGACGTGCCGTGCTTGGGCGGAATCTTGTCGCGCCAGATTTCCGAGCCGTCTTTCACGTCCAGCGCGACGAGGTCGGCGTAGTGGACGAGGAGTTTGTTGCCGACCAGAACGGGGGACGAGGCATGGCCATACCCGGCGGTGGAATGCTCGATGAGGCGCAGCCACTGGCGGTTTCCCTCGAGGTCGTAGCAGGCCACCAAGCCGTTGCCGAAGCCGACGTAAACACGCTTGCCGTCGCAGACCGGGGTACACATGGAGATGCCACCGGTCGGATGCATGTAGGGCGTGGAGTACCGCGAATAGACCTTGAGCGATTCAACTTTCTTGCGGAGTTCGTCGATCTGCCTGCGCATTTCCTGCAGTTTCGGGGAGGCGGTCTCTTGGGTGATCTTCTTTTCACGCACCTCCCGGCCGAGGTTGCCCAGTTCCTTCTCCAGCAGTTTTCGCTGCTGGTCGAACCCCTCGGCCTCCTTGCTTTCGGCGGCGAACCTGGCCGTTTCCTCCGCCGTCAGGTGCAGGTCGCGGTAAGAGCTTTCGTGCTGCCAAAGGATTTTCCCGTCCGCCTTGTTGACACAAATCAGGATGCTCGGCTCGGAACAGGTGAAGATTTTCTCGCCGACGATGACCGGGATGGCGTTGCTGAGGCGGGGCATCGCGGTCCGCCAAACCACGTTTTTCTGCGGTCCCCATTCGCGCGGCGGCTGGGCCGCGGGGTATTTCCCGGTGGCATCCGTTCGCCAGCCGACCGGCGCATCGGCATGAACAAGAGCTGGAAAAACAAACAGTGAGATAGTTAGCGAGGCAAGCTCCCAGAGGCGGCGGGGTAAATGCGGCACGCCTGCCGCCTCGAAGCTTCGGCGGGCAAAGAATGGTTTTGGCGCCGGTTGGATGGTGATCGGCGAGCGCGTGGATCGGCAGCGGTGGATGGAATCTGTAGGTAGCATGGAGTCGAAGGTAGCAGTTCCAGCGCGGTCGCCAAATCTTAACCGTAACCAATCAGTCACGCCGATTCTGTGAACCACCGAGATACGATGAACACAGCGCGACAGCGCCGCAAACGGAGTGGAGCACGACCGGTCCCCAGTCGCAGCGCGTGCGACGGCAAAGGAATAGTGTAAAACTCGGACGACCTCCGGAGTGAGTGCCCGGCGCGCGCGCATCCGTCCTCCCCCTCTCTGCGTTACTTCCGATCTCTGCGGTGTTCCACTCCGCGTCAAGAAATTGGAGCGTTTCCTGAAAACACCGCAGAGATTGGAAGGAACGCAGAGGGAAGGATGGATGCACATGCACCGCGTATTTCCCACGGAGAATGTCAGAGTCTTACATCCAGCCTTGCCGCCCCACACACTCCCCGATGGTTGCGGCTCTGCCGCCCTGTGTTTGTCGCATCTCTGTGGTTCCCCGGAGAGTGATTGGCCAGGCAGTGCAGGAGGCGGTCGTGGGTAGATCTCTTGCTGACTAACGTCGCGCGTGAGGGCGCGCACGATTTCTACGAGCACCGGACAGTAACTCTGATCGAGGGAGAGTACAGACTATCCTTCCCTTCACTCTCCGCCCGTCGCCGATGCCGCGCACAAACGTCCCGTACGAACGCTCCGGGCTTAGTCCGCGCTCAGCTTCAGCACCCGGTCATTTACGCTGTCGGCGACATAGATCGCCCCCTTATGAAACAGGACGCCATGCGGATTCTTGAGCTGCGCCTGCTCGGGCGGGCCGCCAACTCCGCCGGTGCCGGGTTTTCCGTCGCCCATGATGGTGACCAGCTTGCCTTCGGCGGGGAGGTATTTGCGGAGCAGATGATGCAGTTCGTCGCAGATGAGCACGTTGTCCTGCGCATCAATGCCGAGGTGCTTCGGATTGCCGGCCAGCGGCAGGTCGGAGCCGCCGCGGTGTGTCTCGTCGAGCAGCACCTTCACGTTGCCGTCCGGCGTGCGCACGCGGAGGGACGTGCCGCCGGCGATATAGAGATTTCCTTTGGAATCGATCGCGATGCTCCGGCCGCCGGGGCAGTTTTTCAGCGTGTTGATGATGCCGGTCTTCAGGTCAATCGTGCGAACGAATCTGCTGAAGCCGCTCAAATAGAGCGTCGCGCCGTCGTTGCTGAACCACAGGCTCGCAACCCCGTCGAGCGAGGCCTTGTCCGCAGGGCCGCCGTCACCGGTGGCGCCTTTGCCTTCCGCGGTGCCCGCAAACGTGGTAAGCGTGCCAGTCCTCCCATCGATCTTGCGCACCTTGCGGTTGGAGCTGTCGGCGACATAGAGATTCCCGTCCGGACCGACGACGAGGTCGTGGATGAAGTTGAACTCGCCGTTCGTGGCTGGACCTCCGTCACCGCCCGCGCCGACCTTCCCGGTGCCGGCGATGGTGGTGATGATTCCCTTCGTGTCCACCTTGCGCACCAGATGTCCGTCCGTCTTGGTGCCGAACTGACCAATGTACATGTTCCCGGCCTTGTCGAAGCCGACGGCGAACGGCCTCGACACCTTGGCCTGATTCGCCGGCCCGCCATCACCCCCTGTGCCACCAGCGACGAGCGTGACCTTGTCCGCTCGCGCCGCCCCGGTGAATGCCAACGTTAGAAGGATGGTGAAGACTGCGGCGAAGGTTCGGCCAATGGGATGGACGGTGAGGTGCATAAGGAGAAATGCCAGTAGTTACGATTGCCATCAGGCTAGCGACCGGAAAACCAGACTGCTAGCAGTATCTATCCTGTCCCCACGTCCGAGAGGCCCCAAAAATACAATGGCCAGAGAGAGAAGGGATGACCGGTATCGGCTCGAAAAGATCTCCCATCGGTAAACCGACCATTCGGGGCGGGCGATTGCTTGGAATTCTCTGCCGACAGCTTATATCCGTGGTCCCTAAGAATCGCCTCGCCTCCGCAGTTACGGGTTAGTCGCACGGCACACCCGACTCGATCAGCCTCACAACGTCCGGCGTGCCCAGTTTTCGCGCGAAGTCCAGAGGCGTGGCTCCGGAGACGTCCTTCGCCTGCCGGTTCGCGCCTTTCTCGAGCAACAGTGTGATGATCGCGAGCCGGTCGTCCGGGTTGCTTTGATTGATGGCTTTGACAAATCCGGAAAATCCTGCGCCGTGTCCCGAAACGACACCGGCTCGCAGATCCTCCGCCTGAATTCTCGCGGCCGCCGCAAAATGCAGCGGAGTGTTACCCGTGCTATTCGGAGCATTGACTGGCGCGCCATGAGCCAGGAGCAGACGAGTCAGTTCGACAAATCCTTTGGCGGCCGCGAGATGGAGCGGGGTGCTCTTGTCCTGATCCACCGCCAGCACCGAGGCCCCGTGTTCCAGCAGCACTCGGGCGGTGTCAGTCTTCCCCTCCATGACGGCGATGTGCAGCGGTGTTCCGCCGTGGCGTTCGGCAACAGTCGGGCTGGCACCGTGAGCGATTAGTATTTTGATTAACTCCGCGCGCCCGTCTCGCGCCGCCCAGTGGATGGGCTGGGAACTGTCACGGTCCCGCACATCTACCTTTGCGCCGAGGCCAACCAAGGTCTTCACCGTCTTCACGTCCCCGCCTTTCACCGCATGAAATAAAGGTGTCTGTCCCGCCCGGGTTTCTTTGACCTCCATGCCCGCCCCCTTCGCCATAAGCAGCCGAATCATCGGCTCGTTGCCGCCCATCGCGGCATGATGGAGCGCGGTCCGGCCTTCGGCATCCGCCGCGGTTACACTGCCCCCACGACCGATCAGTAGTTCGGCAATTCTGAGATAGTCTTCCGCCGTTCCCGGGCGTCCGGCGGTTCCCTCCCGCTCCGCACTCTCAAGCAACAAGCGCGGTCCCATCGCGGCAAACATCAGCGTGGTCATTCCGAGGCGACTCGGCGCGCCCTTCACCCGGCCTCCGGCTTGAATCAATCGCCGGACATTCTCCATGCGCCCGCCACCCGCCGCATTCATCAATGGCGTGACTCCATCCATGTCTTCACTGTCGGCGTCCGCCCGCCGGCGTTCGAGCAGCAACTGGAGCAATTCAGGATCGTCGGTACCGGCGGCGAGATATACCGCGCTGCGACCTTTGTGGTTCCGGATGGTGATATCCGCGCCCCGTTCCACCAATAGTTTCACAATGTCGCGCCGCCCCGTCTCGGCGGCGCACAGCAAGGGTGTGAATCCCGCTGCGTCTCGGGCATTGATCTCGCCGCCAAGTGCCAGCAACCGTTCCACCACCGCCCGGCTGCCCACCTGACTGGCCATGTGCAGCGACGTCATGCCATCGGAACTTTCGAGCTTGGGATCAGCCCCGCGCGCCAGCAGCAGGTTGAAAATATCGTCACTCCAGACCGCTAGATGTAGTGTGGAGCATCCATGGAAATCGACCAGATCAGGTTTGGCGCCAGCCTCGAGCAAGACTCGGATAATGTCGGTGTTACCCACCGCCGCGGCCAAGTGCAGCGCCCGCTTGCCGTTCGACTGATTCGCCGCGTTCACTTCCGCCTGGTGAGCTAGCAGCACTTTCACCACCTCGACCGGACCAAAGGTCGCCGCAACGTGCAGGGGTGTGCCGCCCGCAAGCGCCACATTCGCACTTGCCCCCTTCTCCAAGAGCACTTCGACCGCCTTGTAGTTGGAAAACATCACCGCCGTGAAAATGGGAGGAGTTAGTTCACCGCCCACCTGGCCTTTCACATTGCCACCCGCCGCAATGACCAGCCGCAATATCTCCAACCGGGCGGCCTCGGCTTTCGGAGGCAGTGCCATCAACCCACGATATTCCTTCAGCACGCCACGCGCCGCTGCCTGGCGGCCTCTGTCCGGGCCTTGGAAGAGCCGCCCGAATGCCTCCATTCGTGGCAGCGGACCGTGTCCGTCACAAAAGTATTCCGAAGTGACAATGGCGGCCGCCCGCAGCAGCGCATCTTCGTTGCGACCATCCACAATCGCACCCATGTCCAACAAGAGCCGCACCATCCCCACGTCTCCCTGGTCGATGGCTTCGACAATCGGTGTGACACCGGTCTTCGCATCCCGGCCATGCACCAACAGGCGGTTGGCTTTGCTGCGGCGCCAGACCTCGTCGATGTCACCCCGTCTCACCGCGGCCCGAAATGCCTGCGACTCATCAGCCAGACTCGGGGACTGATTGCCCGGTGCCGCAGAGACCGACGATCCCGCCCTCGGCACCGCGGGAGGATCAGCCGCCAAGAGTCGCTGGTCCGGCTGCTGAATCATCAGCCCGACGGCCAACAAGGTCGCGATGGGAACAAGGTGGGTAAGTCGCAATCTTGATTTCATAGGAATGGAGCTGGCGCATGGTACTGCCAACTTACCGGGCAAACAACTGGTCAGCGACCAGTTCATATCGCCCGCCGGCTTTTACCGAGATGGAATTGGTCACGGACCGCACGCGGCGCGTTTCCATGACCATGCGGTCCGATAGTTGGGACCCGGAGCGATTGTGTTCGGTCAACTCTG
>BJHT01000225.1 GCA_014193395.1 Verrucomicrobiota bacterium
TGCGACAGTATGCGCTCGCCCAGCCGCTCGACATACCCGCCGGCCTGCTGTGCCCCCGCGCCATGAACCAGACGGAAGGCCGTCGTCGCCGCCGGATCAATCACCGCGTTGCGCAACGCCAGCCGCGTGTCCGTCGCGAAATCCACCGGCGCGCTGAACTCCCGCCGCTCCCCCGTCGCCGGATGTTCCACCGCCAGCCGCTGCGCGTGCAGACACACCCGCGCCGCCGCCGTGCCGCCGTAGAGCATGTCACCGAGAATCGGAAAACCATGCGCCGCCGCGTGAACGCGAATCTGATGCGTGCGCCCCGTGATTGGCGCGGCCTCGAGCCACGTTTTCCCGCCCTCGTTTTTCAACACCTTAAAGCGCGTGATCGCCCGCTCCTCCGCGCTCCCCGTGGCCGCGCTCACGTAGCGCTCGCCCGCGCGGCGGATGAAACTCTCGACCGTGAAACTGGCGGACTTCACGCGCCGGTCGGTGACGAGCTGGTAATGTTTGTGCGCCGATCGCCGCGTGAACTGCTCCGTCAGCGAGCGGTTCGCCAGCGGAGTTTTTCCGAACAGCAGCACGCCCGACGTTTCCTTGTCGAGCCGGTGAATGATGGCGAGCGAAGCCCAGCGCGGCTCGCGATGCCGGAGCCAGTCGTAGATGCCCTCGCCCGCAAACGGCGCGGGCGCGTGCGTGTTCCAGCCCGCCGGCTTGTTCACGACCAGCAGGTGTTCGTCCTCGAAACAAATCAGGCTCGGATTCACGCCCCGCGATGCTTCGGGCCGGACCGCCGGATTGCAAGGTTTGGAGTTCCGCCAGTTTGGAGTTCCGCCTTCAGGCGGCCCCCGGGGCGGGGACAGCCTGTCCCCGCAAATCGAAATGGGACCGGGCCGACCCTGTCCTGAAACTCGCGGGCGAGCCGCCCGCGCTCCTGCCGCGCATCACATCGGCTCAATCTGCTGCACCAGCGGCTGCACCGTGAGATCGGGCACCACCAGGTGCGCGGGCAGATTGCACAGGTCCAGCACGAGTTGCCCCATCTCGCGTGGCTGCATTGTTTGTTTCCGAATCTCCGCATCGCCCGCGGGATGCCCGTGAATGTCCGCGGCGTTGAGAAAATCCGTCGCGCCCCACGACGGCGTGAGCGTCGTGACCCGCACGCCCGCCGCGCGCAACTCCGTGTAGAGACAATGCCCAAACTGCGCGAGGCCCGCCTTCGCCGCCGAGTACGGCCCCCAGCCCGGCCACGCATACCGCGCGCAGACGCTGGAAATATTGATGATGATCCCCGCGCGCTGCGCCCCCATGACCTTCGCCGCGCGCCGACAACCGAACAGCTGCCCCGTGAGATTGGCCGCCACAATCTCCGCGATCGCTTCATCCGTCTGCTCGCTCATCGGCGCAATCTTGACGCCACCCCCGGCGTTGTTGACGAGAATGTCCAGCCGCCCCGCGCGGCCCAGCACGTCGGCAAAGAGCCGGTCCCAATCCGCCGGCCGTCCGACATCCGCGACCACCGTGTGAACCCCGAGCCGCGCAGCCGTGGCATTGAGCGCCGTCGCATCGCGGCCCGTGATCCACACCTCCGCGCCCGCCTCCTTCAACACCTCGGCAATGCCCGCGCCGTAGCCCTTCGATCCACCTGTCACGATTGCAATTTTTCCATTCATCATGCGGCGATTGAGCCGCGCGGATCGGAGTGACGCAAGCGCCGGCGCAGCAGCGTGCCCTTGTAGGAGTCGAGGTAACGAGACTCTAACCTCCTTCCGCGAGCGGCCCTTCCCCAACCACCGCCCGCCGCGTCGTGAAACCGCGCTCCGGTTTCACGCGCCTTGACCCAATCAGCCCCGCGAGACTCAGACCGCGTTTCGCGTGGAAAAGGTTAGAGTCTCGTAACCTCGACTCCTACAAGAGCACGGCCGTCCGCCACCTCACGTCGGCGGCTACGGCGCTTTCCACGCCTCAGTTCGCCGCGCCGTTAAGGCTTTCCAGCAGCCGCGGGACGTAGGTCTGCATCCGGGCCGGCACCTTGGCCTCGGCCTTGCCGGCGTTGGAGAATCTCCCACGCAACGACGCGGCCTTGTCACCTAGCGCGTCGATGGCGTTGAGCGCGAGCACCGACGTGTAAACATCGTTTTTGCCCAATGGTGCCAGGGCTTCGAGCACCGGCAGCGCCTGGCCCAAATCCTCCGCGTTGCCGTGCGTCGCGAGCGCGCGCGCAGCGGTGATGCGCACCGGCGGCGCGGCGTCCGCGAGCGCTTTCCGCAAATCCGCACGCGCCGTGTTCACCGCCTCAGATCCCCGCATGAGCAGCCCCATCGCGCCCCAGTAGCGGACCGCGCTGTCCGTGTCACCGACCGCCTTGAGCAGCGCAGGCGTGGCGTCGGGCTGGAGCGACGACGCCAACTCGGCGGTGTCGAACACGCGCTGGAACGGATATTTCGCATCGTCGTGCCCGACCTCGTACGCCGACGAATCCTGCGCGCGGCTGTGAATCTCGCCTTCCGGCAGAAACCCGACGTCGCGGATTTTTCGCGCCAGCCCGCGCTGGGCCTCGCGCAGGCGTTCGAGGACCGTCGTATGCGCGGGCGAACCGGCGAGATTACTGACTTCATCGGGATCGCTCTGGAGGTCGTAGAGTTCCTCGGGGGCCTTGGGTTTCCAGAAGGTGCTCTGCGCGGCGTTGAGCTTGCCCGCGTCGAACAGCTTCTTCCAAACCGTCGTGGTCGGGGTCTCGAACATGTAGCTGATGTGCTGGCCGTAGGGCAGGTGCGGCATGTAGTTGCGGATATACACGTAGCGCTCGTCGCGGACCGAGCGGACGAGGTCGTAGCGTTCATCCATGCGGCCGCGGAAGCCGTAGATGAACGGCTGCGGCGCGGCGGCGAACTCCCCGAGGAACGCGTGCCCTTGAAAGGTCTCCGGCGCTTTCACCCCGATC
Organism: Verrucomicrobiota bacterium; assembly: GCA_014193395.1. GTDB lineage: Bacteria > Verrucomicrobiota > Verrucomicrobiia > Limisphaerales > BJHT01 > BJHT01. The sequence continues at coordinate 2,930 of BJHT01000225.1, forward strand.
AAACTCAGCAGCGTCGGCGCGAGATCCACGAAGCTCACGAGCCGGTCGCTCGTGCCGCCGCTGACGTAATCGGCGGGACGGAGATGTTTGAACTTCTCCGGAATGTGAACCAGCAGCGGCACGTGCAGGCCGGAATTGTACGGCCAGCGTTTGCTGCGCGGCATACCCGAGCCGTGGTCGCCGTAGAAAAAGACAATCGTGTCGTCGGCCAGACCGGCCGCCGCGAGTTCCGCCAGCGACTTGGCGAACATCCCGTCCATCGTCGTGATGTTATCGTAGTATTGCGCCCAGTCGTGGCGGACCTCGGGCGTGTCGGGGTGATACGCGGGGATGCGCGCCTTGGCGGGGTCGTGGACGAGCTTGTGGTTCTTGCTGCGAATCTGGCTCTCGTGGGTGATGAGGTAATTGAAGACTGCGAAGAACGGCTGGCCGGGCGCGCGGTTTTTCCAGTGCGCCTTGTTCGAGGAGTCATCCCAGACTTTGCCGGTTTTTTCGAGGTTGTAGTCCTCCTTGCTGTTGTTGGAGCAGTAATAGCCGGCGTCGCGCAGATGCTGCGGATACAGGCGCAACGCGGCCGGCAGCCGCACCTGGCTGCGCATGTGCTCGGCCCCGGTCGAAGGCGGATAGAGGCCGGTGATGATCGTCGTGCGCGCCGGCGCGCAGACCGGTGCATTCGACCACGCGTGCCGATAGCGGACGCTGCGCTGCGCGAAGCGGTCGAGGTTCGGCGTGTCCGCGTACTTGTCGCCGTAACACCCGAGCTGCGGCCCGATGTCCTCCGTGGTAAGCCACAGAATGTTCGGGCGCGCCTTGGAGTCAGCGGCGCGCACGGTGTCACGGTCGAGGCCGGCGACGACGCTCAGGAGGACGAGGAGCAATGCGGGATGAAGCGTTTTCATGGGTGCGGTGTTTTCGAGCGGAACTGGTGCGGCGACGATTCCCACGCGCGTGAAAACAAGCAAACGAAAGAAAAGCCCGAGGGCAAAGCTCCAAGGCTAAAGCTCAAAGCTCAAGGGAAGGACCAAGGACAAAGGACCAAACGGATCGTAGCCGGCAGAGAAAACTCCCCCGCGTTCAGTATGGTCCTTGGTCCCCGTGAGTTGCACACTGCCGGAACTGTTAGCGACGGTCGCAACGCACGACCCAGAAATATCACGACTCTCCGCGGCAGCTTCCGCTCCGCTCTCATTAGCACCCGGTTTCAACCGGGTGTTGCCGAGAGGACGAGAGCGAAACCGTTTCAACGGTTTTTCCCGCGACGTGCGGAAAACCGCTGAAGCGGTTGCGGATCGTTCCCACGCCAACACCCGGCTGAAGCCGGGTGCTAATGAGAGGGCCGCATTGCGTCCGCGGAACACAGGCGGTCGGCACACGCGCGGCTGTTATGCTCACGCCGTCAACGAACCGCCTGGTCCTTGCTCTTTGGCCCTTCCCTTGAGCTTTGAACTTTGAGCTTGGAGCTTCCCGCCACCGGCTCCTAGCCTGCGCCCGCATGAAAATTGTCCGCCACACCGATGCTGATTTTGACGCGCGCCTGCGCGAGGCCGCGGCGGCGTCGTCGCTGTTCGATCCCGTGATCGAGCAGCGCACGCGCGACATCCTCGCGGCGGTGCGCGAGCGCGGGACGGACGCGGTGCTCGAACTGACCGAGCGGTTTGATGGCGCGAAACTCACCGCCGAGCAGCTCACGGTGACGCGCGCCGAATTGCTCGGAGCGTCGCTGAAGGCCGGGCCGGCCTTGCGCGCGGCCGTGACGGAGGCGGCGAAAAACATCGCGGATTTTGCGAAGCGCTCGCTGCGGCAGAACTGGTCAGCGCGCAATTCGCACGGCGCGGTCGTCGGCGAAAAGTTCGATCCCTTTCAACGTGTCGGCGTTTACATCCCCGGCGGCACCGCGCCGCTGGTCTCGACGGCGCTGATGACCATCACGCTGGCGCGCGTGGCGGGCTGTCCCGAGATCGCGGTTTGCACGCCGTGCGGCAAGGACGGCGCGGTGAATCCGGCGCTGCTCTTCGCCGCGCGCACGGCGGGCGCGACGGAAATCCACAAGATCGGCGGCGCGCAGGCGATTGCCGCGCTGGCCTGCGGCACCTCGACGGTCGCGCCGGTGCAGAAGATTTTCGGTCCGGGCAACGCCTACGTCGTCACGGCCAAGCGCCTTCTGTTCGGCCATGTCGCGGTGGACCTGCTGCCGGGGCCGAGCGAGGTGCTCGTGCTGGCAGATGATTCGGCGAATCCGAAGTTCATCGTGGCGGACCTCCTCGCGCAGGCCGAGCACGGCTCGGGGCACGAGCGCGTCTGGCTGGTGACGACCTCGGCGAAGATTTTGCGCGCGGTGGAGAAGGAAATTCCGCGGCAGCTCGCCACGCTCGCCCGCCGCGACTTCATCGCGAAGGCGCTGGAAAACAATGGCTGGCTGATCCAGGTGAAAACGCTCGCCGACGGTCTCGCGCTGGTGAACCGCCTCGCGCCCGAACATTGCGAAGTGATGGTACGCGCGCCGCACCGGGCCGCCGAAAAAATCCTCACCGCCGGCGCGATCTTCCTCGGCAACTGGTCGCCCACGGTACTCGGCGATTATGTCGCCGGCCCGAGCCACACGCTGCCGACCGGCGGGGCCGGACGCTCGTTCGCCGGCCTGACGGTCGATCAGTTCCAGCGCCGCACGAGCGTGGTCGAATATGAGCGCGGCGCGCTGAAGCAGGCGCTGTCTGCCGTGAAGAAATTTGCGGAACTCGAGGGCTTGGACGCGCACGGGAAATCGGCGGAGATACGCGGCTGAGCGGCGGCGTATAGATCCCGGCGCGCGGGCGGTCCCCGCCCGCAGCGGCAGCGAGTCGGCGAAGGTGCCGGGAAATTGGCAGCGCCGCGGCGAGGCTGTGGCCGCTGCGACCGGGGACCGGTCGCGCGCCGGTCGGCGTGGGTACCGCAGCCGTCCCCGGCTGCGAGTTGCGGGGCGTCCTCGCCCCGGCAATCGGCGCTGGCGGCGAGACGCCTGCGGTACCGGAGCGCGGGCGGTCCCCGCCCGCAGCGGCAGCGAGCCAGAGGCGGTGCCGGGAAATTGCCAGCGCCGCGGCGTGGGTGTGGCCGCTGCGACCGGGGACCGGTCGCGCGCCGTGGGCGGAGCGCGGGCGGCTCGCCCGAGAGTTTCGCGTCGGTCTCATGCGGTCGAAGTGCGTGGTGAAAGACATTGCTACATCATCGTTGGAACTCGCGGGCGGGCCGCCCTCGCTCCTGTCGCGCGCCGCCCGCAGCCACGCGATCCCGTGGTCCTGCCTCGTGGCGGTGTTCGGCGCGACGTGCATTCCGCTGGGCGTGCTGTGGGACATCTCGTGGCACGAGAGCATCGGGCGGGACACGTTCTGGACGCCGGCGCACATGGTGATTTATCTCGGCGGTGTGGTGCCGGGACTGACTTGCGGCTGGCTCGCGCTGCGCACGACTTTTTTCGGCACGGCGGAGGAACGCGCGGCGGCGGTGAGTTTGTGGGGCGCGCGCGCGCCGCTGGGCGCGTGGATTTCCATCTGGGGCTGTTTCGCGATGCTCACGTCCGCGCCGTTCGATGACTGGTGGCACAACGCCTACGGCCTTGACGTGCAGATTCTCAGCCCGCCGCATTCGCTGCTGGCGATCGGCATGTTTGGCGTCGCGCTGGGCGTGCTGCTGCTGGTGCTGTCGTGGCAGAACCGCGCGGCGGAACCGCAGCGGACGGCGGTGGCGCGGCTGTTCGTGTTCATGGTCGGCATCATGACGGCGATGAACTCGGTGTTCGTGATGGAGTATAGTTTCCCCAACGAACAGCACGCGCTGCGGTTTTACCTGATCGCGTGCTGGCATTATCCGGCGCTGCTGGTGATGGCGTCGCGCGCGTCCGCGGTGCGCTGGGGCGCGACGTGGGCGGCGGCGGTGTATGCGGGCGTGTATCTGCTGATGATCTGGGTGCTGCCGCGCTTCGCCGCGCAGCCGATGCTCGCGCCGATTTACAACCCGGTGACGGTGATGGTTCCGCCGCCTTTCCCAATGCTGCTGGTGCTGCCCGCGCTGGCGCTGGACTGGCTGGTGGCGCGGGAGAAACGCGGGCGGCTGACGGACCGCGCCGGTGCTGCCGCCGACGGTGCGAACAGCGGCACGCCGTGGTGGCGCGACTGGGTGCTGGCCCTCGCGCTGGCCGCGGCGTTTCTCGTTTTGTTCTTCGTGGCCCAGTGGAACTTTTCGTCGTTCATGCTCAGTCCCGCGGCGAACAACTGGATTTTCGCCGGGCATCGCCACTGGCCCTACACCTCGAATCCGGGGCCGTGGATGGACATGTTCTGGCGCGTGGACCGCGATCCCGTGACGGCGCGCGGACTGGCGTTCGCGTTCGCGCTCGCGTTCGCGACGTGCCGCGGCGGGCTGTGGTTCGGCAACTGGATGCTGAAGGTGCAGCGATGAACCACCGCGCGCGCGACACCGCTCGTAGCCGCCGACGTGAGCTGGCGTACGGGGCGGGGACGGCTCGTCCCCGCAGTCTTGTTGGAGACAAGCTGTCCCCACCCCGCGAGCTGTGTAGCCGACGACGTGAGGAGGCGGAGTCTCCCACGCAACGCCCGATCCGCCTCCTCACGTCGGCGGCTACGCGCGGCGGTGTGTTGTCTCAGATCTTCGGGTGCTCGCATTTTCTCATCGCCCTCCTGCTGCTCCTCGCGCTCGCCGCTCCGGCCCGCGCGCACATCGGCAGTCCGAACGTGATCTTCGAAGGCAACGCCGGTCCGTATCCGGTGCGCGTGGTGGTGCGGCCGCCGCAAGTCGTGCCGGGCCTGGCGGAGATTTCAGTGCGCGTAGTCGGGCCGGGCGTCACGCGCGTCGCCGTGCTGCCAGTGCATTGGAAGGCAGGCAAGGGCGGTGCGCCGCCGCCGGACGTGGCGAAGCTGGTGCGCGGCGAAACGAATCTTTACGCCGCGACGCTGTGGCTCATGGCGTCGGGCGCCTACAGCGTGAATGTCCGCGTCGAGGGCGGCGCGGGCGCGGGTGATGTGATGGTGCCGGTGAACTCGATCGCAACCGTGCGCCTCGAGATGCCGCAGTGGTATGGCGCGGTGCTGATTGTGCTCGCGAGTTTTCTGTTCATCGCGGCGGTGCGATTGGTCGGCGCGGCGTGGGGCGAGGCGGTGCTGGAACCGGGCGCGCCGGTCTCGTCGCGGGTGCGGCGGCGTTCGTTGCTCGCGATGACCGGGAGCGCGCTGCTCTTCAGCGGCATGGTCGTGGGTGGCAAGGCGTGGTGGGACGCGGTGGACCGCGATTATCGCAGCAACCGGCTCTATCGCCCGCTGCCGGTCACGACCGATGTGCGCGTGACGAACGGCGTGCCGGTGCTGCGGTTGCGCGTGGACCTCGGCGGCGGCGGGCAGCGTTACTGGACGCCGCTGCAGGCGGACCACGGCAAGCTCATGCACCTCTTTCTCATTCGCGATGAGGAGCCGGACACGTTCGCGCATTTGCATCCGGTGCAGCGCAACTCGACGACGTTTGAAACCGCGGTGCCACCGCTGCCCGCGGGGCGCTACTCGGTGATCGCCGATGTCACGCACGAGACAGGCTTCACGCAGACGCTCGTGGCGAAGGCCGATCTGCCGGAGCCGTCGCCGCTGCTGGACAACGTGCCGCGGCGGGGCGGGGCGGCGGATCCATTTTGCGGCGTGCCGCTGCGACGACCGGTGGGCGCGCCGAGGGCAGCGGGCGCAGCGGGCACGAACGTCACGAACAGCGTGGAGGCGGCGAACGTGTTTGATCCCGATGACTCCTGGCATTTCGGCGACCCGTTGCCGGTGGGAAATCCCACCCGCCCCAACACGTGCCGCCTGTCAGGCGGCTTCGTGATGGAGTGGGAAAATTTCGGTCCGCTGGAAACCAGACGCGAAGCGCCGCTGCGTTTTCGCGTTCTGAAATCCGACGGCTCGCCCGCGCCGTTGGAGCCGTACATCGGCATGGCCGGCCACGCGGCGGTGCGGCACGCGGACGGCGGCGTATTCGCGCATCTGCATCCGTCCGGTACCATCTCGATGGCCGCGCAGGAGGCGTTTGTGCGGCGGGAGGAGAAGCCGGAGAAAAAAGACAAGACCGACATTACGCAGCGCGACCACGTCGTCGCCGCGCCTACGGCAGGGGCAGCGCCGATTCCCGCGATGTCACCCGCACCCGCCGCCGAGGTCGTATCGTTCCCCTACGAATTCCCGCGTGCCGGTCGCTACCGTCTCTGGGTGCAGGTGAAGTGTGAGGGGCGCGTATTCACGGGCGTGTTCGATGCCGACGTGGCGGAGAGGCGGTGAGCGGCCCCGGAGCGCGGGCGGTCCCCGCCCGCAGCGGCACCAAACTCGCGAAGGGGCCGGGATATTTCCGAACCGCCCTCTCGCGTGCGCACGCGCTGCGACCGGGGACCGGTCGCGCTCCGGCGGTGGGGCGCGGGACGCGGCCAAACGAAAACATCCAAACTCCAGCCGGCTGGTGCTCCGCACAGTACCGCAGTCCGCGGTCAGGCGGAACTTGCGTGATCGTTCCGACACCGTCGGGAGGCACCAAGATATTTCGGCCCGACAATGTGCGGCGTTGTTTCCACGCGCGTCTCGGCGTATTCCTCGGCCATGAAAATCCGCGCCGCCTGTTTCACTTTCATCCTTTTCCTGATCGCCGTCGCTGCGAGCCTGCGCCCTTCCGTCGCGCTGTCCGCCGAACCGCGACCGAAGGTGCTGATTCTCGGGGATTCCATTTCGATCGGCTACACGCCGGAGGTGCGCAAGCGGTTGGCGGAGGTCGCGGATGTGCAGCGGCCCGCGGAAAACTGCCAGCACACGGCGCACGGCTTGAACCGCATCAAGGCGTGGCTGGGCACGAACAAGTGGGACGTGATTCATTTCAACTGGGGCATCTGGGACACGCACTTTCTCGATGAGAAAGGCCAGCTCGTGCGCAATGAAACTGCGGCCGCCGGGCCGTTGCACATCCGCCACACGCCCGAGCAATACCGCACGAATCTCGTGAAACTGGTCACCGCACTCGAGGCCACCGGCGCGCGCCTCGTGTGGGCCAGCACCACGCCAATCATGTCCCGCACCGGCAAGCGCTTTGATAACATCAAGACGCTCAACACGGTGGCGGCCGAGGTGATGCGAGCGCGGCGCATTGCGATCAACGATCTCTACGAGTTCACGCTGCCGCGCGTCGCGGAATGGCAGTCGGGCGACAAGGTTCACTTCAACGCCACGGGCAATCAAAACCTCGGCCAGCGCGTGGCAGAGAGCATCCAAGCGGCGCTGAAAGAGCCGACGGCGCCGAAGCCGTGAGGCGCCGGAGGGCGGCCATCTCCGGCCGCAGCGACGTCCGTCCGCGCGAGGGCGGTGGGGATTTTTGAACGCTGCACTCCGCTCCAGCTTGCTGCGCCCGAGACGGGCGCACTCCGTAGCCGCGCCGGAGTGCGGCCATCTCCGGCCGCAGCGACGTCCGTCCGCGCGAGGGCGGTGGGGATTTTTGAACGCTGCACTCCGCTCCAGCTTGCTGCGCCCGAGACAGGCGCACTCCGTAGCCACGCCGGAGTGCGGCCGTCCCCGGCCGCAGCGACGTCCGTCCGCGCGAGGGTGATGGGGATTCTTGAACGCTGTACTCCGCTTCAGCTTGCTGCGCCCGAGACGGGCGCACTCCGTAGCCGCGCCGGAGTGCGGCCGTCCCCGGCCGCAGCGCCGTCCGTCCACACGAGGGTGGTGGGGATTTTTGAACGCTGCACTCCGCTCCAGCTTGCTGCGCCCGAGACGGGCGCACTCCGTAGCGCGCGGCGCGACCGAATTGTCACGGAACCCTTGAAAAAAGCTTCACGGCGCTTCGAGAAACCGCCGGAAGCCCGCGGTTTCAACGGTGTGGAATTTCTCCTCCGGCTGGCTGTGTACCCGCGCCTCGGCTCCGCGCGTGCGGCGCACCAGCGCCAGGCCGGCCTCGGGTCCGAGCACGCTCACGGCGGTGGCGAGGCTGTCGGCGGTGGTGCAGTCGCGGGCGATGAGCGTAACGAGGCTGTGGTCGGTGACTGGCCGGCCAGAGCGCGGGTCGATGATGTGCGAGTAGCGTTTGCCGCCGAGTTCCAAGCGCTGAAACAGATCGCCCGAGGTGGAGAGCGCGGCGTTGGCAAGCAGCACGAACTGCGCGGGCGGCGCGCCCGGCACATCGAGCGACGGCACTTCGACACGCCAGCCGGCTTTGCCCGGCGGCGCGTCCCCAGCGGTCATGTCGCCCGCGACGGCCACCAGCGCGCGGGTGATGCCGTGGGCGCGCAGGGTTTTGAGCGCCTCGTCGGCCGCGTAGCCTTTGGCGATGCCGCCGAGATCGAGCTGCATTCCCGGCAGTTTCAACGTGGCCGTGTGATGGCGCGCATCGAGTTCCAGATGTTGATAACCGGTCACATCGCGCGCGGCAGCGAGGCGGTCGAGCGATGGCATCTCGCGTTGTCGTCGTGCCCGTCGCCAGACCTGCACGAGCGGTCGCACGGTGACATCGAACGCACCAGCGGAACGCGCGGAGAGTTTTTGCGCCGCGGCGAGGACGTTCCACAAATCCGCCGCCACCGGCACGGCACGCCCGCTGCCGGCGGTCTTCGAGAGGCGCGTGATTTCGCTGTCCTCCTCGTAATCGCTGAGGGACGCGTTGAGGGCCGCGACGCGTGCGAAGGCCGCCGCCGCCGCCGCGTCGGCCCGCGCCGCGGTTTCCGCGTAGAACGTGATGCGGAACGGTACGCCCATCTGCGGGCGCTCGAACTCGAAGCGGGTCAGGTCCGGTGCCACGGCGGGCGTGCGGCAGGCGGCGGTGCCCGCGAGCACGATCGCGAACAGGCTCACGGCCAGAAGGCGGAAATGAATCATCGAGGGACCGTAGCGGGTGGGGGACGGGGCAACAGCGGAAAACCTGCGGGCGCGGCGGAAGGGGCGCATGACAGAATTCTTCAGTCACGCCGCGAGGGCCAGGCAGTCGTTGCGGGCGCTGTGAGCATTGAGGCGTTCTTTCCAGAACGCCGCGAGTCGGCGGCTGGCGTGGAGGCAGCGCAGCGC
>BJHT01000226.1 GCA_014193395.1 Verrucomicrobiota bacterium
GGACCGCCCCGTGCCCTTCATGGACGTGCTCGCCACGATTTATCACCAGTTGGGGGTGCCGACGGACTCGGTGTGTCAGGATCAGCTCGGTCGTCCGATCCCCGTCCTCGCGGTGGGTAAGCCGATTCCGGAATTGATTTGAGCCGGGTAGTTGTCGTCGCGCGGGGGGCGGGTGCGCCGCGGGCGGTTTCGTATCGACGGACTCCGGCGGAGCGGAGTGAGAGCCATCGTCTCGCGCGAAACAGTGGGTAGGACTGCGGCTGACCGGGCGGTTTTCCGGCGGAGATCGCTGCGTTCGAACGGCGGGAGTGATGCCGCAGCGGAAAATTCATAAATTATCCTTGCCTCTCGGCTCGCGTATTCCCTACATTGCGCGCTCTTTTGAAAAACGGATTGAAAATATGAGACGTCCCAAGGGCATCAAGACCCGCAAAGCAGTCGCCAAACGGTTCAAAATTACCGGCACGGGCAAGGTCATGCGTTCGCGCGCCGGCCGCCGCCATCTGTTGTCGGGCAAATCGCCCAAGCTCCGGCGCAACCTCGGCAAAGGTGCCGAAGTGGATCGCACGGACACCTACCGAATCACCCAGAACCTGCCGTTCAGCCATTGAGGTTGACCAGCGGTTGCTCCCCCACCGAACCCCGAAATCACTGAGAATTTATGCGAGTTACCAACGCCCCAGCTTCATGGAAGCGCCGCAAGCGCATGATCCGCGCCGCCAAAGGCTACCGCGGTCGCCGTTCCAAACTGTACCGTTACGCCAGCGACGCCGTGGATCACGGCCGCGTCTATGCCTACCGGGATCGCCGCCGCAAGAAACGCGAGTTCCGCTATCTCTGGCAGATCCGCATCAACGCCGCCTCCCGCGCGGCCGGCATGACCTACAGCCGCTTCATTGAAGGTCTCAAGGCCGCCAAGGTCGCGCTGGATCGCAAGATCATCGCCGATCTCGCAGCGACCGACGGCGCGGCCTTTGGCGAACTGATCAAAGTCGCCCAGGGCGCGTTGAAGACCAAAGCCACGGCGGCCAAGGCCTGAGTCACCACCCACCGGTTTTTCACTGACGGGCGACCTTAACCAGGCGCCCGTTTTTTATTTATGTCACTCCTCGCCGACCTCGAACCGCTGAAACTGACCGCCCTCGCCGAACTGGCCGCTGCGCCCGACCTCGCCGCCCTCGAACAAACCAAGGGCGCGTGGATTGGTCCGCACGGCAAATTCACCGCGCTGATGAAACAGCTCGGCACGCTGCCCAAAGAGGAAAAACCCGCCGCCGGCAAACTCATCAACGCAGCCAAGATCGAACTCGAGGCCGCCCTCGCCACCCGCCGCAGCGACCTCGAACTCAAGGCCGCGCTGCCGAAGGAACCGACCGACTGGACCCTCCCCGGCCGCCGCCGTGCCGTCGGCAAACTGCACCCGCTCACGCAAGTCACCGATGATATCGTGCGGGCCTTTCGAAAAGTAGGATTCGCCGTCGCCGATGGTCCCGAGATCGAGGACGAGTATCATTGTTTCGACGCCCTCAACACCCCCGCCGACCACCCCGCGCGCGACTCCCAAGATACGTTCTACGTCGGCGATAACTCGAAACTCCAAACCTCAAACGCGAAACTTCCTCTCCTGCGCACGCACACCAGTTCCGTGCAAATCCGCGCGATGAAGTCCCAGCCCCCGCCCATCCGCATCATCGTTCCCGGCCGCGTCTATCGCCGCGACAACGCCGACGCCACGCACAACCCTACCTTCCACCAAATCGAAGGTCTCTATGTGGATAAGAACGTCACCGTCGGTGACCTCAAAGGCACCGTCGAAGCCGTGTTCCGAGACGTGCTCGGCAGCGACGTGAAACTCCGCTTCCGCCCGCACTACTTCAGCTACACCGAACCCAGCCTCGAGATCGACTTCACCAACGCGCTCGTAAAAAAGCTCGGTAAAGATTGGTTGGAAATCGCCGGCTGCGGCATGGTTCACCCGCAAGTCTTCGAGAACGTCGGCTACGACCCCGAAGTCTGGAGCGGCTGGGCCTTCGGTTTCGGCATCGAACGCATCGCCATGCTCCGCTACGGCATCACCGACATCCGCCTCTTCTACGAGAATGATGTGCGTTTTTTGAGACAGTTCTGAGATGAGCAAGCACGATAAACTCCTCGACAAGCTGCTGCGCGGCACGTCCGACGCGAACCTTCCCTTCGAGGGGCTGTGCCAAGTCCTCCGGCGACTGGGCTTCGCTCTCAGAGTAAAAGGTAGTCACCACATTTTCTCCCGTGACGGCGTCGAGGAAATCCTGAACCTGCAGCCGCGCGGATCGAATGCCAAACCGTATCAGGCAAAGCAAGTGCGCGACGTGATTCTGAAATACAAACTCGCGGAGGACTGACATGAGCAAATACGAAGTCATCATCTATTGGAGCAAGGACGACGACGCCTTCATCGCCGAGGTGCCGGAACTCCCCGGCTGCGCCGCCGACGGTCCCACCCGCGCCGTAGCGCTCAAAAACGTGGATGTCATCGTCAAGGAATGGATCGAGACGGCGAAGTCGCTGGGGCGCCCGATTCCCGAACCGAAGGGAAGACTCGTGTTCGCCTAGCTCGCCAAGCCTCTTATTGCACAGCGTAGACACTGTCTTCGACAATGAATGCCATTGCGACTAGGTGCAAACCCTCTCGGTGCGTTCACGTCGCCTTCCATCATGCGTCCTGATCACATCCCATTACCCAAGTCGCTGGAGGAAGTAGCGGCGGAAGCCGCCCGCGCCGCAGGCTACGAGCGCAAACAGCGCTGGAAGGAACTGCCTGGCAATCGCTACACTCCCGAGGAGTTGCGGCAGATGAGCGCGGCGTTTGCTGATCGCACCATGCACCGATCTAAACGCCGGATAATGTTCATCGCCTGACATGGCCTTTCCCGTCACCAACGACTGGCCATTCGGCAGTTCCAGACGAACGGACCCCGCAGTGTCAAACACTGGGCCAAACATCATCTGCCCGGCTACACCGAATAGTTTCTTATGAAAGTTACCCTGAACTGGCTCAAGCGATACGTGGATTTCAACTGGTCGCCCGAGGAACTCGCGGAGCGACTTACCATGCTCGGTCTCGAGGTCGAGGGCGTGCGGAAGCTCGGCGGCGAGTTTGAAGGCATTGTCGTGGCGCAGGTCATCACGCGCGACAAGCATCCGAACGCCGACAAGCTCTCACTCTGCCGGGTCAGTGATGGCAAGGGCGAGCGGCAGATCGTCTGTGGCGCGCAGAATTTCAAAGCCGGCGACAAGGTGCCGCTCATCCTGCCCGGAGCTTCGCTGCCCATGAAACCGGGTGAGAAGGAGGCGTTCACCATCAAGGTCGGGAAGATTCGCGGGGTCGAGTCACACGGCATGATGTGTTCGCCGCAGGAACTGGGCCTGCCCGACGCGGTGGATGGTCTGCTGCTGTTGCGCGAGGATGCGAAGGTGGGCCAGGCTTTTGCCGAGTATCTTGGCCGCGCGGGGAGTGATGTGATCTACGACCTCGAAGTCACTCCGAACCGGCCGGACCTTAACAGTGTCATCGGCATCGCCCGAGAGATCGCGGCGCTGACGGGCAATGAACTGAGAATGCCGGAGACCGGGAATCAGTGTTCAGGAATCAGTGACGAAACGGGCAAGTTAGTCGCGGTACGGCTGGACGAGCCGGAGCTTTGTCCCCGCTACACCGCGCGAGTTGTAACCGGTGTGAAGGTAGGCCCCAGCCCGGACTGGCTCCGCAACACCTTGGAGAAAGTCGGTATCCGCAGCATCAGCAACGTAGTGGATGTGACCAACTATGTGATGCTCGAAACCGGCCAGCCGTTGCACGCCTTCGACTATCATCTCATTGCCAAAAGCGCGGACGGCAAACCCACCATCGTCGTGCGTCGCGCCGCCGCCGGTGAGAAGTTCAAGACGCTCGACAATCAGGAGCGCGCGCTGACGTCCGAGATGCTGCTTATCGCCGACGAACAGAAAGGCATTGCGCTTGCGGGAGTCATGGGCGGCGCTAACACCGAGATTCGCGATGACACCAAGGACGTACTCATAGAGAGCGCCTACTTTGTTCCTACCAACATTCGCCGCACCAGCAAGGCGCTGGGTTTGCGTAGTGAGTCGAGCTATCGCTTCGAGCGCGGTTGTGACATTGGGACTACCGACTACGCCAGCCGGCGCGCGGTGCAACTTATTATCGAGACGGCCGGCGGAACGTTGGCCCCGGGCGTCGTGGATGCTTATCCCAAGCCTGCCGAGCCGAAGCTCGTTTCCCTCCGGCACGAAAAGACCACGGCGCTGCTAGGCGTGGAAATCCCGGCAGAGAGACAGGTCTCCCTGTTGCAAAGCCTCGGTCTGGAATTCGCCGCGCAAATTGGTTCGGACAGCAAGGGGGCTTCCGTCACTTCTTTCCGCATTCCTACCTTCCGGGTGGACGTTAAGCGTGAGGTGGATCTTATCGAAGAGATTGCCCGTCTCCACGGCGTGGACAAGATACCCAGCACGCCGCCGCGGGGTGCGGTTGGCGCGCATCCCTTCGATGCGGTGTATGACCAGCTTGCCGACGTGCGCCGGTTGCTGACCGGCCTCGGCTTGAACGAGGCGCAGGGGCAGACCTTGGTGGGAAATGAGGAATGCCGAGTGGCGAATGACGAATTAGTGAAGCTCGCGAACCCGCTCAGTTCGGACATGGACGTTCTGCGGCCGAGTCTGCTGCCGGGTCTCCTGCACACGCTGCGGCACAATGTCAGCCGGAAGAACTACGATCTGGCGTTGTTTGAAATAGGGAAAGTCTTCACCCGTGTGAATGGTCAGATAAGGGAGGAGCGCCGGGTGGCCATTGCGCTCACGGGACTGCGCGCGCCGGGTTTCTGGAGTGGGGAAGAGCGGGACGCGAAGTTCGATGCCTATGACTTGAAGGGCTTGGTCGAGGCCTTGGTTGAACACTTTGGCTTGCGAGGGATTGCTTTCGCCCGTCGCCCCGAGAGTACGGCCCTGTTGCTCGAGTCGGCGACGGTGAGTCTCGGCGGCAAGCTCCCGTTGGGCGAGCTGGGGCAGTTGCTCCCGCCGCTGGTGAAGCGATACGATCTGCGGGACGCGGTCTTTCTCGCCGAACTGCGGCTCGACGAACTACAGGCCCGGCGCAATGACGCCAAGGCCTTCAAGGCGTTGCCACAGTTCCCCGCCAGTCGCCGCGACGTGGCGATGATCGTGCCCGAAGCCACGACGCACGAGGCCGTGCTCATGGCGGTGAAGCAGTCCAAGCCGCTGAACCTGGAGAGTGTGGAGTTATTCGATGTCTTCCGCGGTAAGAACGTGCCTGCGGGGCAGAAGAGTCTGGCCTATGCCTTCACCTATCGCGCCGCCGACAAGACACTCACCGAAGCCGAGGTGAACACCGGGCACGGGAAGGTCGTGGAGGCGTTGAAAGAGAAGCTGGCCGCGGTGGTGCGGGAGTAAGCGGCGAATCCGCACGGACCGTTCCCGGCACGGTGCGGACTCGCGGTCGGGCCGCGCGTGTTCCTGCCGCGGGCGGCCCGCCGGCCAGCAGCTTCGGGCTGCGCCGGTTCTTCACGGACGGCAGCAAGGTGGTCATTGTGATGCCGCAGGGCGGGCGCGCGGAGCGGGAGACCGCCCGGCAAAAACGCTATGACCTGTGGCGACGGCCGATTCCCAGTTGGATCGGTATCGTCGTCCACCTGCCGCTGCCCAATATCGGGAGCTCGGCCCAAACGCCCTCCTGCCTGGATCTGATCAACCTGCTGTGCCAGCAACTGGCCGGGCAACCAACTCCGTTCGCCTCCGCGACGGCCCAGCCGACCCTGGAAAACCTGGTGCTCGCCGCGCACCTCCGTCCGCGTAGTGGCCGCGGCACAAGTTGTACCAACTTCAGAGCGACGATTGGTTGGCGCGTTGTGACCCGCGGTCGGTCAAGGCGGTGTGGAGACCGGCTTTCCGGGGGGCAGGGCAGGGCGGTTTTCCGTTGTCCGCGCGAAAGTGCGGCAGCGCACCCATTCGTTGCGTGACAAGCACAGCCGATTGGTCGCCGTCCGCGACGGCGGGTTAATAACTTTGACAGACCGCCGATACGTTCCTAAAGCTCGCGGACTTTTCCGGCGGGGATTTGCGTCTGGGCGGACGCACCGTCGGCGGGTTGTGACGTTCGAGATTGTCTTGTGCCAAAGTTAAATCCTTTTTCCCTCGCGCTGGCGGCCCTGCCGCTGGGGCTGGCTGTCAATGCCCACGCCCAGTCGGGGTTGCTGCAAAACCATTTTGAACGCCGGCTGCACCCGCGCGAGGCGTGGCAGCGGCTCGATCCATTCGACTTCAGCGTGCGCTTGGCGGGCACCACCACCTACGACGACAACATCAACTTCAACAACGTCACTCCGCTGAAGGATGTGATCTTCAATGCTGCACCTGGCCTGACCATCAGCACCGGAGATTATTATGCGCGGGAGGAGAGTTTCCTGATCGTTGATTACTCGCCGAATTTTCAGTTCTTCCGGCGCTACGACCATAACAACGCCATCAACCAGCAGGCCGACGTGACCGGGCAGTATCATTTTCGCAAGCTGACCTTCGGGTTGACCCATCGCTTTGAACAAGTGACTGAAGGCGTGGTGGACGTCGGCTCGCGGGTCGAGCGCACGGTTAACGCGACGGAACTGAAGACCAACTACCGGCTGGCGAAGAAGACAACGCTTGATGTCAATCTGAAGCAGACGCTCACCACCTATCCGCTGGTTAGTTCCAAGCAATGGGAGAACGAGGATTTCATCAATTACGAGGTGCTGCGCCGGGTGAAGCTCGGGGTGGGCGGCAAGCTGGGGTATCTGCAGGTCCAGAACCAGCCGCATCAGACCTACGAGCAGGCGCTGCTCCGGGTGCAGTACAACCTGACCGGCAAGGCCGAGCTGACGGCCTCGTTTGGGCCGGAGTGGCGGCAGTTCAGCAGCGGTCAGAGCCGGCATTGGGAACCAGTGGCGTCGGTGGGCCTCGCCTACACGCCGCAGGATAACACCCGGCTCGCCGTCAGCATCAACCGCGCGCAGGAGATTTCTGTTTCGCTCCTCGGACAGAATTACACGGCCACCACGGCGGGGTTCCGGTTGTTCCAGAAAGTTTTCACCAAGGGGGTCATCACGGTCGGCGGGGGCTACACATGGCTGGATTTCCACGGCATCGGCCTGGTCGCCCCGGTTGATCGCAACGATCGCTTCTGGTACGGCTTGGCGGGTTTCGACTGGAATTTCAACCGAAACTGGACCGTGGGTCTGCTCTTCCAGCATCGCGAGGACGAATCCAATCTGCCGCAGTTCGGATTTAAGAATAATCAGGTCAGCCTCCAGGCATCCGCGCGTTACTAGCCGCTCCGCGGCCCGCGATGCACCCGAACCGCCACGGGTCCGGGCGCGCGACCGGTCCCCGGTCGGAATGGGTGAAAAACGGGACGGGCGGCCGAATCCTCCGAAGATTGCGGCCGTGCCTGCGCAGTGTGGGCGCGCCGGGCCGGTCGTTCGTGCCAGGGTAGAATCGTCGCGCACCGTGTGGTTTTTGTGGCGGCATAGATGACCCGCCTCCAGAGCGTCCGGGTTCCATTCCCTTGCCCCAAAATTTCCCTGGCCAATTCGGCGATGCTCTCGAGCGCGTGTGTCGAGCGCCGCCAGCCAGATCTCCGTGTGCCTCCGCGTTCTGCCGGGTGGAGTCGTGCTTCGAAAGCTCTGCTGACGGCGGTTTATTCGCCACAACTCCGTGGTGACCCGCAGGCCGATGGATCCGTCCCGCCCAATTGCAATTTCCAGCCCCGGCTGCGACCACCGCCCCCGCTCCAGTTCGGTGCTGCTCCGAGTTTCGACTGGCCCCGAGCTTTCCCCACTCGCATAGTCGCCCCGTTTCCAAAACCACTCTTGCGCATGACACCCCAATGGCCCGCCTCGCCGCCCTCCCGCCGTGAGTTTCTCGCCGCCACCGCCGGCTGGATGACCATCGTCGCCAATCCCAGTCTCTCCGTCGCGGCCCCCGATCCCAATGCTCCGAAACTCCGCGCCGCCATCCTCGGCCACACGGGTCGCGGCGACTACGGACACGGCATGGACGTGGCCTTCAACGATCGCCCCGACCTCGAGGTCGTCGCTGTCGCCGATCCCGATCCCGCCGGTCGCGCCAAGGCCGCAGCCCGCACGAAGGCTCCGCGCCACTACGCCGACTACCGTGAACTTCTCGAAAATGAAAAACCGCAGCTCGCCAGTCTCGCCCCGCGCCACAGCGACCAACACCACGCGATGGGCCTGGCCGCCCTCCAGGCCGGTGCGCACATTTACTCGGAAAAACCCTTCACCACCACGCTCGCCGAAGCCGATGAACTCCTCGCCCTCGCCGCGCAAAAAAAACTCCGCATCGCCGTCGCCCACCAGATGCGTCTGGCTCCCAACGTCGTCCACCTCCAGCAATCTCTCGCCGCCGGTCTCCTCGGCGATCTGCTCGAAATCCGCGCCCACGGCAAGCAGGACGCCCGCGCCGGTGGCGAAGACCTGATCGTCCTCGGCACGCACCTGTTCGACCTCCTGCGCCTCTTCGCCGGCGATCCCGTCTCGTGCAGCGCCCGCATTCTCCAAGGCGGACGCGACATCACTCCCGCCGACGCCCGCGAAGTCCGCGACCGCGTCGGCCTCGTCGCCGGCGACGAAGTCATGGCGCAATTTGCCTTCGCCAACGGTGTCCACGGCACCTTCACCAGCCGCGCCAAACTGCGCGAACACGTCGGCCACTGGGGCCTTGAAATCATCGGCACCAAAGGCACCGCCCGTCTCAACGCCAACATTCCGCCCCATATCTTCATCCTCAAATCCACCGGCTGGAAATCAGACGGCCGCACCGACGAATGGCGGCCGCTCGAAACCGATCCCGCGCTCAAACTCCCCGCCGCCGCGCAAGGCTTCGCCGCCGCCAACGCCCGCGTCGTGGACGACCTCCTGCAGTCCATCCGCGACCGCCGCGAGCCGGCCTGCAGCGGCCACAACGCCATGCGCGCCATCGAAATGGTCCATGCCACCTACCACGCCGCCCTTACCGGCCGCAGCATCCCGCTCCCGCTAATCACCCGCACTCATCCGCTCGCCGCCCCATGAGATTAGCTCCGGACTCGTAATCACCCAGTCCGTGATCTTCTCCTTGGAAATTTCCCCCTTGTTCCGCTTCTTGAACTTCGAACTTCGCCCTTCGAAATCTGAAATCTGAAATCTGAAATCTCAAATTCCCAATTCGCCCCCTGAACTTTCCCTCCCCGACCCACGTCCATTCCGACCATTTTTATTATTATGATACCAAACCTGCTCCACACCCTCTCCCTTCTCGTTGCCCTCCTCCTCGCGCCCGGCCTGCGCGCCGCGCCGCGCACCCTCGACATCTACTGGATTGATTCCGAAGGCGGCGGCTCGACCCTCATCGTCACGCCTGCCGGCGAATCCATCCTCATTGACTCCGGCAATCCCGGCACGCGCGATTCCGGCCGCATCCACAAGGTCGCCACCGAAGCCGCCGGTCTGAAGAAAATCGACTTCCTAGTCACCACCCATTTCCACATCGACCACTTCGGCGGCGCGGCTGAACTCGCCGGCCTCATGCCCATCGGCGCCGTGTGCGACAAAGGCATCCCCGAGACCAACCCGGACAACAATCCCAAGGACACCCGCTGGCCCCTGATCATCAAGCCCTACCGCGACATCAAGGCCGACCGCCGGATCACTTTCAAGGCCGGCGACACTCTGCCACTCAAGCAACCCGACGGCTCCAAACTTGAACTCCGCTGCCTCGTCGCCAACCAGCAGTTCATCGCCCCGCGCCCCGACCAGATGCGCGAAAACCCTCTGAAACTTGAAGTCCCCGAGCAACCCAAGGACATGTCCGACAACGCCAACAGCGCCGCCTTCGTCCTGCAGTTTGGCGACTTCCGTTTCTTCGACGGCGGCGACCTCACCTGGAACCTCGAAACCAAGCTCGTCACTCCCTACAACTTGGTTGGCACCGTCGATGTCTATCAGGTCAACCACCACGGACTCGACGTGAGCAACCACCCGCGCCTCGTCAAAAGCATCGCGCCCACCGTCTCCATCATGAACAACGGCCCGCGCAAAGGTACCGGGAAGAACACCGTCGAGACTCTGAAATCGACCCCTTCGATCGTCGCCATGTACCAGGTCCACAAGAACGTCCGTGCCGACGTGGAGAACAACACCAAGGACGAACACATCGCCAATCAGGACGAAAAGTGCGCCGCCAACTTCCTCAAAC
Organism: Verrucomicrobiota bacterium; assembly: GCA_014193395.1. Lineage (GTDB taxonomy): Bacteria > Verrucomicrobiota > Verrucomicrobiia > Limisphaerales > BJHT01 > BJHT01. The sequence goes on from BJHT01000226.1 coordinate 10,297, forward strand.
TCTCCGTCGAACCCGGCGGCAAGTCTTACACGGTCTTCAACCCCGCCACCAAGCATCAGCGCACCTTCCAGTCCCGCAGCACGCCCTGAGCACGGTTGTGAAAGTCGTTCGCATGGTTCTCTTTATTTAACCACTGGTTCAAATACTTGGGAGCACCTCACGACCGTGGGCGAGGCTTGAGCAATGACGGGCTGGCAGGTTTGCGGGTCTGCCCTCATGCAAGCTCATGTCAGCTAGAAGCACGGGGAAATATCATCGCCGGGTGTCTAAAGAGAGCGAGCACAGTCGGCAAATGAACCTGACGCCGACGCCTTTCGCGCTGAATCTCGGAGTGTCCACAACGCCGATTCCCACCAGATCAGTGGGACTCGTCGTATGGCTTTGCCTTCTCGGGCTGGCGGCAATGAACTGGACTCGGGTGGCCGCGGCTGAAGCTGGCCGGGCCACGGCGCAGCCTCCGCAGGCTCAGGCCGTAGTGGAACCGTGGCCGTGGATCGCGGGCAGCACGACGCTTGTGGTGTTGCCGGACACGGAGGTTTACGCACAGAAGCGGCCGGAGTCATTCGAGGCGCAGACGCGGTGGATTGCGGCCAACGCCCGGGCGCGCAACATCGCCTACGCGCTCCACCTCGGGGATATCGTGCATGACGACGTGGACGCGCAGTGGCAGGTGGCGAAGCGGTGTTTCCAGATGCTCGATGGCAAGGTGCCGTACGCGCTGGTCCCGGGGAATCACGATTACAACAACGACCCGCGACGGCTTACGCATCTCAATGATTACTTCAGCGCCGCGGAGTTCCGTAAATGGCCGACCTTCGGCGGAGTGTTCGCCGAGGGAAGAATGGAAAACACGTTTCACCTATGCCGCATCCGCAACCGGGATTGGATTATTCTCGCACTGGAGTTTGGTCCGCGGGACGAGGTCGTGGCGTGGGCGAACCGGGTGTTGGCGGCGCATCCTGACCGGCTGGGGATCGTGGTCACTCATGCCTATTTGTTTCGTGACAACGTGCGGTTCGATCACACCGCCGGGAAGAAACAGCGCGCCAGTCCGCACGGCTGGGGCAACGACGGCGAACAGTTGTGGCAGAAGCTGGTGCGGCAGCACGCCGGCGTGCGGCTGGTATTCAGCGGGCATGTGGCCACCGGCGGTCTCGGGCATCTCGTCAGCACCGGCGAGCACGGCAACACGGTCCATCAAATCATGGTGGACTACGAAAACATGCGCGGCGGCGGGAGCGGCTATCTGCGGTTGGTCGAGTTCCTGCCGGATGGCAGGTCGGTGCAGGTCCGGAGTTACTCGCCGCTGTTGGACCGTTACCTGACGGATGCGGGGAATCAGTTCACGTTCGCTTTGAACAGCGGCACGTCGTCGGGCGGCGAGTCGAAGCAACCCGCCAGCGCGCCTGCGAAGTAGCATGTGCGGCGGCTGCAGGGGGACTCGCGGGGCAGGTGCGAGGGAGGTTTGCTGATGAATGGCAAACGCCGCAGTCGTTTCAGCCCGCCAGCGCCCTTGGAACGCGCCCCCCGGGCCAGATATTTAACTCCCGCCCGAGGGTGTACGAGATAAAAGTGGGGGCTACGAGCGGGAAGCCCAGAAATCTTCGAAGCGGTCGGAGAGCAGACAGGTGCGGAGCGCGAGGATGGCGTTGGCACCGCGGACCGACCACCGCATGCCGGAG
>BJHT01000227.1 GCA_014193395.1 Verrucomicrobiota bacterium
GATTGGACAAAGATACGCCGGTTTACATTGGCGGGGCGAGCAACCTTCATCGCCGGCTGGCTTTCCACTTTACTGATTCGGCCAGTTCCAACAACGCAAGCACTTTAAAACAATATCTACGCAAAGATAGACTTTGGGACGGAAAAACACCCATCGCGAGATGTTTCCGTTTCCGTTTTTTTGAGGTGCCTTTTGGGCGGAATGAGATTGAGCAATTTTTGCATATGGAGTATAAAGTCAATAGAGGGAAGTGTTGAGTATAAGAACGGACTACGTCCCAACCAGTCACCGCAGCCAACCGCCATTGCTGCTGACCGTTCCTCTTTCGTGGTTCACATAACCAACCGTCGAAGGTTCAGCTTTCCTCGTTAGTGGGTTTAACTCATTACTACTCGTCGGTCTCCAAAGGCCAAACCATATTCCATTCTCCAATTCGGCACTCGCAATTCTTCCGTTCCATGGCTACCAGAATCACCGCCAAGAGGCGTCCGCGTGGGTCCATCGTTTTGCAAATTCTATTGCGTTCACGGCTTCAACGCGTCTGTGGTGATTGAGGGAACTGACCACCTTACGGATCAGTTCAAAAGGTGGAGCAGATCACCTAGACGCCTCCGCGCCGGACAATCGCCGAAGCCCTTTGATCAAGCAACTGTCAGGGCAGTGCTCAGGTGTAATCCGGCCGTGCGATTTTCTCCTCAAGGATAGCTAAGGAGACGGAAATTCAACTTGTTCCAGTTATCGACGTCCCAGTATTGGGGATAACTCATCGTGGTGTTTGTGGCGGTAAACGGAGTTCCCGCGTTCCTCCAAATAACGAGGTCTTCCGACAATTGGAGTTGATAACTTGCTCCGGGCAACAGCTCATGGAAAACCGGCTTCACCGCCTTCGATAGGAGCAAACGCGCCAAATTGGGAATCGGCGATTCCACCAGCACTGCCGGCGACTCCCCGGCATATCCACCACCGGTCGCGACCATGTTTACCGCCACAACTACCCCATTCACCATCACGACTGTCCCCGTCGCACCCGTGCCACTGCCGCCTTGAAAGACGATGGCTGGCGTGTTCGTGTAACCATAACCTCCGTCCACCACTACGCCCCCGACAACGAAGCCATTGATCACTGTCGGTTGGATTATTGCCGGCCGAATAATGAACAATTCGGCAACCCTACTCGTTATGCTCCCGCCGACGCCACTGACCACAGCAGAATACCCACCCAAATCAGTGACCTGGGCCGAAACGATTACCAAGCTGCTGTTCGTGCCACTAGGCAGCGCATTTGTCCCGTTTTTTAACCACTGGTAAGTCAGTGGCCCCGGGCCTGAACCGGCAACGGTGAAACTCGCATTCCGGCCCGCCAATACCGCTTGATTGGTCGGATGGCTGGTGATAGCAGGCACAGGCGATTCATTGGCGTAAAACTGCTCAACCTCTGTTTTCGAGAGAGCGCGATTATAAATGCGAACATCCGATAGAAAGCCGTTATTTGCCGGATCATATACCCCTACGAATCCATCGGCCCGCATCCCAATTCCTGTATTACGTTGAGTCTGTTTCGGTGCAGTGAGGTTCAGGTTGGTATTCCCGATCGCATTTAGTGGTTTGCCGTCGACGTAGCCTGTGAATGAATTGCCATCGTAGGTCGCACAAATCCAATGCCACTTTCCCGGCTGTAATACATCCCCGTTGAGATCAGAAGATTTGACGAACTTAATATTGCGAGATCCAAGGTCGGTCCCGGGGTAGTTGTCGAGAGCACTGACTTGAAGATTGAGACCTTGCGGTCCATACCGAAGAATAAAGGCGTCCTCCTGTTGCGGGTCACTGGTTCCTTGTGAGGCAATCAAAGTAAAGTACGTATTCGGCGGGGGCGTTGAAGTGTAATTCGAGGACATGACCCAACCCATGATTGAATAACCCGTTGCAGGTAGATTCAGTGCCGGAGTTTTTTGAACATTTACGCCACCCACGGGGCCGCCTCCAAGGTAAGCAACCGCCCGTTGGCGATTGCCCGGAAGCCCGCTCTGCCACTGAATATTTTGAGCAATCCCAGGGCTGATGCCTAAAACATCCTCAGCGTCCCCCTCAAGTTTCCACTGCGCTACTAGGCCCTGCCAAAGGGCAGAGTTGAAACCGGGGATGCTGAGAACGGCCACACTACTGGTTATCTCACCGGCAATGTTTGTAATGGTCACCGTGTAATTCCCAATTCGTGCCGGCTGGAGGTTGGTGATAGTCAGGGTGGAGTTTGTTCCCCCGGGGAAAGCCACGCCGTCTTTTAACCATTGGAAAGACAAATTGGGTGTTCCGGTGACTGTTACGCTAAATCCGACACTGTCACCCATGTTGGCAATGACATTGGTTGGATGCCTGGTAATCGCGGGCGGCACCGGCACTAGCGCAAAGCCTTTGATTCCGGTTTCGGATATCGCCAGCCAATTGGTCCAAAACCCAGTCGGCACATCCAATTTGAGAAGTCTGTACACGCTGCTGGCATCATCAGTAGCGCCGATGATAACATCGCCATTGGGAGCGACATCAATGGCTTTCAGGTCTCCAGGACCATTTCCTACAAACCATGTGCTGGCTGAGGTCCATAGAACCGCAGCGTTTGTGACACTCAGTTGATAGACCTTGCCAGTCCATTCATCCGATGCCCAAAAGACGTTTCGCATCGGATCGTAGTTTCCGCCCAGCATGCTGGGCGTTCCGCTGCTTCCGATGGACTGCGCCCCTCCGGTCGCCCAGTTGATAAAATAGAGTGTGCCGGTTGTGAATCCAGCAGCCTCATGGTAACCGAAAACATTCCCAGAGGGCAAAAAGCCAATGCCCGCAAAACTTTCCACGTTCACCCCCTTGGATCGAGTTGCGGTGCCGGCAATCAGGTCCAACCGATAAAAGCCCACGGTGCCACCGCCTTCTGGATGTGCAACATAGACCGACTTGTCGGCGGGGTTGTAGTCCATCGAATCCCAACCATCTGGTAGGAATGGCAAATCGAACATCACCGTAAAAGCCCCATTGGTGTTGTTGATTTCCAAAATCTGATTTCCTCTCAGCGCAATTATCCGGTATTCCTGAGCGGAAGCTTGGTGCAGGATCGCAGCCATCGCCATCCCGACCGCGTAGAGTTGAACCGATTTTGCGAGGCGACCAAGTTTGATTGGTTTCATGTTATGGGTTGGCTCATTTTTACGAGCATCCTCGGGCTGCGACGATTGTGCAAGTTGTTTTCTGTAAATTGGTCGGGCGTTAAACTGGTGGGTGGGTGAGGCATGTCATGTCGAGGTAGATTTTTCCGGCTTCCCCGTCCTCGCTGATCTCGACGGCCAGGGCGGAGATGAGGCGCAGGAGGGAGGCTCCGTTGGGGAAAAGGCGGGCGACGCGGGTGCGGCGTTTGAGTTCCTGGTTGACGCGTTCGACGGCGTTGGAGGTGGGCAGGCGGGTTTGGTGGGCCGGGGGCAGGACGAAGACGGTCAGCCCCTGGGGCAGGTTTTCCTCCATCCACGCGGCCAGTTTGGGGGCGCTTTTGGCATAGCGGAGATGGATGGGAGAAGCTTTCAGCGGCTCTGTCGGCCAGTGCCAATCGCTGCGAAAGTTCCTGCCGGAGCCACCGTAACGAGAAGCGCGTCCGTCTCCCTCGCCCCGTGAGGCACGAACGGGGAGAGGGCCGGGGAGAGGGGTGCCCCACCCAGGCGAACCGTGTCACCCATGCGGAGCGACTCCTCTCCCCAACCCTCGCCTCCGTTCCGAACGGAGGCGAGAGAGCCGGTAGGGCGCGTCTGTCCCCAGCGCGCCGCCCGACCATACGGACGCCCCACCGGCGCGGTGAGGACACCGCGCCCTACCAGACCGCACTCCGCCTCACTCGCCCCGTGAGAACTATTTGTTTAGCCCCAACGGGGCGGCTCCATACCAGCCCAGGGCAGAGCGCAGCGCCGCCCTGGGTTGGATCGCCAAAGGGCAGTTAGCCCTGAAGGGGCGTCCCAATGGGCGGAGTAGCCCGCGGAAATAGGTCGCCCCTTCCGGGCTTTGGCGCTTCTCCAACTCCAACCCAGGACGATCCCCTGAGCTGGGATGACCCCACCCCGTTGGGGCTAAACATCTCCCATTCGAACCTCACAGGGCGAAGGCGACGGCCGCGCTTCTGGTTCCTGCCGTCCCGGCACAAACCTTCCCAACGATTGATAGCCAATTCATCAGCCTCCCCGTTGCTCCCCAGCGGAGCACTGAGGCTCCAGCACCGTCCGTTGTCGTAGCGGCGAACGAATCAAGAGCTTTTTCCCAGATTGTCCGTCCAACCCCGCATGAAATTCCAGTTCACATTCTCGGTCATGGCGCTTCTGACTGCCTTACTCGTCGTTCCCGGCCTGGTTGGGGCGGAGCAAGCCCCTACCAAGGAAGGGAAGAAGCGCGAGTCGACCGAAATACGGACCCTGCTGGAAGCGGGGCGGGCATCCGCTTCCTGGCCCGAGGGCATGGTCATCCACGTCAGTGCTTGCCTGGGGGAACCCGATGCGAAGGTTGCAGCCCGTGTCCCGGCAGAGATGAAGGAGACATGGGAGTTCACCGCCGGGCAGGTCCACCGCATCAGCTTCGATGATACCAACGGCAAGAGCACCGACCACCGGGTCGCGTCGCGTCCCTTCGACTCGAAAGACCTCTGCAAAGACCTGCTCGAAGGCAAGGCAATCGAAATAGCTGCCGAGAAAGGAGAAGGTCCGAAAGTCGGCCTGCTAGGTTCCCATTACCACCGCGGTAGTCGCTCCATCGAAGTGACATGGAAAGGAGAGACCATCCTGCATCTCTACGAAACCAACGGTCCGTTTCTCAAATTCTACCGGGACTCAGATGCCCGCGCCTTCGGTGCCCTCTACGCACGCCTGGCCAGCCAAGCCCGCATCCTGTTCCAATCCAAGCCTGCCGAAGCCAAGTAGTGCCTGCGTGCGTGCGGAGTTTCCCAATACACACGTCGCACATGAATCGACCGGAAACTCCCGGCCATTCGCAGCTACCAACGGCGGCGGCTCATCGCGGGCGTAACGCCCTGCGGGGCCACGCGCCTCTAAGAGCGTGTTTTAGAAGTCTGTCCCGGAGTGCGCCCGTCCCCGGGCGCAGCAGTGTGGATTCCCCTAGGGCGTTGGAAAAACCCAAGCTCCCCGTGCTTCCAATGCTCCTGCGCCCGGGGACGGGCGCACTCCGACCGCGACTGATATCGCCGCCAAATTGCGTTTTAAAACTCGCTCTAAGCAGTTACCATCGGCGCGTATCGTGGTCGTCGTCGCTGAGCTTGGGCGCTAGGCATCTTATGCGCACCATATTTATCCTATCGGTTGCTGCCTTGGTGTTAAGTGGCTGCGCCACTTGCGAGCATCCGTCTCCGGCAAAGGAACGCGAGCTGTCAAAGTCGGGCGTTGTGAAAGAGGAGCGAAAGCTACCGAGTAGTTCCTCCCTTATCGGCATCCGTGGCTTCCCGCTTCCCATAGCCTTGCCTTGGCCGTGAGCTATTGCTGATTTGTGGCCTGTCTCTTTTATCTACTCTCACATTGGCGAAGTGATTCATACTCGAGGGCTGTTACTCATCCTGAACGTGATTGGCGCTTTCCTCGTCCGCAAAGTGGTGGGGATGATCATTATGCCATTTTAGGGAGCATACGATATGGCCGGATGGGAGGGAGTGCTTCTGAGGGTTGCCGGAATTCCGCTCGTGCTTTTTGATCTCAACTGGCTGCTGCACCTCAAATGCTGCGAGCAAGGGCGCGCTGGAAACGAGGAGTGAGACTTTACTATCGCTTTCGAGTCGGTAGGTTCACCAAGCGATGCAGACAGTTTACATTGAGACGACAATTCCCAGCTACCTGGGCGCACACCCGAGCAGACAGGAGCCGATGGCGACACATCAGCAACGAACGCATGAATGGTGGTCCCAGCACAGGCATCGCTTTCTGCTCTACAGTTCTGCATTCGTGCGAGGGGAGGCCGCTGGTGGTGATCCTGCCGCAGCGCAGCGACGGCTGGCTTACTTGACGCCACTGCCGGAACTCGACGTACCGCTTGAGCTTGACCAGCTGGAAGCCGACTTGATCCAGCTATTTCGCCTTCCGCCGAGTGCGGCCACGGACGCCTCGCACTTGGGCATGGCGATGCTCCACCAGATGGATTACCTGCTGACTTGGAACTTCAGGCACCTCGCCAACGCCACTTTGCAGAAAGACCTTCACGAGTATTGCCTTTATCACAATTTGCACTTCCCAATCGTTTGCACACCTGAAACCCTCATCCAACTACAACCATGAACGAAGACACCATCGTCCAAGAAGTCCGAGACATCCGCGCCTCAATAGCGGCGGAGTTCGGCTATGACCGCACGAAGCTCATCGCCTGGGCACGGGAGCAAACGAGGCAGCGCAAAGCACTGGGTAACGCCCGCCCGGACAAAGCGCTGGAGACAACAGGCGGGGCGTCGAAGTCTTCCGTGGCTCGCAAGCGCCGTGTGCGCCCCGCACGTGTCTTGGCTTAGAGGTCAGGCCACCTGCCCGCGCTTGCCGAAAGCGAAGCAGCGGAGCAATCACAGTTCATGCCAACCGTAGCTTTCAAAGCCCATTTCAATGGAGACCACATCGTGCTCGACGAGCCGTTCGATCTCCCGCCGCACTGGCCGCTCATCGTCACGCTGCTTCCGCAGCCCGACACCGAACGCGCTGACTGGGAGGCGCTCGCTGTCGAGGGCTTGGCGCGCGCGTACAGCCCAGACGAGCCGGACTACTCGCTCGCCGACATCAAACGCCCGCTCTAATGCAGGCGACATTGCTCCCAAATCGCCGCGTAAGGAATTGAAAACTCGATCTTGGCCTTTGTTTACAAGGGTTTCATGCGCTTCGCTTGGCAATACAGCTTGTCGGGAACATTGAAGCGTGCCGCCGCCCTGTGTTTATTGGTCGGAACGGCATTTCGCTGTTCCTTACGCGGGGATTTAGGTTGCTCTGGCCACCTTTCGTCGTAGCTCGTATGCCTTCACGTCGCCTCACCACGCAGCTACCGCGCCACGCTCCGCCGTCGCTGAGCTTGGGGTCGGCAGGCGACTCTTGAGCGCGCGCTTGAGTCTGGGCGGATTCCCTGAGACGTTGCCCGCATGAATGAACGAATTTCGATTCACCCAAGAATCTGCCACGGGCAAGCCTGCGTCACCGGGACTCGCATCCCGGTGCATCAGATTGTTCGCATGTTTGCTCACGGCGACAGTATCGACGATCTCCTCCGCGCCTATTCTTCTCTCACCCGCGAAGATATTCTGGCCTGCCTCGACTACGCTGCCTCGCTGGCCGAAGAGCAGTTCACACCACTCGACGACGCCCTGCTTGCCAAGTGAAGATCTTCGTGGACGGGAACATCCCGAACATCTCAGTCGATACCTTGCGTGCCGCAGGCCATGACGTGCTGGACATCCGCGGAACACCTCAGCAAGGCATGTTTGACGACGAGTTGTGGCCGCTGGCCCAAGCCGAGGGGCTGATGCTCATCACCACGGACAAAGGCTTCGCGCAATACCGTGATGAGAAACACCACGGAATTCTCATTATCCGCCTTCGCCAACCGAACGAAGCGCGCATCCATGCAAGGATTATGGCCGCTTTCGCGCAGTTTTCCGTACGCGACTGGCCCGGACTGCTCGTCGTCATGCGCGACGTCGTGCAGAGCACCTATCGAGCACGGTGACCCCAGACTCCCAACCGGACGAACCGACGCACAATGGCCCGGCAGAGAACCGAGCTTGAGTCGTTCTCGGTCCTAACTTATCCCTACTCCCCAGACCCCAGACCCAAGACCCTATCCCCTCCCCATTTATCACTCCCATGCCTACTAAGCTCACCTCCCTCACCACCCGCGACATCCGCTTCCCCACCTCCCGCTCCCTCGACGGCTCGGACGCGATGAACCCCGACCCCGACTACTCCGCCGCATACGTCATCCTCACCACCGACGGCCCCCATGAAGGCCACGGCCTCGCCTTCACCATTGGTCGCGGCAATGAGATCGTCGTCGCCGCCATCAACGCCCTCCGCCCGCTGATCGTCGGCCACACCCTCGAAGAGTTCGCCGCCCATCCCGGCGCTTTCTGGCGACACCTTACCGGCGACAGCCAGCTACGTTGGATCGGCCCCGAGAAGGGCGCGATCCACTTGGCCACCGCGGCAGTGGTGAACGCCCTTTGGGACCTCTACGCCAAGAGCGCCGGCAAACCCCTCTGGAAACTCCTCGCCGATTTCACCCCCGAACAACTCGTTGCCTGCCTCGACTTCCGCTATCTCACCGACGCCCTCACGCCCGACGACGCCCTTGCCATTCTCCACCGCCACGCCCCCACCCGCGCCGCCCGCGAGGCCGAGCTGCGCCGCGACGGCTACCCCGCCTACACCACTTCCGCCGGCTGGCTCGGCTATTCCGATGACAAACTCCGTCGCCTCTGCCGTGAAGCCATCGCCGGCGGCTGGAACCATCTGAAAATTAAAGTCGGCCGCGACCTCCCCGATGACATCCGCCGTGCCACAATAATCCGCGAAGAAATCGGCTGGGACCGCAAACTCATGATGGACGCCAACCAAGTTTGGGACGTACCCCAAGCCATCGCGTGGATGAAAGAACTCGCCCGCTTCAACCCTTGGTGGATCGAGGAACCCACCAGCCCCGACGACGTTCTCGGGCACGCGGCCATCGCCCGCGCCGTCGCGCCCATCGGCGTCGCCACGGGCGAACACTGCATGAACCGCGTCATGTTCAAACAACTCCTCCAGGCCAACGCCATCCGCTTCTGCCAGATTGACGCCTGCCGCCTCGGGGGCGTGAATGAAGTCCTCGCCGTCCTCCTCCTCGCCGCCAAATTCGGCGTCCCCGTCTGCCCCCACGCCGGCGGCGTCGGTCTCTGCGAACACGTCCAGCACCTCTCCATCTTCGACTACATTTGCGTCAGCGCCTCCCTTGAGAACCGCATCATCGAATACGTCGATCATCTTCACGAACACTTCCTCGACCCCGTCACGATGCGCCACGGCCGCTACCTCCCCCCTGCCCTTCCCGGCTACAGCACGCAAATGAAAGCCGCCTCCCTCGCCACCCACGAATACCCCACCGGCCCCGCGTGGCGTTGATCCTAGAGCGCCGAACTCTTCGGGAAACAGGAATGGCCAGGGCGCATCCGTGGCGGCTGTGGCGTCGGATTCAAGCCGGCACCGCCATTGTAGGAGACGACGTGAGGAGAACCCGAGCGCCGAAACGGCGCAGCATGGGGCCATCGTACCCGATAAAGGGAGGGGGGACGTTGGCAGACTCTGACTTTTCCCACCAGCGACGCGTGATTGAAATAATGGAACTGAGAGTCTTCTCACGTCGTCGCCTGCCAGCGGCGCGGCGAAGATTTCTCAGGAGAAAACCAACTGCCAGAACGCACCGATGCCATGATTCAACCTCCCCTGCCCTTCGTCCGCTATCGCGCCAGCCACATTATGAAATCACCCACCTGCCTGCCCGCCACCGCCGCCACCGCTGTTTTACTGGCGGTTTCCCTCGGTCTCGCGTCCGCCGCACCCGCGGCCGGCGCTGAATCCGGTGCGCCCGCTGCGCCCGCCGTGCCCGGCTTGGTCCGGGGCATCACGGTGCTGCCGGACAAGGCGCCAGATTGTTCCTCGCTCAAAGCCATCGCCGAGTGCGTCACGCGCGGCCTCCAGTCCAACGACCAGAAGGCCATCGCGATCTACAATTTCATGCGGCTCACGCATTATCACCGCGCGTATCCGAGCGAGCCGGGCGGCGTGCCGGTGCTCAAGGAAATCAACACCTACGGCTGGAGCCTGTGCGGCGGTTTGCACGCCGAGCAGTCGGCGCTGTGGCGCGAGCTGGGCTGGAACTGGCGCTTCGTCGGCTGGCCCGGTCACACGACCGTCGAGGCGCAATACGACGGCCGCTGGCATTACCTGGATGTGTTCCTGAAATTCTACGCATGGATGCCCGACCCGAACCGTCCCGGCAGCCGCACCATCGCTGGCCAGGACGACCTCGCGGCCAATCCGCGCGAACTCATCCTCGACGCCTTCGTGCTCGATCCCGCGCGCAAGGTCGCCTATGCGCGCGGCAACGAATTCGATCTGCGCGGCGACAAGGCGAACTGGCAGGCCCCGGCATTCCTCACCTGCGGCGACACGCTGGCCGATGTCGTCGCGGGCGTGAAGGCGCGCAGCCGCGCCGGTTCGCCCGAGGGCTGGGCGGGCATGAACCACGCCACCGGCAACTACTCCGCCGACGTAAACCTCGCGCCCGGCTTCGCGCTCACAAGCTCATGGGACAAGCGTGCCGACGCGTGGTATTGGCCCGGCTCGAAGACGCCGCCCTGCCACACCTGCGGCGACAAAGAGATTCGCAACTCGCCCGAGAAAGGCCCCATCGCCGAGCCGTATCTCGGCAGCGACTGGACCTGCGAAAGTTACGCCAGCGGGCAGCTCGTTTTCCGTCCCGACTTTTCCAGCGCGGCGATCCTGCGCTCGTTCGCGACCGTCGAGAACACCAAGGTCGCCGGTGGCGCGCTTGTCGCAGCGGACCCCGCGCAGCCCGCGCGCGTCACCGTGCTGCTGCAATCACCCTACGTCCTCACGCAGGCCGGCGGCTCGGCGGACGGCGTCGAGCAATGCGAGGTGAGCATCGACGGCGGCAAAATCTGGAAGCCGGCGAATCTGGCGGACTTCGGAAAACTGGTGAGCGGCCAGGTCAGCGCGCGCGTGCGGCTGACGTTCCGCACGCTGAAGGACCTGCACCTCGAGGCCACCGTGCAGAACAACCCGTTCGCGTTGCCGTTTCTTTCGCCGGGCAAAAATGAAATCACCGTCGCCGTCGCGGACCCGACGGCGCTGGGCGACAACCGCCTCGTCGTCACGTATGCCTACCGGCCCGGAGCGCGCCGCCGGAGTTACGAACAGCTCTTCCTCGCGGGCAAGGAGATCGCCCGCGCCCACGACGCGAGCTGGGACGCCACGCCGACCGTGGTGCAAAAAGTGTTCACCGCCCGCGATCTGCCGGCGAAATTCGATCTCGACGTGCCGACGCCCAAGGGCCAGCAGCCGGTGTTTCCGCGCATGGTGTTCGTGCGCCGCGAGGTGCTCGCACCCGGCCAGTCGCCGCTGCCGCTCCCGGCGGACGCGCATCCGCCGCAGGCCCGGCCGGACGATGAATTGAAATCCCTCCCGAACCCCTTGCGCGCCGGCACGCAGCCGCCGCCGCCGCGCGTCGTGCGCCCGCTCCAGACCGTGACTCTGCCGCTGGTGCCGGGGAGTTTCATCACCAAGTCCGGCGAGCCGCCCGCGGCCAACGCGCTGCGCTGGCCGAAGACCGCGCAGGAAAAAGTGGACCCCGTCGCGTTCCTCATCGGCGGTGAACTGAAGGGTCTGCCCCCGTTGAAAGCACTGGCCGGAGCGCGCCTCGTGTTCCCCGCCATCCGTGCGCACGACAAAGCCCCGACCAAGTTCGGCGTGACCGCGTTGCGGGCGCCGTTCGCGCCGGGCGCCGCGTACGATTTCAATCAACTCGGCGACGTGCTCGGCACGGTCATCCTGCCCAAACTCGCGGCCGACGCGCCATCGTGGAATCCCGCGCACGAATTCAAACTCGACGTTACTCGCCACCTGCGCGCGATCCTGAGCGGCGACGCCAAGTTCCACGGCTTCGCGTTACGGGTCGTGCCCGACCGCAGCGTGGACGACGGCTGGACCGTCCGCGTCCAACTCGCGCCGCAGCCGAAAGTTTTTCTGGAGCTCGACACCTACACCGACGCCCCGACGACCACGGCGGGGAACGCTGCAAATCATTAGCGGCAAAATCATGGGGCCGGTGAATTGAGGAGGCGCGTTCGCAGCCGGGCAAATCCGCCCTTGTCTGAGTCAAGGTGAGAAGACTCTGACCTATTTCACGCGCAACGCAGCCTGA
>BJHT01000228.1 GCA_014193395.1 Verrucomicrobiota bacterium
TGGCCTTGTCCTTGGCCTTGCCCAACGCGGGCAACAACATGCTGGCGAGGATGCCAATGATGGCGATCACGACGAGCAGTTCGATGAGGGTGAAGCCGCGCTGGCAGCGGCCGTGCGGAATGGAGACGGAGGTTTTCATGGTGGGAGGGGATGAGGAGTGGATGAGAATTTTAAGGAATCAATTGGCCGCGTAGTGCGGCGGGACAAAACGATGGGGAGGGGAATGGAATGGCCGGCCAAGCGCTATGACCAGGCAGCGCGCGATTCAAGAATCGGCACGCCACCGGACCACGGGCATTCCCGCGAAATCCACGCGGATTCTCGGGAGAACTGGCCGTTTGGGCGGCGCGCTGCATGGGCACGCCGCCACGGTTGGAACACGGACTGAATGGGAACACTACGGTACTTCGTTGGTCTCAGCCGCGGCCAGACACAGTCCGGGCGCGACACACTTCCGATGAGGAGGAGAACGCAGTCCACGCCCATCAGGGCGCGACCGCACAGAGAAGATTAACCAACGAAGCTGCGGGGCGGGGGAACGGGAGGCACCGAGGTCCGGCTGGGCGCGGTCATGTCCGCCGGCTGGCCCGGCGGCGGCAGCACCAGCGCCGCGAGGAGGAGATCCTTGGGCGCGAGGAAAAAGTCGATCTTGAGGGCCACTTGTTTCAGCGGCAGATCGTGGCCCGTCGCGTTTTCAGATTCCTTGCCCTGCTTAATCTGCACACACATTTTGCACGGGTGCTGGCCATCGAAAGTCTTGGTGATGGCGGTCTCGAGCGAGCCGGTCCGGGAGAAGTCACACAGCATCCGCGTCCACGCCACCGTCTGCAGCACGGCCCAATGGCCGTTGGTCGCGCCAAGAATGGCGAGGGCGAGCAGAATGTTGGCGATGACTTTCACGGAATCGGTTACGAGCGCGCGTTGGATAGCGGCACGCCACCGGGCGATTCAAGGAAATTCAGACTGCCATTCTTCCGGGGGACATTCCCGTTTCATGCACTGCTCATTAGCGTCCGGCTGCTGCCGGGTGAGGCAGCGAAGGCGGATCTGGCCCGAATACTCCACCACCGGCTAATTCCTTTGATCCCTCCGGTATCGCTCGGGATAGTCCGCCCCTCATGCCGCAAAAAATAAAGACGGGTGCGCCGACTGGCCGGGCACAATTTCGCAGAGTGGGCGGGCTGATTTTTTGCGCCGCGTGGCTGGCGCTGGCCGGCGTCGGCAGCGCGCAGGAGAGCGGCGCACCGAGGCTCGCGCTCGGCGCCGGCGATCTCGATGCGGCCAATTGCGTCGCCTACGAATCCGGCCGTCCGCTCGCGGACGCGCCGTCGGTCGCGGTGCTCGAGGGGTTGCTCGGGCTGCGGCGCGTTGCGGCTACGAACGTGTGGAGCACGCCGCCGCTGGCCGGGGAGATTCGCCGGTTTCGTCTCGCGTTCCGCCAGGCCGTCGCGGCGGGCACGTTGTGTACGGAATACGAGGAGGATGGCGCGGTCGCCGTGCTCAAGCCGGACGCGCCATTTCCCGGCGATGTGAACGACGACGCGCAGTGGCTCGCGCTGCCGTTCGGCTCGGTGAAGCTGCTGCCGGCCAACACGCCCGTCCGCGCGCTGCGCTTCACGCATCGCGTGCATAACCAGGCGTGGGAGGATGGCCGCCACGCCTCGACGTTGCGCTGCGCGTTGCTGCTCCCGGGACGTTACTGGAACCCCGCGCAGCTCGGCGGCAGCGAGTGGCGGCGCGACGCGAAGACCGACGAGGTGTGGTTTGGCTTCTGGCCGACGGCGTTGCCCATCGCGGGTGTCGCGCTCGCGTCGCAGCCCGGCAGCGAGGCCCGGCTCGCGGCGGCTCCGGCGGACAACGACACGCATCCCGCGGTGCTCGCGGCGGCGTTGTGGCGGACGAATCTCGCGGGGCGAATTCCCTCTGGCGGTGCGTCCGTGTTGGCGTTTTCGGAACTCGCGGGCGGGCCGCCCGCGCTCCAGACGCGCGGGCTGCGGCTCGTGGTCAGCGACTGGCAGCGCAATGCGCGGAACGCCTTTCCCGTGATGCCGCTCGTCGCGCTCGCGCCGGGCGAGGCCGCGCCGCGCAGTTTCATTCCGCCACCGCCGTTCGCCGTGCCTTACGAAATGCCGCTCGCGGGTTTTCCCGCGATCCGCATTGCCGCGGAAGACGGCACGGACGTGCGCCGCCTGGTCGCCGAAGTGCCGCGCGCCGCGGGTGCGGTGCGCGAGGGCTGGGATTTGCGCGACGACGCCGGCGCTTACGTAAAGCCCGGAAAATATGTGTGGCGTGGCATCGCGCGGCCGCCGCTGAAGCTGACCTACGAGAACACCGTGTACACCGCGGGCCAGCCGCCGTGGCGCGCACCGGTGCCCGGCGGCGGTTGGTGGATGGCGGACCATTCGCCGCCGTGTTCCGTGACGACGGTGAAGGACTTGGTTTTCCTCGGCGCGTTGGGCGCGGAGTTCGGCGTGCCGCTGATTGCGACCGATCTCGAAGGCCGCAAGGTCTGGCACCCCGAGCACGGCGGCGCGACGCGCCTCGCGAGCGACGGCCGCTTCGCCTACATCGTGAACAACGACCAGCTTCTGCGCATTGATCCCGAAAACAAATTCGCGACCAAGTCCCTGCTGCGCTTCGCCTATTCGCCCGAGATTCCCGGCCACGCCGACGGCTACATCGCCACCGACCGCAGCGGCGTGGCGTGCCGCGACGGACTGCTCGTGGTGAGCTACAACGGCCGCGAGCCGGCGTGGATCACCTCGACAATCAAGCCCGGCGACATCGACCTGCCGCGCTGTTATCCACCGCCGGGAAATCAGAAAGTCCACGAGACCGCGTACACGCCGTCCGAGGCCGTGCTGGGCGCGCTGCTCGCGATCACGAGTTCGCAGCAGGCCGGCTGGGGACCGACCGCCGCACGCGGTCCGCTCGCCAACACGCTCATCCTGAAACTGCGCCACGACGTGCCGGTGGGCAGCGTTCTGCTACCGCGCGGTGACACCAAAGTCTTCGCGCTGCGGCCCGGCAAAACCCTGCCCGCGCTGTTCGACACCGGCGCGCGCGGGCCGAATCCCGAGGCCGCCGCGAACGATCCGCTCGCCGAGCTGGACCAGATCGGTGACATGGATTTGCGCTTTGATCCGAGCCTCTGGATTGAGCTCAAGAGCGACGGCGCGAAACGCTCGGCGCTCGCCGTGCCCGCCCAGGGCTTGAGTACGCGCGTGCTGGCCTTCACCGCGCCGCATTTGAAGAAGCTCGACTACAGCCTCGTGCTCAACCGCCGTTATCGCGACGCCGCGCGCGATGCCGAACTGGTCCTGCTCGAAGGCCAGGCCAAGCCCGGCGGCGGCTGGCAGACCGCGCGCGGCGCGCAGTCACCGATCTCCTACGGCAACCCGCCCACCGCCGGCCTTGTGTGGAAAACGCCCACGCCCGTGCGGGGTTTCGCGATTCTCGATCCGATGGTTCGCGCGGGCGTCGCGGTGGACGTGTGGACCGGGGCCGACGACGCGGTGATCACGCCCGCGGCGTTCAAGGACGACGCGAACTGGCGGCAGGTGCATCTCCACCAGCAGATCAAAAATCACATCAAGATGAACTGGCATCATCACCGCGTGATCCACGGCGACTTCGGCGAAACGCTCTCCGTGCGCGCCCTGCGCGTGCGCATCGTCGAGCCGCCGAACATGGATGCCGCGTCGAGTGGCGGGTTCAGTTCCATCATCGCGTTTCAGCCCATCGGCAGCGGCGATCCCGAGCTGCCCGCGACCTTTGCGCGACGGCTCACGTTGATCCAACTGCCCGGCGCGGAGGATCCGAAACCCGAGGCGAAAGTGCTGCGGCATCTGTCTTTTGATCAACCGGGTGCGCTCGGTTTCGCCCCGGACGGCGCGCTGTTCGTCGCGTGCCAGCGCGGCGTCGTGCGCATCGCAGACATTGCCAATCAGCCGGCGTCGGTGAAGAGCGAGCTGGTCATTCCACGCGCTGAACTCAAGCAGCCGCGCAGTCTGGTCTTCGATTCCGCGGGCCTGCTCTACGCGCTCGACCGCGCCACCGCGGCGATCCAGGTCTTCGATCTCAAGACCGGCATGCGCGTCCGCACCGTGGGCACGCCGGGCGGCGCGCAGCTTGGCCCATTTGACCCGACGCGCTTCAGCGAACCGACCGCGATGGCGCTGGATGCCGCGGAAAAATTGTGGGTCGTCGAGCAGACCTTTCAGCCCAAGCGCATCAGCCGCTGGAGCTCGGACGGGCGGTTTGAAAAAGAGTTCCTCGGGCCGACGCACTACGGCGGCGGCGGCGTGCTGGATTCGGGCGACCGCTCGGTGGTGAACCATCTCGGGATGAAGTTCCGCATCAACTGGAGCGACCGCTCGTGGAAGCTCGAGAGCCGCCTCTTCGGCTACAGTTCGCGCGGCATGTTCGCGCCCGACCGCGCGGTCTATGCGCGCGGTCATCGCTACCTCGTCGGCGACCGCTCGATGGTCACGCCCTTCGGTGATCCGGGTCCGACGGCGACGATTTGTGTCGAGCAGGACGGCGTCGCGCAGCCCGTGGTGGCGGCGGGTTTGCTCGCGGGCTGGCGCGCGTTCGGCGGGAATGCGGAGGCGCTGAAGGCTTTTGGAAAACTCGATGCCGACAACACGAGCTTCGTGTGGGTGGACCTGAACGGCGATCACATCGCGCAGCCCGAGGAGGTCCAGGTGAAAGCGGGCAAGCTCTTCGCGTCGTGCGCGGCGATTGGTGACGATCTCTCGCTGAATTTTCAAGGCAGCGCGCCCGGTGGCGGCTGGCGTTTGCGCGTGAAGGAAATCCGCGCGGATGGTCTGCCGCTCTACGATTTTGCCGCGCTCGAGAACGTGAAGGAACTCACCGCTTCCGCGTGGGTCACGGCGTCCGGCGAGACATTCGTGATGGGCCACAAGCTCCTCGATGCCGCGGGCAAGGTGCTGTGGCATTACCCGGACAACTACGCGGGCGTGCAGCGCTCGTATCAGACGCCGTGGGGATTTTACAATCGTCCGCCGGGCGTGCTCGCGGGCGGGTTGCTGCCGATCGGCAGTTTCAAAGTCGGTCGCGAGGAACTCTTCTGCGTGCTCGGCAACAACGGCGATCAGTATGCGTTCACCCGCGACGGCCTGCTCGCCGCCGCCGTGCTGGGCGGCCCCGAGGGCTACGGGCGGCGCTTCTTCTCGATGCCCGAGGCGGAGCCGGGCCGCACGGACCTCTCCGATCTCCGCAATACGGTCGAGACCTTCCACGGGCATCTCTGCAAGGCCGAGGACGGCAAAGTTTATTCCATCGCCGGCAAGAACCACATCTCGATCCTGCGCGTGGACGGCCTCGAAAAAATGCAGCGCCTCAGCGGCTCCGTAGAAGTGACCGCCGACGATCTCCGCCGGACGATGGCCTGGGCCGCGGACAAGGCGCGCATCGAACGCGCGCTGCGCCGGCCGGTGATCGCGACCGTTCCATTCATGGCGACGAAGCCGGTCATTGACGGCGACATCACCACCGACTGGCCGGGCGGCGCGGGCTTGGACATCCGCACCGTGCGCGACCAGCAGAACCGCGTGCGCGAATCGTGGACCGCGCATCTGGCCTTTGATGAACAGCACCTCTACATCGCCGCGCGCGGCTACGGCACCACGCCGATGCTCAACCGCGCGACCGACAAAGAACTGCTTTTCCAGGGCGGCGACGCCTTCGACCTGACCCTCGGCCTCGATCCGAAGGCCGACCCCAAACGCACCGAAGCCGCGCCCGGCGACGTGCGCCTCGTCATGGCGCTCGTGAACGATCAGCCCGTCGCGATGCTGTACCGCCCGCGCGTTTCCGGTGCGACTGGAGCGCCCGGCACGACCACGGGTGGCCGCACGTTCACCTCACCCGTCGGCCAAGAGCGCATGGACGAGCTGCGCGACATCACGGCTGAGATTCAGTTGCGCATCGTGCGACAGGGCGGCGAAAACACGGCCAACGGCTCCTGGACCCTCGAAGCCGCCGTGCCGTGGAAAACCCTCGGCACCCGCGATCTCCGCGAGGGCGTCGTGCTGCGCGGCGACGTCGGCGCGCTCGTCGCGGACCCGCACGGCACCGGCACCGCGATGCGCTATTATTGGGCCAACAAATCCCACGTCGTCCTCAGCGACCTCCCCTCCGAAGCCCGTCTGCTGCCCGCGCTCTGGGGCGAACTGCGCTTCGCGATGCCCGAGCTGATCGACCGCGTTCCCGGCATCCGGGCGGTACCGGGTGACGATGATCCGCTCAAGGCGTTGAAATGACGGGGCGCGTGCTGCGGCGGGGCGGCAGGCGGTGAAGCGGGGCTGGGGATTGCCGCGAGAGAACGCAGGGAACGCAGAGGCGGACGGGGTGGTGGGCTTGGCTGTCGGCAGTGCGCCGCGGGCGTGGAGGACGGATCCCCGGAGTGCGGCCGTCCCCGGCCGCAGCAAGCGCCGCACGCACGAAGGCCTCGGGAGTACGTCGGCACCATCTTGCGCTCCACCTTGCTGCGCCCGGGGACGGGCGCACTCCGGGGCGGTGTTATCGTACGTTGCCAGCGGGGAGGGCGGTCTTTAGGTTCCCGCGGTCGCTGGCGTTACCGGCGGCAGTTTGATTCATGCAAATCCTCAATTTTATCTACGTGGTGGCGGGTGTGGTGCTGTTGTTCGGCGCCGCGATTTTTGTCCATGAGTTCGGCCACTACTGGATGGCGCGGCGGCGCGGGCTGAAGGTGGAGGCGTTTGCGATCGGGTTCGGGCCGAAGATTTTTGGGTGGACCAAGGATGGCATCGAGTACTCGTGGCGGTGGATTCCCGCGGGCGGTTACGTGAAGCTGCCGCAGATGGTGACTTCGGAGGCGCTCGAGGGGACGGCGGAGGGTGCGGAGAAAATCCCGCCGGCCGAGCCGTTCTCGAAGATTCTCGTGGCGTTCGCCGGGCCGTTCATGAACGTGGTGCTGGCGTTTGCCATCGCGGGTTTTCTCTACGTCGTGGGCGTGCCGGTGAAGGTGAATCCGTCGGTGGTCGGGTTCGTGGAGCCGGGATCGGAGGAGGCGAAGCTGGGCATCGTGGCGGGCGACCGGATCGTGTCGGTGAACGGCAAGCCGGTGAAGTCGTGGGAGGACGTGCATACGATCACGTTTCTCGCGCCGGCCAGCGTGCTGCCGGTGGTGCTCGAGCGCGACGGGCAGCGCAAGGAGTACCAGCTTCCGGCGAAGATCAACAATCAGATCGGCCTGAAAATGCTCGGGCTGGAGCCGCGCGATCATCCGATCCTCAAGCGCATCCTGCCGGGCGGGCCGGGCGAGGCGGCGGGGATGAAGGCGGAGGACGAGGTGATTTCGTTCGGCGGCGTGGCGATTCACGGGCGCGAGCAGTTCATCAATTTGATCAAGCAACGCGGCGGACAGAAGACGGTGATGATCGTTAAGCGCGCGGGCGAGAAGGTGGAACTCACCGTGACGCCGCTGCTCGATCCGGTGGCGAAAATCGGGCGCATCTCGGTCGAGGTCGGCAGCAATGCGAAGGACACGTATGAGATTCAGCACCCGCTGCCGTGGGTGATGGTCGCCGATGTGTGGGATCAGATGGTCGGCACGCTGGGGGCGTTGATCAACTCGAAGCAGACGGGCGTGGGCGCGAAGGACCTGAGCGGGCCGGTGGGCATTCTCGCGGTGCTGGGCGCGCAGGTGAACACGGACTACCGGCTGGCGCTGAAATTTCTCGTGCTGCTGAACATCAACCTCGCGGTGCTGAACATGCTGCCGATTCCGGTGCTCGATGGCGGGCACATCGTGATGGCGATCTTGGAGAAGATCCGGCGGCGGCCGTTGAGCCTGCGGGTGCAGGAATACATGACCACGGCGTTCGCGCTGATGCTGATTTCCTTCATGCTGTACGTGACCTTCTTCGACATCAAACGGATGCCGCTGTTCTTCCACATGTTTAACCAGGAGAAATCCATCGAGCAGCAGCAGCCGTCGCCCGCGCCGGAAGCTCCGGCGAATGCGCCGACACCGGCACCGGCGACGTCGTCGGCACCGGCAAGCGCGCCTGCTCCGGCACCTGCTCCTGCTCCCACGCCAGCGCCCGTCAAACCATGAGATACTGCGAGAATCCGTTTCTGTTCCAACGTCGGCTCACCCGCGAAGTGGTGGTGGGCGAACCCGGTTGCGGCGGCGTCATCATCGGCGGCACGCATCCAGTCGTGAAGCAGTCGATGCTCACGTGCGACACGATGGACACGGCCGAGTGCGTGAAGCAGACGCTCGAGCTGGTCGAGGTGGGCTGCGAGATCGTGCGCATCACCGCGCCGACGGTGAAGGACGCGGCGAATCTGGAGCACATCGTGCGCGAGCTGCGCGCGCGCGGGTGCCGGGTGCCGATTGTGGCGGACATTCATTTCAAGCCTGAGGCGGCGCTGGAGGCGGCGAAGTGGGTCGAGAAGGTGCGCATCAATCCGGGCAATTACGCGGACTCGAAGAAGTTCGCGGTGAAGGAATACACGGACGATGCGTATGCGGATGAACTGCGGCGGATCGAGGAGAAGTTCGCGCCGCTGGTGCGCGTTTGCAAAGAGCTGGGGCGCGCGATGCGCATCGGGACGAATCACGGGTCGCTCTCGGACCGCATCATGAACCGCTACGGCGACTCGCCGCTCGGGATGGTGGAGAGCGCGCTGGAGTTCGCGCGGATCGCGCGGGCGATGGATTATCACAACTTCGTGTTCTCGATGAAGTCGTCGAATCCGAAGGTGATGATCGAGTGCTACCGGCTGCTGGTGGCGCGGCTCGAACAGGAGGGGCCGGACTGGAATTATCCGATTCATCTCGGCGTAACCGAGGCGGGCGAGGGCGAGGACGGACGCATCAAGTCCGCCATCGGCATCGGCTCGCTGCTATGCGACGGGCTGGGGGACACGATCCGCGTTTCGCTGACGGAGGACAGTCCGCGCGAGATCGCGGTGTGCGAGGATTTGCTGGCGCAGGTGCCGGTGCTGGCGAATCTGAAATCTCAGATTTCAAATTTCAAATCGCAGGCCGAGCTCAGCTACGACCCGTTCGAGTTCGAGCGGCGCGAAACGTCGGAGATCGACCTGAGCGAGACGGTGCGCTGCGGCGGCGAGCAGACGGTGCGGGTGGTGGTGACGCGCGCGACGTTCGACAAGGTGGCGCCGAAGATTTTGCCGAAGGCGGACGTGAAACCGGAGGCGGTGTACGAGGACTTGAATGTGCTCGAACTCGATCCGACGGAAGACATTCGCATCGATCAGATCAACTGCGACACGCAGTTGGTGACGGTGCGGGATGGCGTGGCGCTGCCGCCGATCACAGCGTTCCGGTTGCTCGCGGCACGGCTGAGACGGCTGGGGCGGCGCAATCCGATTTTGCTCAAGGACTGCCTGAATTTCGAGCCGGTGCCGTTGTCGCCCGAGGTGGCGTTGCTGCGCGCGGCGGTGAATCTCGGGGCGTTGCTGGCGGATGGCATCGGCGACGCGATTCTGGTGCGGGGCGAGAGCGGTGCGGGGCTGTCGCTGCGGCTGGCGTTCAATGTTTTGCAGGCGGCGGGGTGCCGCAGTTTCAAGACGGATTACGTGGCGTGTCCGAGCTGCGGGCGCACGCTGTTCAATCTCCAGACGGTCACAGCGCGCATCAAGGCGCGCACGGTGCATCTCAAGGGCGTGAAGATCGCGATCATGGGCTGCATTGTGAATGGACCCGGCGAGATGGCGGACGCGGACTTCGGCTACGTGGGCGGCGCGCCGAACAAGATCAACCTCTACGTGGGGAAGAAGCCGGTGAAGTTCAACATCCCCGAGAGCGAGGCGGTGGACCGGTTGGTGGACTTGATCAAGGAGCATGGGAAGTGGGTGGAGCCGGAGGCGGGGGGCGAGGGGGGAATTTGAGATTTGAAATTTGAGATTTGAGAGGGGACTCGCGGGCGCGGGCGTTGGGAGGTGGAACGGGGTGGGGCCAATCTGAGATTTGAGATTGGAGATTTCAGAAGGGGACTCGGGGATCGGGGATTGCGGAGTTTTTCGAGGGATTGGGTTGGGCCGGTTTCGGGTTTCAGAGTTGGGGATTGGAATTTGCCGGATTTGGTTTTGCGGGTGGCGGCGGGAGGCGGTTCTGAAATCTCAAGTTTGAAACCTGAGATCGCTGAGCGACGAGGCACGGAATCACGCGGCGGCTTCTCGCGAAAGCGTCGGTGCGCAAACGTGGCCCGGGCAGACGGGCCTTTCTCAAATCTCAAATTTGAAATTTCAAATCTCCGAGCCGCTGACTCCAAGCTCCGTCGCTCGGGTTCGCGCCGGGGCGCTTTCTCAAATCTGAAATCTCCAATCTCAAATCTCCCCGCGTTCTTCGGCTTCGCGGCGGCGGGGATGGGTCGGGGGCAGGGTGCGGAGGAGTTTCTTTTGGAATTCGGCGGACTTTTGTTTTTGCGCGGCCTCGGCGCGGACGCGGTCGTTGAGGTGGCGCTGGCCTTTGATGTCGGAGTTTTGCAGGGAGTCGGCCCAGGCGCGGAGCTGGCGGGAGCAGGATTCGGCGACGGATTTCAGAGTGGAGATTTGCTCTTTTAAGGCCGCGGGCCAGGGGCGTTTGGCGGCGCGGCGGGCCTTGAGGGTGAGCATGGAGCGGACTTCGCCGGCGGAGCCGCGGGCGATGTAGAGGAAGTTGAGCAGTTCATTGGTCGTGCCGCGCTCGAAGCCTTCGGCGATGTTGTTGGAGACGGAGAGGGCGGCGCGGTCAAGCTGGTCGCGGAAGCCGCGGGTGGCGGGGAAGGCGTCGTGATCGAGCAGGTCTTCGGTGAGTTCGTAGAGTTCGGCGGCGGTTTGCCAGACGGGGAGGTCTTCGAAGCGTTGGTAGGTCATGGGGGGTGGTGAGATTTGAGATTTCAGATTGGAGATTTCAGAACGGGGACGGGAAAACGCTGCGCCCTTTTGCGTGGGATTTCAATTCGGAGGTTGGGATTTCAAATTTCAAATTTGAGATTTCAGAATTCACAGGGCGGTTCCGCCCGCGCGGAATTTCAAATCTGAAATTTCAAATCTCGAATCTCAGATCCCGGCTGTCGTTGGTGCAGGGACTCCCGAGTTGCACCGCGGGACGGCGGCTTCGGGGCGGGCGGGAAGGGCGCTCGACAAGGGGCGGGGGATTGGCAGTTTGGCCGCCGATGAATTGCCTGAAGTTCAAGTCGCAGATCTGGCTGCGTCAAAAGCCGGCGGAGGTTTTTCCGTTTTTTGGCGAGCCGCAGAATCTGGCGGTGCTGACGCCGGAGTGGCTGCATCTGAAGATGCTCACGCCGTCGCCGGCGGTGATGGGGGCGGGGGCGATGCTGGATTATCGGATGCGATTGTTTGGGATTCCGTTTCGCTGGCGGGCGGAGATCACGGAGTGGAATCCGCCGAATCGGTTCGTGGACAAGCAGCGGCGCGGGCCGTACCGGATGTGGTTGCACGAGCATCGCTTTGAGGACTGGGATGGCGGGACGTTGGTGAAGGATGTGGTGATTTACTCGGTGTGGGGCGGGCGGCTGACGGACCGGTTTTTTGTACGGCAGAATTTGAAAAAGATTTTCGCGTTCCGGGAACAGAAGCTGCGGGAGCATTTCGGCGGCGCGCTGACGATGCCGAAGCGGTTGCCGGAGCTGTGAGACGGGAGATTTTTTTCTTAACCACGGATGGACACGGATGGACACGAGTGGGGGAAGAAATTGGGGAGGCGTTGTTCGCGGGGATGTGGGGGCGGCGGTTTGGAGTGCGGTGACTTGTCACCGCTTTTGCGCAGGCGACTGGTCGCCGTCAAATTGCTGTGCGTTTCCGATCGCGCGGGCGTGCTGGCGCTGGCGCGAGCTGTGAATGCCCCTTTGCACACGAACGTTTTTCGCAGTTCGACGGCGACAAGTCGCCTC
>BJHT01000229.1 GCA_014193395.1 Verrucomicrobiota bacterium
TCGGAGTTCATGACGGACAACCCTACCGTCATGAACCTAACTCGTCAGCGACATTGCGGTACACCCGCATTTTTCACCACATCCAATTCATTCATAGCAAGTTACAAAAACTTTCGTAACACCCTCTACAATTGACAAATGAGTCTCATCCGCGCCCGCCGCTCGAGTTCAAATACTACCATGACCAGCCCGCCGCGCGGCCGATTTTGGAGCACGGCTGGCGGAGTGACCGGGCCGCAGCTATGGATCGCCGCCTGGCGATCGGCAGCGCCATTTCCGTCTCCCACCTGCGCGCGGAGCAAAGATATTGTCGTTTGTGAAGACTACCCGCTGGCGGAGGGCGGCCCTCAGGCCACGGAAACGTCCGCCCGCAGCGAGCGTCGAAAACAACCCGAACGCTTCCGACCGGGCCCGGTTTGGTGAGCCAAAGAGATGGTCGGGAAACTCGCCAACCCTCGACAAGACGCACGTTTCTGCGGACTGAACGCCGCGCTCCCGTTGCTCCGTGGAAAACAGGCTCATTCCGCCCCGCCAGCTATTTGGTGCCGCTGCGGCTGGTCTGCGACATAGCCGCGCTCCAGGGGGGATGCGCGCTTTGGTTCGCGCCGTGCGGCCCTCTTTTGCCCACGCTTCCCATCCCCAACGGCGGTCGGGGCCTTTTCCACATGGCAAAAATTCGGGTGCTGGTGGTGGAAGATTCGCCGGTCATGCGCCGGGCGATCATGGTGACGCTGGCGAAGGATCCGGCGCTGGAGATCGCGGGCACGTGGGGGCGGCTGCCGGCGTTTGATCTGATCCTGCTGCGCAACGTGCTGATTTACTTCGGTCCGGTCACCAAGCGGCGCGTGCTGAAGAAAACCCGCGAGCATCTCCAGCCCGACAGCTATCTGCTGCTGGGGGCCGCGGAGACTACGCTGCATGTGGCTGTCGCCTACGAGGTGCGGCATCTGGAGCGGTCGTCGTTTTATCAAATCGCGGCGGCCAAGGGGACTGCGACGCGGGGGAAGTAAGGCGCGGAGTTCGCGGGAAATCTCCCATTCTTGGGACCACCCGCGCCCTCGCGTGTCGCCGGATGGGCGCCCTCCTCCGGGGCGGGGACAGCTTGTCCCCGCACGCCCGACGCCGACAGCCGTCCCCATTCCTCGGCGTTTGGGCGGACAACTCACCAGAAAAACCGACCCCTCGTGACACGACTCCCGACCCAAAAAAAACTCCCACGGCAAACCATCGCGGCTCACCGCGGTTCCCCTGCCCCGCCGCCGTGCGCGTCCATGCCCATGATCGCGAAGATGCGGTCGCGCGCCGCGAGGTAGCCGGGCGAATCGAGGTCGCGCGGGCGCGGGAGATCGATCACCACTTCCTCCTGAATCGTCGCAGGCCGGCGGCTCATCACGAGCACGCGGTCGGCGAGCTGCACGGCTTCCTCGATGTCGTGCGTGACGAACAGGATGGTCTTGTGCTCGGCCTGCCAGATGCGAACGAGGTCGCTGCGCATTTTCAGACGGGTGAGAAAATCCAGCGCGCCGAACGGTTCATCCATGAAGAGCACGCGCGCCTCGGCGGCCAGCGCGCGCGCGATCTCGACGCGCTGCTTCATGCCGCCGGACAGCTCGCGCGGATACGCCTTCTCGAAGCCCGTCAGCCCAACCATCTGGAGATAATGCGTCACGCGCTGCTCACGCTCCTTCGCCGGCCGCGCGAGCAGGCCGAAGCCGACATTCTCCGCGACGGTGAGCCACGGAAAAACCCCGTTCTCCTGAAACACAAAAATGCGCCCCGGGTCAGGTCCACTGACGGGACCGCCTTCAACGCGCACCTCGCCGCGCGTCTCCTTCAGGAAGCCCCCGAGAATGTTCAGCAACGTGGATTTCCCGCAGCCCGACGGCCCGACGATGCACACCAGTTCCCCCGCGCGCACCTCGAAGCTGACCCGTTCAAGCACATGCGTCCCCTGCCCTTCCTTGCTGGCGAAGGACATCCAGGTGTCGCGGACTTGGATGAGAGTTTTAGCGTTGTCCATAACCCCAGCGCACTGCATCGAACTTCTCCAACTGTCGCATCAGCACGTCGAGCACCAGGCCGATCAGACCAATCATCACCATGCCCGCCACCACGAGGTCGTAGCGTTTGCCCGCGTTGCGCGCGTCGATGATCAGATAGCCAAGGCCGGAGTTCACCGCGATCATCTCCGCCGCCACGACCACCAGCCACGCCACGCCGAGCGCGATGCGCAGGCCCGTGATGATCTGCGGCAGCGCCGCCGGCAGGATCACGCGGCGAAACAGCGGCAACCCCGACAACCCGAAATTCTGCGCCGCCCGCAAATAGACCTGTTGCATGTTTTGCACCGCCGCCATCGCCGACACCACGATCGGAAAAACGCTCGCGAGAAAAATCAGGAAAATCGGCGCGGTGTCCTTCACGCCAAACCACAGGATCGCCACGGGAATCCACGCGATGGACGAGATGGGCCGCAAAATCTGGATGAACGGATTGAACGCCGCGTACGCGAGCCGAAACCAGCCCAGTACCAGGCCCACCGGCACGCCCACCAGCACGGCCAGCCCGAACCCCCACGTCACGCGGAACAGCGACGCCACGATGTATTTCAACAGCAACCCCTGCCGGATAAGTTCGCCCAGCCCGCGCAACACCTCCAGCGGCGTGGGGAAAATATCACTGCCCGACCAGCCAACCGCGCCGTGCCACGCCGCCAGCAGCAGCGCCGCCACGCCGAGCGGCAACACCAGCGCCAGCCACTTCGCACGACGAACCGGTGAACTCGACGGCGGCTGGTTCATTTCTTCACCTCGAACGCGGGCGGTTTCACCAGCGCCGGATCGGGCGCGAACGAGTCGTCCACGTAATCCTCGAAATGCGCGGTGCCCTGGAGAATGCCGGCCTCGATGCCCAGCTTCTCGATTTCCTCGAAGTCCGGGCGCAGCGGCTTGAGACGGCTGTACGTCACGCGGTCCGGTGGTTTGCTGAGCACAAAACTCAGCAGCCGCGGGTTCTGATTGTAGTAGCCCTTGGCCACAAACTCCGCCGCGTCCATGCGGTGCTCCATGCTCTGGTCAATCCATTTGCCGCTGGCCGCGATGCCATTCACTAGCCGCTGAATCTCGTCGCGATGGTCGCGGATGGCATCCTCATGCACCGCGAGCACGCACGAGATGAAGCCCGGCCACACGTCCTTCGCCTGAAACAGCACGCGCCCGTAGCCATCAAGTTCCGTCTGGCCCATGAACGGCTCGCCCGAGGAGATCGCGTCCACCGAACGCGACAGCAGCGCCGCGGGCATGTCCGGCGGCGGCATCTCCACGATCTTGATGTCGTTGATCGACATCCCGAATTTCCGCAGCTCGCGGTAAAGGATCAGCCGTTGATTCGCGTAGCGCCCCGGCACGGCCACGGTCTTGCCGCGCAAATCGGTGACCTGAAAAATTCCCGAGTCCTTGTGAACCATCACCGCCGAGCCGTCGCGATGGCCGAGGTGGACGATCTTGATCTTCACCCCCTGCTCGCGCAGCGCCATCGCCATCGGCGCGAGGATGAACGACGCCGGCATGTCCTTCGGCCGGCCGATGAACATCTCCTTCAACTCGGCCCAGCCGCTGAACCGCATCGGCTGGAAGAAGCCCTCCCCCTCCAGGTTTTTGTTGATGAAATCCGTGACCGGGCAGGTGAGATGACACGTCACCGGCAGGAAACCGACGCCATACTGGAGCCGCGCCCCCGGCGGCGCGGCGGGCGCGAACCAGCGCAGGTTCAGACCACCGTGCAACACGGTGATCAGCACCAGCCACGCGCCAAGCCACAACCAAATGTACTTTCCGAATTTCACGTTCAACAAAACCGCAACCATGCAACCGGAGCGACCGGGGCGCGGCCTTCAGCAGCGGTGCGAAAAATCCGCGTGACTCCCGTAGCCGCCGACGTGAGGAGGCGGATTCCCCCGCATCTCGCGGGAGTCCCATCCGCCTCCTCACGTCGGCGGCTACGCTGGCAGACAAGCTCGGGCGCCCGCGCTCCAACCGATTCACTGTGCGCACAGTGTGCGCCGCGCGCATCCGCCACGGAAGCGACATTTAAGCATGGGAGTTATGCCGGACCGCGATTACACTTCGCGGCATGGAACTACGCCATCTGCGCTATTTTCAAGCCGTCGCCGAGGAACTGAACTTCTCGAAAGCGGGCCATCGCCTCCATGTCGCGCAGTCGGCCTTGAGCCGTGCGGTGAAGGAACTCGAGGAACATCTCGGCGTGCTGCTGCTCAACCGCACCCGCCGCTCGGTGAGCGTCACGCCCGCCGGCGCGGTGTTGCTGGACGAGATCGGCCTGCTGCTGCAACGGCTCGACGAATCGGTCCGCCGCGTGCAACGCACCAGCGCCGGCGAGGAGGGCGAACTGCGCCTCGGGTACATCGGCCCGCCGACGCAGCGGTTTCTCGGTCGCCTCGTGAGCGAGTTCCGCCAGCGCTTCCCCAACGTGTCGGTCGTGCTCGAGGAACGCACGCCGGAGCGGGTCTGGGAAATGGTTGCAAGCGGTCGCCTCGCCGTCGGCCTGACGCGCCCGGTCATGGCGCACCGCGCGCTGGGCCTGCGCACCGTGCTGCTGCGCCGCGAGCCGCTGGTCGCCGTCATCCCCGCGGGCCATCAACTCAACAAGTCGGCGAGCGTGCGCTGGCGTGACCTCGCGGACGAACCCCTGGTCATTCTCTCCCGCCGCGAAGGCGTGGGCCTGCACGACGCCATTCTCGCGGCGTGCCGCAGCGCGCACTTCACGCCGAAGCTCGCGCACACGCCCAGCCTCGTGAGCACCGTGCTCAGCTACGTCGAAGCCGGCGCGGGCATCGGCATCGTGTCCGACAGCGTCGCCGCACTGGGCGAAGGCCAGCCGCTCGCCTACCGCCCGCTCGCTCCCGAACGCACCGTAGATCTCGTCATGGTCTGGTCCGAGCAGGACGAATCGCCCGCCGCCACCGCCTTCCGCAGCCTCGTGCTCGAGTGGCAGCAATCCGGGGCGCTGTGGCAGGCGCCGACGAAAAAACCGGTGGTGAAACGCTCCCGGGTTCCGCGCCGTCCAGCGCGATGACGACCCGCCCCCGTAGCCTCCGGCGCGAGGAGGCGGATGGCTCCGGTCACCCCACGCCGCTTGCTCGGCGGACGCTCCGCCTCCTCACGTCGGCGGCTACAGTCATGCTCCGCCCGCCATTTTTGTCGCCAGCCACGGTGGCCAGGCGTTCAATCCCGGCATGATTCCACACCGCTTTTCCGCAGCGCATTCCTTCCGCCCGTCCATTCGCGGCCCGTTTCCGCCGGTCTGCCTCATCGCCTTCGCCGTCGCCCTGGCCGCGGTGATTGCGGCGCGCGCCGCGGACGATCTGAATCCGGTCATCATCAAGAAGCCTCTCGACCATCCGCCGATCGTCCTCGTCGAGGACGGCAAACCGAAAGGCTCGATCGTCCTGCCAGCTACGGCTTCCGGGACGCTCAGCCAGGCGGCGCAGACATTGCAGGGTTTCATCGCGCGCGCGACGGGCGCGACGCTGCCCATCGTGCGCGGTGGCAAGTTCACACCGCCCGCGCTGGTGTTGGGTGATTCCGCGCTCGCCGCCGAACACGGCCTCGCCGGCAAGGCCCTGCCCATCGAAGGCTTCGCGATCAAAACCGTCCCCGGCCACATCCTGATCGTCGGCCGCGACGGCGCGGTGGACGGCACCAAGGCGCACTCGGACGGCACCGCATGGGGCACGTATGAATTTGCGGAACGCTTCGTCGGCGTGCGCTGGTATTTTCCCGGAGAACTCGGCCAGTCCATTCCGCCGACGAATACGCTCGCGGTCCGCGCGACGTGGCTCGAGGACGCGCCCGTTTTTCGCAAGCGCGAGATCTGGCCGCCGATGTCCAATCCGTGGAACGGCAGCGGCACGCAGCTCGGCGCGCTCCACACCTTCCTGCGCCACGCCAATTCGTGGCCGCACACGCTCGTCGTGCATTCGCCCGACTGGTCGAAGGTCGGCGAGTACCTGACTAATCGCGCCGAGGTCTTCCAGTTGCGCTCCGACGGCACGCGCGATTTCTCGATGCTCTGCTACGGCCACCCGCGCACGCTTGAGACCTATCTCGAAAACATCGAGCGCCACGTCGCCGGCAAGGCTCCGGCGCGCGTCGGCATCGCCGACAAATCCATCACCGTCTCGCCCGCCGACGCCGAGATCGCCTGCTACTGCACGCACTGCCGCAAGCTGTGGAATCCCAGCGGCGGCCAATACGGCTCGGCCTCGAAGATCGTCGCGCAGTTCACCGCGAACCTCGCGCGCATCGTGAAGCAGCGCTGGCCCGACATGACCGTGCTGTATCTCCCCTATCTCAACTACACCGACGCGCCCACGGGCGTGGATTTTCCTGACAACGTCGAGGTCCAGCTCTGCGGCATGCCCGGCTTGGCACAATACAAGGAACCCGCCATCGCCAAACTCGAACAGGCCACCATCGACCAGTGGATTCTCCTCACCGGCCACAAGATTCAAAACTGGCACTACTCATGTTGGCCCGAGGATCGCACCTCGGCGGTCTATCTTTTTCCGCACACGGCGCAGGATTTCTACCGGCGCAATCGCGACAAGACCGTCGGCACTTTCATCAACGGCACAACCGACCACTGGCCGCGCCAGCACCTGAGCCTCTACTGCTGGATGAAGATGCTGTGGAATCCCGAGTTCGACGTGGACGCCGCGATCAACGAGTACTGCCGCCGCCTCTACGGCCCGGCCGCGGCGACGCTGCGTCAGCTCGTCGAACTGCAAATCACCGGCTGGGAGAACAGCCGCTGGCCCTCCGAACGCCTCTCGCCCAAGGCCGTTCACCAGACCAGCTTCCCGCGCGCGCTCGTCCAGCAGATGGAGTCGCTCCTCGAACAGGCGCGCAAGCAGGCGGCCGGCGACGCGACCATTCTGCAGCGCATCGATTACTACGCCGGACCCTTCGCCGCGTTTTTCAAGGAATCCAAAGACTACGCCGAGGGCACCGGTCTCAAGCCGCTCGTTGCGATGAAGGTCGGCGAAAATCCCGTGCTCGACGGCCAGCTCACCGACGCCGTGTGGCAACGCGCGCCCGAGCATTCGTTCGTCCGCGGCTGGGACAAAAAACAGAGCGCCACGACGTACCCGACCACCGTCCGCGCCGTGTGGACACTCGACGGCATCACGTTCGGTTTCCGCCTCACCGAGCCGACGCCCGAATTGCTCGAACGCGGCATCAAGGGCCGCGACGACTCGATGGCGTGGTGGGATGACAACCTCGAACTGCTCTTCGACGTGACCGGAAAAAATGAAGGCGAGTTCTACCACCTCATCATCAACGCCAACAACGCGGTCGCCGACGCCAAGGGGAAGGATTTCTCGAAGGACTATCCGCAGATCAAAAGCGCGGTCTTCGTCGGCCAAGATTTTTGGAGCGTGGAAGTCTATGTGCCCTACGCGGGTTTTCCCGAAGCCGCCAAGCCCGGTTCGGGCACGGCCACCGCGTGGTTCGGCAACTTCACCCGGCATCGCGTCGCCGA
Organism: Verrucomicrobiota bacterium; assembly: GCA_014193395.1. Classification (GTDB taxonomy): domain Bacteria; phylum Verrucomicrobiota; class Verrucomicrobiia; order Limisphaerales; family BJHT01; genus BJHT01. The sequence continues at coordinate 7,564 of BJHT01000229.1, forward strand.
CCAGGGCCTCAAGCCCAAGCTCAACCGCGCCGGCAACAGCGCCCGCGAATACCAGCGCCTCAACACCACCTACGCCGGCCCGAGCAACAACCTCGCCGACTTCGCACCGATCAAGTTTCTGGAGTGACGGGGAACGGGGGCGGGTAAACCACTAACCGGCACTTACCGGCACTAATGGGAACCGGGCCGGGCCGCATCCGGGAAATGCCGGCGGGCTGGTCTTCTTATTAGTGCAGGTTAGTGCCGGTTAGTGGTTTAAGGTGCCTCGCGGCTAGCCACGCCCGCGCTGTGGTTCAACGGGAATTGCGAGTCACGCCTCCCAGCGTGTTACCGGTGGTGGAGCCGACAGGGATCGAACCTGCGACCTTCTCATTGCGAACGAGACGCTCTACCAACTGAGCTACGACCCCAACCGTCACCAGCAAAACTCGCGCGGTTTTTCTCGCGTCCGCACCGCCAAATGTCAACGAGTTTCGCCGGAAAACCCGCACAGCAGGCCGCTCGCCAAGGTTCGATGAACGAACGTCGGGTTGATCCTCCCATCCGCAATGAAACGCCGCCGCCACGCCGGGTGTGCGGCCATCCCCCCGCTTCACCCACGGCGGGAAGCGAAGCTGCCCGGGAATCGCGACCACAATGAAACCAGAATTTCAGCACTGCGCCCCCCCCGCCCGAGCCGCCGGGCCTTCATCACTCCCATGCAGTTGGAACGGAAGTTGAGGCCGCAGGTTCGCGGGGCATCCCTGCCCCGTGTTCCAAGCTCCGCCGCACCGCACGGCCGCCGCTGAAACGGGCGGCAAGGATGCCGCCCAAACCGGCAAGCTGGGAGCCTGCCCCACCGGTCAGCGCGCAACCCCATGCCGGCGTCCTCACCGCGCCGTCGGTGCATCCGCGAGGTTTTGGAGTACGATGACTCGTCACCGCTTTCGCGCAGGCGACTGGTCGCCGTCAAAAGTCTGAGCGGCCTCGCGCACGCGGCTGCGCCACCGCCGGCGCGAGCCGTGGCGCTCCCTTTCCTATGCGGCACGCTGCGGGTGTTCGGCGGCGACCAGTCGCCTCGCGAAAGCGGTGACAAGTCACCGCACTCCAAATCCGCCTCCGCGCGCGCCGGTCAGGGCTTCTTCACCCCGTAGGTGGCCGGGTCACGGCTGGGGCGGTTTGGGAGGTTCCTGCCAGCCCAGCACGTAGTTGCCTTGCTCGTCGGTCTCGAACGAACGGGGTTGGTGCGCCGCCCGCTCCACGCCGCGCCAGTGGGTGGTCAGGGTTTGTATAGCTTGGTCGCCTTTCATTCCATGGCGGACGAGATAGCAGCCCAGCACGGTGCCGGTTCGGCCGGCTCCATCCCGGCAGTGGACGTAAACACACTGTCCGGCGGCCAGCGCCGCATCGATGGCATCCAGAATCGCCGCCATGTCGCTGGGGCTGCGGGGCACGCCCGCATTCGGCAAGGGGAAGCGCCAGTACTCGACGGCGGTGCCGCGGACGAGGGCCAGCGACCGCACTTCGAGTTCATACGGGAGCAGTTCACCTTCGGCGGTCAGATCGAGGAAGCAGTTGACGCCGCAAACGAGATACGCCGCGAGGCGGGTCAGGGTTTCGTGGCGATCCATGGCCCCGGGATATTCGCCGGCCAACAGGCGCTTGGGGTGCAGCCAGTAGCAGTTCCCATGCGGCCGGGGCACGGCTTCCGCCATCGGTGTCGGGCCGTCGGCCAGCTGCTCGGCTTCCGCCCGCGTCAGGTAGCTGGGCGAAGGCAGGTCGGAGGTCCACTTCTGGGACGAGCTCATCCTGCGATAGCTCGCGCTTACGTAGTTGGACTGCTTGCGCGCACGGCTGTCCCAAACGCGTTCGGCGATCTGCCGTTCCACGTCGTCGATCGAGCGCAGCGCGTCCGCAAGCCCCGGGCTGGGCGGATAGCTGCGAAACTCGGCGGCCGTCTCGCGCAACAGGGCTTGGGCGGAGTCGGGCTGACCCGCATCCATCCGGCGCGTGACTTCTTTGAGCACTTTGCCGGCGCGTTGCACGGCCACCCAGCCGATGACTTCGCCGTTTTGTTTCACCTGTCCCGGGTCCTGCGTGGCCTGGATGCGAATCTTTTGCGTGAAGGTGCGGGACACGACGCTGTCGGCGGTGAGTTCATCGCAGACCATTTCGAGGCCGAGCAGGTCCTCGCCTTCCAGGGTGGTCACGGGCTGGTTGTTGATGCACGGCAGCGGCAGCACCTCAAGGGCGAAGCAAACGACGCGCGTCTCTTCGCTCACGAAATCGCCGAGCGCAAACTCGTAGCTGCCGTCGGGGAGTTGGACCACCGGATATTCGCCGAGCGCGACGAGGGATTCGCAGAAATCGAGACGTTTCAAACGGAGGCGGACATTCTGCGCGGCCAGGCGCTGCAGGCCGTCGAGTTCCGCGGTGAAGATGGCGGGCATTTTCTCCGGTGAATTGGCGTCGTAAAAGGTGCCGTTGGTCGAGCGCGCCAGTTCCGACATGAGATCTTCGTTGTAGCCGTCGCCGAAGCCGAGGCAGGCGGTGCGGATGGCGTCGTGTTCCAGGCCGGCGGCGACGAGGCGCTGGACGGCGGCGGGTTCGGTGATCCCGGAATTGAGGAGGCCATCGCTGAGGAGCAACAAACGCCGGGCCGCGCCCGCCGGGGCTTTGCGCAGTTCATCCCGGCCGAGGAGCCAGCCGCCGGAGAGGTTGGTGTTGCCGTCGGTAGCAATTTTCGCGATGGCACTTTGCACCGCCGGCTTGTCCTTCACGGTCTGGAGCGGCACGACGACTTGGGCGTTGGTCTCGAAGGTCACGAGGCTGAACTGGTCGTCGGCGCGCAGATGTTTCACAGCGAGCGCAGCGGCCTGCTTCGCGTGTTCGAGCGGCGGACCTTGCATCGAGCCGCTGCGGTCGAGCACAAGGCAGAAGGCGGCGGGCCGCGGGCGCGGCGCGGCGAGGGAGTCGGCACTGATGCGCACGGCGAAGAACACGGGCCGGGCCTGGTTGGCGAGGATGGTCTGATGGTCGAGGTGGGTTTCAATTTTCATGCGTGCATTCTGGGAGGAGTGGCGTCGGCCTGATTGTTTCAGAGCGGCAGATTTTACGCACCAACGATGATGACAAAAATCGCCGGCCACCACCCGTGCCGTGGGGCCGTCAATCTGGCGCGTTGCGGTAATTCCGTGCCGATGAACGCCGGACCACGAGGCGCGCGTTCAACAATTCCAGGCAACCGCGATGGGAGCCTTCGTTGGGACCGCCGAAAGGCCTCTGGCGAGCCCCGGAAAACTGAAGCCCATTTGCAGGCAATCGTTGTGAAACTTCGTGCCGGAACTGCTGGAACGAATCGCGCTCCACCTCCCTCGCCCCGTGAGGCACGCACGGAGAAGCGGGGGACGGAGGCACCGATGCGGACAGCAGGAACCTTCGTGAGGATTGATACGTCGCGTGAACGGGCCAGGTTCGAAACCTGTTCGCCGCCCTAAGCCGCGCTGAAGCTTACGCGCCGGTGAACTTTGCGCGCCGAATGACAATTCCACCTCCCCACTTATCAACCCACTGTGAAAGGCCCGCTCCCCTTCGTCCTCACGTTGCTCGGGGCTGTTAATGCTCCACCGGACGGTCTCACGGCGAAGAGCCTTCGTGCAAAGGGCGATTTCGATGGCTCCGGCAGCATTGAGCAAGCGGCCGGTGGCACGTTTGGCGAAACTCAACCGCGAAGTGTCCCGAAAGCAATTTCCTGCCTGTTCCCATCAATTGGTTAGTTCCCTTCGAACGCGTCCCTTATCTTCTCCATCCCCGCCCCCGCCCCGAGCAACACCATCAACTTGATCCGCGCCTTGTGACTCGGCGTCATCCCGCCGAGGATCGCCCCCAGCTTCCGAAACTGCTTCCCCGCCCCCGCATACGCATACGTGTCCAGCACGCGCCCGCGCGGACACCGCGACGTCAGCACCACCGGAATCCCGCTGCGCACCGCCGCCTCGACCTCCGCAATCGCCGTCACCGGCGCATTCCCGCGCCCCAGCCCCTCGATCACCAACCCGCGCAATCCCCCCTCCAGCGCATACCGGATCATCCGCCCATCACTCCCCGCCGACAGCTTCACGATCTCCACCCGCTCCTCCAGCGCCCTCACCGCCGACACATGCTCCCGCGCCGCGCGCCTTCGCGTCACGATCACCCGATCCTTATCTACAATTCCCAGCGCCCCGAAATCGCGGCTCTGAAACGTATCCACCGCTTCCGTGTGCGTCTTCGTCGCCTCCGCCGCCGCGAGCAACTGATCATTCATCACGACCAACCCGCCCAACCCGCGCGCCGCCGGCTCCACCGCCACCCGCACCGCCGACCGCAAATTC
>BJHT01000230.1 GCA_014193395.1 Verrucomicrobiota bacterium
CCTGTGCATGATGGCGGGCTGGGTCGCCGGTCTGCTGCTCGGCTTCAACGGCTACATGTGGAGCCAGGCGGTGATCGTGGAAGTGTACACCTTCAGCGTCCTCTCGCTCATGGGCGTGCTCTGCTGCCTGCTGCGCTGGTTGTATGCGCCGGAGCAGAGGCGGTATCTCTACTGGGCGCTCTTCCTCTTCGGCATCTGTTTCACCAACCACCAGACGCTGATCGTCGCCGCCATGGGCATCGAGGTTTTGATCCTCATGCGCGACCCGAAGCTCGGCCGCGACCTGCTCTTCTTCAACAGCGCCGTCTTCATCTTTGGCCTGCTGCTCAAGGCCAGCGGCTCGCTCGGTGCGCTCGGCAGCAACCAGGCCATCTTCAACATTTTCATCCTCATTGGCGTGGTCTCGATGGCCGGCTGTTTCGTGCTGATCGTCAAGACGCAGCAGCTCCTGAGTGAATGGAAAGCCGCCGTCATCATGGGCCTGCTGTGGGCCGTCGGCGCGGGTTTTTACTTCTACATGCCGCTCGCCTCGATGAGCAATCCGCCGATGAACTGGGGCTACGCGCGCACCCTCGAGGGCTTCATCCACGCCCTCACCCGCGGCCAGTATGAAAAGGCCAGCCCCAACCTCGCGCCCGAACGCCTCCTCACCCAGCTCAACATGCTCAAGGAAGGCGCGATGGACGAATTCACCCCGGTGCTCCTGCTCGTCGCCATCGTGCCGTTCTTCTTCTACTCGCGCATGAAAGCCCGCGAGCGCGCCTGGCTGATCGGCCTCGCCTCGACGTACGCCTGTCTCGCCTTTCTGCTGTTGATTCTGCTCAACCCCTCCGCCGACCGCCAGAGCCGCGAACTCACCAAGGTCTTCTTCACCGCGTCGCATGTGATGATCGCCGCGTGCATCGGCTATGGGCTGGTGCTGCTGACCGCGTGGCTGTCCTTCGCCTACGAACAACGGCGGCGGCCCTTCCTCATCGGTTGCGTGATGGCCACCGCGCTGTCGCTCTACATCACCATCGTGGTTCACGGCTCGACCGAGACCGCGCCGCCCGTCCGCACGGGCATGGGCCACGCGATCATTGACCTCCTGTTCTCGATGCCGGTTGAACCCAGCTCCTACGCGCTCGACCGCTTCAACGCCAAGTATGGCTTCGCGTGGGCCGCCATCCTGACGCTCGCCGTCGTGATCTGCCGGCGGCACGCGCCGACGGCGATGCTGATCGGTATGTTTGTGTTGTTCCCGGTGCAATCGGTCCTCTCGCACTGGGCGAAGAACGAGCAGCGCGGCCATCTCTTCGGCTTCTGGTTTGGGCACGACATGTTCACGCCGCCGTTCGTGGGCGCGGACGGCAAGTTCAGCTACAAACGAAAAGAGCGCGAAGAGATGCTCAAGAAGCCCGGCGCGGAATTGATCTATCCCGAGATGACGAAGAACGCCGTGCTCTTCGGCGGCACCGACCCCGGCCGCTTCTGCCCGACGTACATGATTTTTGCAGAAAGCTTCATCCCGCCGGAAAAACGCCGCGACCCCGAGTTCGACCGCCGCGACGTGTATATCATCACGCAGAACGCCCTCGCCGATGCGACCTACCTGATGTACATCCGCGCGCACTACAACCGCAGCACGCAGCCCGACCCGCCGTTTTTCCAGAATCTGCTCGCCCGCGTGCCGATCCTCTCCGCGTTCGCTGGACCGCTCGACAGCGTGTTCACCGGCCTCGGCGCGAAGATCGAGAAAAGTCGCCGCGCCGAAGGTGTCTATCCGCCCAAGGAAATCCACACGCCCTCGCTCGTGGATTCACAGCAGTCCTTCGAGGAGTACGTCAGCGACGCGCAGCGACGGCTCAAGCTCAACCAGCTTAAGCCCGGCGAAGATGTGAAGGTCGTGGACAACCGCATCCAGGTCAGCGGCCAGGTCGCTGTCATGGCCATCAACGGCCTCCTCACCAAGGTCATCTTCGACAAAAACCCCGAGCATGAATTCTTCGTCGAGGAAAGCTTCCCGCTCGACTGGATGTATCCCTACCTCACCCCGTTCGGGATCATCATGAAGATCAACCGCCAGCCGCTGCCCGAACTGACCGAAGACATCGTGCGGCGTGACCACGAATTCTGGAGCAAATACACCGAGCGCTTCATCGGCAACTGGATCACCTACGACACCACGGTCTCGAACATCTGCGCCTTCGCCGAGCGCACCTACCTGCGCCGCAATCTCGAGGGCTTCACGGGCGATCCCAAATTCATGCGCGACGACGATGCGCAGAAAGCCTTCTCGAAACTGCGCAGCGCCATCGCCGGCGTGTACTCGTACCGCATCAACGACGCCGGGCAAAAGGGCAACGCCGCCTTGCAACAGCGCATGATTCGCGAGGCCGAGTTCGCCTTCAAACACGCCTTCGCCTTCTGCCCGTTCAGCCCCGAGGCCGTGTTCCGCTACATCAACCTCCTCAGCAGCCTCGGCCGTTTCGACGACGCCCTGCTCATCGCCAAGACCTTCAAGAAGCTCGACCCTTACAACACCGCCGCCGACGGCCTGCTCGACCAGCTCAGCAAGTTCAAAGGCAACTCCGCGCAGGTCACGCAGGCCCAGAGCCAGCTCGTGCAGGCCGAAGCGCAGTTCCGCAGCAACCCCGCCAACGCCCAGCTCGGCCTCGGCCTCTTCGTCGCTTACATCCAGATGGGCAACACCAACCAGGCCTACGCGACGATTGACGCGATGGTCCGCCATTCCAACCCCGCGCCCGACGCCATCGTCGCCGCCGCGCAGGCGCTGAATCAAGTCGGCCAGGCCGGCCGCGCCCAGGTCGCCATCGCGCAGGCGATTCCCAAATACGATCGGCTGATGACCAACACGCAGCTCGACCACAACGCCCTCGTCAGCGCCGCGCAGGCCTACTCGATGATCGGCAACCTGCCGAAAATGGAAGAAGCCATGGACCGCCTCGTGAAGCTCACGCCGAACAATCCCGAGGCGTTTTACGATCTCGCCGCCATCCAGACCGTGCTCAACAAAAGCAATCAGGCCGTGCAAAATCTGACCCGCGCCATCCAGCTCAGCGACCAGCGCGCCAGCCAGCAGACCAACACTCCGAACCTGCGTCAGATGGCACCGAACGACCCGCGCTTCGCCAATCTGCGGGGGATGCCCGCGTTCCAGAGCGCGGTGGCAGCGGCCCCCGCCGTGAACGTGAAAACTTCTACCGGGACGGTGGCAACCCCCATCACGGTGCCCCCGGTGGTTGACGGACCCAAGCCCCCGCTCCCCCTCGTGCCCTCTGTCACCTTCACGAACGCCGCCGGCAAGACTTCCGCGGTGCCGCCCTTGAAGAAGTAACGTCGGCAGGCCCGAAAATCCTGCCGAATATCGGCTGGCAATCTGGAAGGGGCAGGATTGCCAATCGGTTCCTGCGCCCACGAGTGGGGATGGGGCAGTCCCACGTCGCGGGCTAATTCCCACCGTGGGCAGCGCCTGGGCGGTGTGCGAGACACCAGAGTTCTGAAGGTTCACCCCATTTCCCCGCGCTGCCACCGGTCGCCCGAGACGGCCGCATTCCGGGGCGCGTGCGGAGTGCGGCCGTCCCCGGCCGCAGCGACTCCCAAACGCACGACAGCGTCGGGATATTCCACGGTTTCCCCACGCTCCACCTCGCAGCGCCCGAGACGGGCGCACTCCGGAGCGTGGGCGGAGTGCGGCCGTCCCCGGCCGCAGCAACGTCCGAACGCACGACAGCATTGGAATACTCCACCACCTCACCACGCTCCACCTCGCTGCGCCCGAGGACGGGCGCGCTCCGGGTCGCTCTCAAAACCTCCCGCCCAGCGCGCCTGCGTAGCCCGTAAGTTCGAGAAACGCCGCGCCCACTTCTCGCCGCTGCGCATCAAGCACGCGGCACGCGCCCTCCCAATACGGAATGCCGCTCAAGCCGCCGTCGAGTTCCTGATGCGGCGCGAGCGGGTCGAGATGCAGTTCGATCATCGCGCCCGTGCCGCCCGCGGGATCGCTTGTCGTGAGCTTCACGCGACTCGGATACAACACGCCCGAGCGCGGATGCCGCGCCGTGCCGGTGGACTGCCACGAGAACTGCCCGGCCCCGACGTGAGTCACTCGCCCGCTGGCATCCACCCACGCCAGCGTCGAGAACGGGTCGGTGCTGCCATCCTTCCTCCTCATCCGATACGCCATGACATCGCGGCCGTCGTGCAGTTGCAGGCACGCCCAGTCCCAGCCCGCCTGCCCCGGATCGAGCTGGCTGCTGCTGATCTCGTGGTCCATCCACGAGCGGCCCTGGACCGTGAGCGACTCGCTGCCCAGCCGCAGGGTGCCCGCCGTCTTCAGGCGTGTGAACGTGAGGTAATGACTCGCCGCCGTCGGCGACGCGCCTTTGCGCGACACGCCGTTTTCGCCAAACACCACCAGCGGTTTTTCCGGCGTGAGCGCGAGACGAAACGCCGCCTCTCCGCGGACGCTGCCGACCAGTTCCATCGCCTGCGACATCGCGTTGGTCATGCGCAGCGACCAGTTGCCGTTCCACGCGTGCAGGCTGTTCGTCGCCGCGTCCGCGTCCCAGCCGCGGCGGTTGAGGCGCTCTTGAAACACAAACTTCCCCGTGCGCACGTCCAGCACGGCGATGTGCGCGAGGTGAACTTCATCCGTGCGGAACCACGGGGACGCCGTGCCGCCCACCGTGTCCGCGATGTCCACACGGTTTGTCGCAAGCGTCGCCATCGGCCCCGCACGCCGAAAGAACGTCGCCTGAAAACCAAACCGTCGCTCATCCGCCGCGAACAAATGCCCCGTCACGTACCACCACTCGAGCTTGAACTCCGGATGCGCGCCGTGATCGTGCGGAAACTCGAAGCGCCGTCCCGGCTGCGGCACCGCATAGCCCTCCGCCGTCGTCAGCGGCGGACGAAGCTCAGCGGCGCTGATCCCGCCGCACACCCCGCCGAGCAGCCACGCAAACACCAACACCAGCGCCGGCATCCCCGTTCGGAGTCCCGCCTTCAGGCGGCGGGGCGTCCGCAAATCCGCGATGGAACAAATGGCACGGTCCGGTGCGACGGACGCCCCGCCGCCTAAAGGCGGAACTCCGAACCAGGAACCGCACCCCGATCCCCGCGGCGTCGCCCCATTGTTCCTTGGCGCTTGGCCCTTCCCTTGAGCTTTGAGCATTGGGCTTGGAGCTTCTTCCCCCTTCCCTTGAGCTTTGAGCTTTAAGCTTGGAGCTTCTTCCACCTCCACCGCTCCCATCCATCCAAAGGTCTCGCTCATTTCATTCCTCCCTGTCCGCCGGCAGCGCCGCGCCCCACCAACCCACGGCATACGACACGCCCGCCGCCGCGCCGACGACCAGCCCCGCGAGCACGCCGAGCTGCGCCCACGGCAGTTGAAAACTCAGCGTCCAGCCGAAGGTCTGCTGGTTGATCACAAAAATCAGCAGCCACCCAAGCGCGACGCTCACGCCCAGCCCGCCACCGACGCCGCACAGCGCGACCAGCGAGCCTTCCCACGCCGTCGCGCGCGCCATCTCGTGACGATCCAGCCCCAGCGCGCGCAGCGTGGTCAATTCGTTGCGCCGGTCCAGCAGCACGCTCACAAGCGTGAGCGCCAGCCCCAGCACCGCCACGATCACCCCGATAATTTCGAGCGCATACGTGATGGCGAAGGTCTGGCGGAAGACGCGCAGCACCTCGCCGCGAATGTGGCCGTTGGTGAAAATGTTCAAGCCCGGATGCCGCCCCAACAGCTCCGCCCGCACCGTCTCGGGCGCGAAGCCCGGCCGCAGCACGAGGATGACGCTGCTCAAATACTCGTCGCCAAACCACTCCGTCCACCGCCGCCGCTCGACCACCAGCGAGCCGCGCTCGTTGCCGTAATCCGAGAACACGCCCGCGATGGTCAACCGCTGCGGCCCCGCGGGCGTCGGCACCGTGACCACATCGCCGCGCCGCATTTGAAAACGCTCGGTGAACGCCTCGCTCGCCAGCGCCAGCGCGGCGTTGCGGTCGGGCTGGAAGATGTCGTCGTTCAACGGCGGCTGTCGCCACGCCATGCGCGTTTGGCGTTGGAGAAAATCCAGATTGCCGGACGCGAGAATCGTGCGCTGGCCATTGAGCAAAACCTCGCACGCCTGCACGCCGTTGAAGCCCGCGATGCCCGGATGATTCGTCACCGCCCGCCACGTCGCAGGCGCGATGCGATTTTGCGTTGAGGCGCTCTGCGCGCCGTAGCTCGACACGTAGAGATCGGCTTGAAACGTGCGCTCGATCCAGCCCTGCATCGTCGCTTCAAAACTCGCCACCAGCGTCGCCATTCCCGCCGTCATCGCCACCGCGCACAGCAGGCCCGCGACGGCCAGGTGATGCCGCCCCGAGGGATTCACCAACTGACTCGCCGCCAGTTTCACCGACACCCAGCGCGCGCCGAGCGGTTGCCACAACCGCGCCGACGGACGCAGCAGAATCGCCGCGACAATTCCGCCACCGAAAATCCAGCACAACGCCGCCGCGTAACCCGCGACCGGCAGCCGCCCGCCGCCGGAGCGCCACGGCGGCAGCGTGGCCAGCAGCGCGCCCAGCGCCAGCAACGCCAGCCCGAGCCAGCCGTTGCGGAACACGCGACGCCCCGGCGCGCCGACCGCGTGCCGCACCAGCACTTGCGCAGGCGGCGTGCGGGCCGCCTCGCGTGCGGGCACCCACCCGGCCACGAGACTGCCCGCCACCGCGAGCACGAGCGCGGCGGCGAGTTCGGCGCGATCGAGATGCGCGGACTGCACGCTGGTCGCGTAGTAGAGCGCGTTCACCGTGCGCCCGACGAGCCGCACGGAAAACTGCGCACCCGCCCAGCCCAGCAGCGCGCCGAGCAATCCGCCCACGACGCCCACCAACGCACCCTCGACGAGCCACGCGCGCTGGATCGCCCGCTCCTCGACGCCGAGCGAACGCAGGATCGCAATCTCCTCGCGCCGCCGCACGACCGCGCCGTCGAGCGCCTGAAAAATCAGATACACGCCGACCAGCAGCGCGATCAGCGAGAGAATCGTGAGGTTCATGCGGAACGCGCGGGTCATCAGAGCAGCGTTCTCGCGGCGGTCGGCGGGCGACGACACGAACCAGCGGCCCTCGTTCCACGCCACGAGCTGTTCGCGCAATTGCGCGCGCCGAGCCGCGTCGCCCGGCCCCGGCTCGACGATGAACTCGACGCGATCCAAGCGCCCCATTTTTCCCGCCAACGGTTGCAGCGCGGCGAAGTCCATGATGAGCAATGTCGCCGGCGGGGCGGGATCGCCGGGCGGATGTGGAATGATGCCTGCGACCTCGAGTTCCACGACGCGCTCATTGATCACGAGCGGGAGTTTGCTCCCGACACTCAGGCCCTCGCGGGCCGCCAATTCAGCGTTGATGAACACCGCCCGCGGCGAACGCAGCAGCTTCCAAAATGAATCGGCCCCGCCCGCCTGCCCGAACCACGAGCGGTCCGGCGACCGTGCGGACGCGAGGTTTTGCACCGCCACGAGATCGAGGCCGAGAATCTGAAACGTCTGGCGCGAGCCGATCTCCTCGAAGTCCGCGCGGCGCGGTGGCGAGGCCGTCGTGTCGAGCACGGGAATGATGCTTACGGGCTGTTCGCCGAGACGCGCGCGCAATTCCGGCAGGATCGTTTCCGGCAGCAAACCGGCGGGTGCCGTGATGATCCAATCGCTCTCGCGCGTGATCAGGTCGGTGAAGTTTTGGAAGCTGGTGACAGCCGCTCGGTTGGCCAGCCGGATGGAAAAGAACACCGCGATGCCGAGCGCCAGAATCAGCACGAGCAGCGCCGACTGTCCCGGCGCCGAACGCCAGTGCCGCAGCGTGAAGCGCCGCAACAGCAGGCCCGCGAGCGCGCGATTCGAGGCGGAGGCGGTCTTCATTCAACTAGGGGAGCGCACGCCGCTGGCGTGCTGTTTTCGGCGGCCCGCCGAAAACCTCGTTCCACAAACCGCTTCCCGAGGCGGGCGAGGCAGACCGGGGAACGAGGATTTGGGCGGGCCGCCCAAATCGGCACGCGGGCCGCGTGCGCTCCCGGTCGCGCGGGCGCGCGACTTGGGGAGCGCACGCCGCCGGCGTGCAGTTTTCGGCGGCCCGCCGAAAACTTCGTCCCACAAACCTTCCCCTGCGACGGACGAGGCAGAGCGGGGGACGATGATTTGGGCGGGCCACCCAAACCGGCACTCGGGCCGCGTGCGGCTTCGGAGTTTGGTTCGAGATTTTCATGCAAACTCTCAGCCACCCGCCACGATCCGTCCGTCGCGCAGTTGGATGGTGCGCTGACAGATCGCCGCCGCCTCGGCGCTGTGCGTGACGAGCACGAGGGCGGTGCCGGTTTCCTCCGAGAGATCGCGCAGCAACGCGAGGATGTTCGCGCCATTGGCGGAATCCAGATTGCCCGTCGGCTCGTCCGCGAGGATCAGTCCGGGCCGGTGTGCGAGTGCGCGGGCGATGGCGACGCGCTGCATCTCGCCGCCGGAAAGCTGCGACGGCAGGGCGTGCGCGCGGTCCGTGAGTTTCACCCGTTCGAGCAGGCGCAGCACGCGCGCGCGACGCTCGGCAGTGGCGATGCCGTTCAATTGCAGCGGGAACTCCACATTCTCGAACGCGGTAAGCGTGGGCAGCAGATGAAAGAACTGAAACACCGTGCCCACGCGCTGCCGGCGCAACCGCGCGAGCGCGTCGCTGCCGAGCGTGTCGATGCGTTCGCCGTGCAACGCGATGGAGCCGGAGTCGGGACGATCCACGCCGCCGAGGCAGTTGAGCAGCGTCGTCTTGCCGCTGCCCGACGGTCCCATCAAAGCGAGCCGCTCGCCGGCGTGCAGCCGGAACGACACCTCCCGCAGCACCGGCCGCCCCGCGTAGGATTTGCTCACCTGCACAACCTCGAGCACCACGGCGGCGGGTGCGGGGGCGGCGGCGGGGTTTGCGGGCGGGTGGGGTTTGGTCTGATTCAAGCGCGGCGGAGCATACTGAGGTGCCCCGCGTTGACAACGGCGGGGAGGGCACCGCCAGGCACCGGGGTAAATCCGGCGCAGGCCCAAGGTAGCGCAGACTTCCAAGTCTGCTGTATCGCGGGTTTCCAAACCCGCGGGCCGTCCGGGCACCCGCACGCGTCCGGGCTGACCGCACGCGTCCGAAATTCCGCAGCCCCTGCCGATTTGGAAATCGGCGATACAGCAGGTTTGGAAACCTGCGCTACAGGAGCGGGTGAGGGCGGCACTGCCGGTATCCTCGCCTGCGGATTCCGGCGGCTGCTCGGCGCCCGGCCCCACCCGGCGCGCGGGCGGTCCCCGCCCGCAGCAGCTCGAATCTTGCCGAGGCGATGGAATAGCTCCGACGCCCTTCCCCGTGCGCAGCCGCTGCGACGGGGGACCGGTCGCGCTCCGCTGGGCGTGCGAATAGCCTCCATCCGCACTTCTCATTGTCTTTTTCCGGCGGGGCCGTAACTCTCCGCGCGAACACGTTCACCAAAAACTATGAAATATTTCGCATCACTTCTGGTCGCCCTCGGGCTGCTTTCCACGGCACGCGCGGCGGACAAACAATGGGTCACCTACGAAGGCAAGGACGGTCCCGGCAAGGGCAAGCACATCGTTTTCATCTCGGGCGACGAGGAGTATCGCTCCGAGGAGGGGCTGCCGCAGATGGCCAAGATTCTGTCCCAGCGGCACGGCTTCAAATGCACCGTGCTCTTCGCCATTGATCCCGCGACGGGCGAGATCAATCCCAATCACACCAAGAACATCCCCGGCACCGACGCGCTCAACAGCGCCGATCTCATGGTCATCCTCACGCGCTTCCGCAATCTGCCCGATGAGCAGATGAAGCCGATCGACGACTATCTCAAGGCGGGCAAGCCCGTCCTCGGCCTGCGCACCGCGACGCACGCGTTCAATGGCATCAAGGGCACCTACGACCGCTACAACAACGGTTACAAAGGTCCGGCCAAGGAATGGGCGGACGGCTTCGGCCGGCTCGTGCTCGGCGAGATGTGGATCAGTCATCACGGCGGCCACAAGACCGAGGCCACGCGTGGCGTGTTCCCGGCGGACGCCAAGGGCAATGCGCTCCTCAACGGCATCAAAGACGGCGAAATCTTTGCAGTGAGCGATGTCTATGGCGTGCGCCTGCCGCTGCCGGGTGATTCCAAGCCCGTCGTGCTCGGCCAGGTGCTCAAGCGCAAAGGCCCCGCGGACATGAAGGATCCCTTCTTCGGCCTCAAGCCCGATGACGAGCCGGTGGAAGGCAAGAAGAACGATCCGATGATGCCCGTCGCCTGGACCAAGAGCTACCAACTGCCCGACGGCAAAAAGGGCCAGGCCTTCTGCACCACGATGGGTTCCTCGACGGACCTCGCGAACGAAGGCCTCCGCCGCCTGGTCGTCAACGCCGCCTACCAGCTCGTCGGCTTGTCCGTGCCGGAAAAGGCCAACGCGGAAGTTGTCGGCGAATACAAGCCGACGGCCTACGGTTTCGGCGGCCACACCAAGGGCCTGAAGCCCGCGGCGCATGAGTTGAAATAGGGGCCGAAGAAGTTTGCGGCACACACTTTCCCCGCCGAGATGCAGAGGCGTCCGGCGGGGAAATTTTTTGTGAAGGTGGGATTTCGTCGTGGGCTGAATTGGTAAAGCATGAGCACTTGGAGACGCAAAGCTCTCGAGTCGTTTCGCGATTTGCGCCAGCAGTTCGAGCAATCGGACACCACGATTTATGAGGTGTTCTTCGATCTGTTGCCGCGAGTTCAGGCCGCTCACGCTCGCGGCGACATACCGGAGTTGCAGCGCATTTACGACTTTGCGCAGTGGTGCTTTCGCCAGAAGTCGGAAGACCTTTGGAACGCTGCTGGCGTGGCCTTCTACGAGCACTTGGTGGACGAGCCGACGACCCTCAGTCAGATACCGCGCTGGTTGCAGCCGGATGTATTTGAGGGTTGCACTGGGCTGTTCGAGTCGAGGCTGGAGCCGGCGCAGTTTCGAGAGCTTTGTGAGAGCTATTCCAAGCGGCATGAAAACCACGGCGTCTGACATCGCTTCGGAGCAAACAGCCGCTTCGATTTTTCGTTGCGGAACTTGTGTCGAGATGCGCCCAAAACGTTTCTGCACGCTTGTCCGGAAGTTCACCGAGTTCTAATTTGCCGCCATGCCCCCTGTAGCCCTCCAAGCGCATTTCGATGGTGAACGGATCGTCCTCGACGAGCCGTTTGACCTGCCCCCGCACGCCCCGTTGCTCGTGATGGTACTGCCGGCCAGCGCGGAAACGGACACCGACAGCGACCAGGCTTGGCTTCGGAGCGCGGCTGGCAGCGATGCTTTCGCGTTCCTCGCCGACCCGGCCGAAGAAATCTACACCGTCGAGGACGGAGAGCCTTTTCGTGACGCGGCGTAGGCTTAAAAAGCCGGGGCTTGGAGCCAGTGCTCCCGAATGTTCTGCAACCCCAACGGGGTTGTGTCCTCCAGCCCAGGGTTGCGAGGAACGAGCTACCCTGGGTAGGCATCCGCATGGGTATCAACCCCAACGGGGTTGCGGCACGTGCGGCACGTCGCACCCTCCGGGCCGCAACCCCGTTGGGGTTGTGAATCTGCGGACCGCTTTCCCAGGGTAGCTCGTTCCTCGCAACCCTGGGCTGGAGGCCGGAATCCCGTTGGGATTCTACGTTGCAATACCCGAAAGGGATTAGGGTTGGGCTGCAATATTCCGGAACTTTCGCGTTCCCAACCATCCCCCTCTCATTAGTGTAGTGTTCATCAAAAGAGTGGACAAAATGGTATGATCGGCCATCTTGGGTCATGGCCCGACCTGTCTCTCGCATTGAACTGTCCTCCGACCAGCGGCAAAGCCTGCAACAATTGGCGCGCCGCCC
>BJHT01000231.1 GCA_014193395.1 Verrucomicrobiota bacterium
CCGGGCTTCGAGCATCAGCGGCAATTTTTTTCGCCCGACGCGGACCGGTTGAGCGAGCCGCTGACCGTTTTGAAATATGACATCGAGGTCAGCGGCTTCGGTTCGCAGGCGCTCGGGCATGTGTGCCTGCTGAACTTGAAGGAGCAGATTTATCCCGGCGCGGACGGCGCCAAAGGCTGGCCTACGTGGACCGTGCCGGTGCTGCGGTGGACGAAGCAGCAGGGCGGCGTGACGGGCTACGCGCACTCGGGCAGCGGCCTGCAAATCGAGCCGGCCGCCGCGGCGAAGCGCCTGCTCGCCGCGCTGGACGCGAATCAGGACGGCCGGCTCGAGGCCGGCGAGGCGGCGCGGGGTTTGCTCCCCGAAGCATTCGCGCGCAGTGACGAAAATCGCGACGGCGTGCTGACCCTGGCGGAGTTGACCGCGAGCCACGACCGCGTGGCGGACGTGCTGCCGAACGTGGCGGTTCCCGAATTGAACAGCGTCGGGGCGCAGGAAATTTTCGTCACGGCGGCGCTGGGCTTGTGCGACTTCATCAGCGCGATGGACACGGCGCGGCTGCGCGAATGGAACTGCTGGTATCACCTGCTCAACTGCGGCTTCCCGGTGAAGGTCAGCGGCGAGACGGATTTCCCCTGCATGAGCGGTACGCGCGTGGGACAGGGGCGCGTGTATGTGCAGCTCGGCGCGGTGGAGCGCGTGAATTTCGGCGCGTGGTGCGAGGGCCTGCGCACGGGGCGTTCGTATGTGAGCGACGGTTATGCGCATGCGCTCAGTTTCTCCGTGAATGGCGCGACGCCGGGCGGCGAGGTGCGGCTGGAGCAACCGGGGACGGTGAGGGTGCGCGCGCAGGTGGGCTTTAGTCCCGAGACGCCGCTCGAAGTTTACTACGGCGGCGCGACGCCGGTGGGCGGGCCGCGCCTGCTGGGCGACACGGTGGTGCTGCACGAGACCGCCGGTGCGGGGCTGTTTCAGAGCGGGAAACGCACGGTGGAATTGGTCGTCAATGGCCGCGCCGTCGCCGCGCAGGAAATTCCCGCCGACGGTCGCCAGCACGCGGTGGAGTTCGCCGCCCGCATCGACCGCAGCAGTTGGGTGGCGCTGCGGCAGTTCCCGCAACTGCACACCAATCCCGTCAACGTGCTCGTGGGCGGCCGGCCCATCCGCGCCTCGCGCCAGAGCGCGCTATGGGCGGTTGCGTGCATCGAGCAGCTCTGGCGCGTGCGCGGCAACAGCATCGCACCCGCCGAACGCGCCGAGGCGCGTCGCACCTATGATCAGGTCCTCGAGCAATACCGCCGGCTCGCCGCGGAAGCGCCGGAAGGTTCGTGATGGGTGGGGGCTGATTTGCGAACCGAAATTCTCCGCGCGCCGGCCCGACGCGTCGTGTTCCAGTCGTGGTGAGGTCGGCGCTGGTGACGACTCGGCTGCCCGCCGCGCGAGCGAAGTGCCGCTCCGATTCCGCCGGTAATTTGTGAACACCCCTCGTGCAAACATCCATCGCTGTTGAATATTTGCCTTGGAAATGTACAGCAGCGATGGACAAACGCACCGCGCAGAACGGGATCAAGGTGGTGTGTTCTTTCAGAATTATGCGGCCCGTGCCGCTGTGACTACGACCGCCCGCGCTCCCCAAAAATGGCCGATCTCCAAACTCCAACCCCGCGCGCCCGAATTTCCCCCGCCGCCTCCCGTCCGAGTGCGCCACTGATCGCCAACGCATCCGCACGCACGTACACACACACCCGCATGAAAATCTTCTTCCCCCTCCTCATCGCGCTCACCCTCCCCTGCCCTGCCCCAGCCGCGGATTGGAACCAATGGCGCGGGCCGCTGCGCAATGGCGTGCTGCCCGACAGCGTGCCGTTACTTGATGCGATTCCGGCGGGCGGACTTAAGGAACTCTGGGCGAGCGAGGACATCCCGAGCGCGGACGAGGGCGGCCTTGGCAGCGTCGTCACCGCGCAGGGCCGGGCTTATCTCTCGGTCGTGTGGCATCGCGATCTGCCGAGCGAGACGCGCACGATCGACGATCTCGTGATGCGCAAGCTCGGCCATCAGGGCACCGGCGGGCTGGGCAAGGAACTGGTCGCGAAAATGGAGGCCACGCGCGAATCGCTCGAGCCAACGCTGCGCGGCAAGAAGCTCGATGAGTTCATTGAGAAGTGGATCGCGGACCATCTCGACGCGAAGCAGCGCCAGCTTTACGGCGGCTTCATCGGCGGGCGTTTTCGCAAGGGCAAGCTCGCCATTCCGCTCGGCGATTACGAAAAGCTGCAGAAGGTGCAGGACAAACCGTTCGCTTCCGCCGCCGCTTTCCAGCAGTGGCTCGACGCGCAGGGCTTCAGCGAAAATGTGCGACAGACGGTGTTCGACGCGGTCCCGCCCACGCGCCGCGTCGCCGAGGACACCGTCATTTGTCTCGAACTCGCGACCGGCAAGACGGCGTGGAAAGCCACCGCGCCGGGCGAACCCAAGGGCCGCAGTTGTTCGAGCACGCCCGCAGTGGTGGATGGGCGCGTCTATGCGCTCGGCAGCACGCACGCGTATTGCGTGGACGCGACGACGGGCAAGCAGGTCTGGGCCGCACCGCTCGCGAGCAAGGCACCGGGTTCCTCGCCGCTGGTGGTGGAGGGCGTAGTCGTGGTCAATGCCGGCCGGCTCGTCGGCTACGACGCGGCAACGGGCAAGGAGCTGTGGCGGCAGGAAAAAGCGGGCGGCGGCAATTCGTCGCCGGTCGCGTGGAGCAGCGGCGGCGGCGGCGGTGCCGGCACAAGCGGCGGCAAGACTCTCGCATTGTGCAACAGCCGCAATGACATCGTGGCGGTGGATTTGAAAACCGGGGCCGTCGTGTGGACCGCGCCGGGCGGCGGCGATTCCACGCCGGCCATCGCGGGCGACATCCTCGCAGTGCAGGTGCGCAATCCCAAGCTGGGCTTCGTGGCGTACAAACTGTCGGCCACGGGCGCGGAGAAATTGTGGAACCATCCGTTCGATCCGCTGCGCACGCAGTCCAGCCCGATCACCCACGCGGGCCGCGCGTTTCTCATGGATGACAACACCCATTTCTGCTGGGACCTCGCGACGGGCAAAAAATTGTGGGAAGCCTCGGTGCCCTCGACCATCGCGTCGCCCGCGCTGGCGGACGGAAAAATTTTCGTGCTCATCAACAACGGCAACAACCTCCAGATCGTGAAGGCCACCGGCCCCGACCGCGTGGAACTCGGCAAGGCCAATGTGCGCGCGACGTGGTGCCCCTCGCCGACGGTGGCGGACGGAAAGCTGCTGCTGCGGATGAAGGATCGCGTGAAGTGTTTTGAGCTGGCGGCGAAGTGACGGGTGGCACGGGCGGATCGCGACCGAACGTGGGCGGAGGCAGCAGAGAAGTTTGCCGTTGAATCGGTCTGGTGCGGACATTCCACGGGCGAACCCCGGCGGGGTTCACGGTGAATAGCCGGGGGTGGAGCGAGGCACGAGCGACACCCCCGGACCGCCGCAGCGGCGCTCCCGAACCCCGGGAGGGGTTCCCCCGGCACCGCAGCGTTCACGGCCCCGGGAGATGGGGCCACCCCGCCGGGGTGGTGGGCCTTGAGGCCGCGTCTCCGGGGGTGCGCTCGTGCCTCGCGCACCCCCGGCTATTCAAGGGAAACCCCTGCGGGGTTGGGCCGGCGACGAGCGCCGAAAAATTCCAAAACCCTCGGAGCGGGATGCGCGCGCCGGGCGTGGCGGGACAGGGACGATTTGGTTGGCGGCGTGGGACGAAGCGGCTCCGAGCAGCGCCGAATTTGGCAGGGGAATTTGGGGCAACGGAATGGGAAGGGACAAAGTGGTGGCGGGCTGAACTGGCCTTCTGTGCGACCGTAGAATCCTCGCGGCGCGCGGGGCTTTTTCCCGGAGCGCGGCTGTTGGCGCGGAGTACCCGCCGCAGCAGGTTGGCCGCAGGGGACGCCGCTGATTTCAGCGGCGTGTCGGTACGGTCTTGGGCCGCTGCGGCTGCTCCCCGGCGGACACAGCCGCGCTCCGAGGAAGGAAGTGCTGACGTAGCCTTTGACTCTCAACCGGCTTTCCACAAGCGTTGGCGACGATGCAATTGTTCGATCCGAAAAAGCTCCGGCGCGTGGTTCACGAGTCCTTCGAGGTGGAAACCTTGGCGAAGGGCAGCGCGTATCACGCGCAGCATCGGGTCACGGAATGCTCGCTGGTGCGCGGGGATGGCTGGCTGATTTCGGCGCGGGTGCGGGGTTCGCGGCCGAAGCCGTATGTGGTCGAAGTGGAGATTTTGCCGGCGGACGAGGAGTGGAAAATCCACGGCACCTGCTCGTGTCCGCGGACGGTGGGTTGCAAGCATCTCGCGGCGACGTTGCTGCAGGTTTTGGACTGGCCGGCGGAACGGTTCGGCCCGGCGGTCGTCGCGGCGACCAACGCCACCGGGCAATTGCCGCTGGCGTTGAGCAGCGCGGATGCGGCGGCGGGCGGAAAGGCAGTGCTGGCCCAGGCGCCGGTGGCGCTCGACCACCAGTGGAACGCGTGGTTGCACCAGATGGACGCCGAAGTGGCGCGGCGTGCGGCCGAAGCCGCGGCGGCCGAGGCCGCTGCCGCAGCGACGGCGGGCGGCGAGGCGAAGGTCGAGGAGCCGGACTGCCTGTGGTTCATCGTCCGCCCGATGTATGGCCGGCTGCGGTTCGAACTGGCGGTGGCGAAGCGTTTGAAAAAAGGCGGGTTTGGCAAGAGCCGGAGTTGCTCGGTGGCGGATGCGTTGTTTCGCGATCCGCCGCCTTCGTATCTGCGGCCCGACGATCGGGACCTGGTGCGGCGGGTGTTGGTGGCGCAGCGGGTTTTCAATACTTACGAGCCGCTGATCGAGGGCGAATCGAGCGCGGCTGTGTTTCAGGAATTGGTCGCGACGGGCCGGTGCCAGTATGGGAGCACGGGAGCGCGCCGGCGGCTGCTGGCGCTCGGGCCGCCGCGGCCGGCGAAGCCCGAGTGGAAAACGGATGCGAAGGGCTGGCAACTGCCCACGTTCGCCGTGACGCCGCCGGCGACGGAGATTCTGCCGCTGGTGCCGCCATGGTATTTCGACGAGGAAACAGGGCTGGTCGGGCCGCTGGAAACGGGCATGGCCGACGCCGTGGCGCTGGCCTGGCTGTCCGCGCCGCCGGTGGCCCCGGCCCAGGCGCAACTGGTGTCCGCCGAGATCGCACGGCGCGCGCCCGCGGTGGCGCTGCCTGCGCCGCAGCCCATCGTGGTCGAAGACATGATCGACTGCCCGCCGGTGCCGTGTCTGCTGCTGCATTCGGAGACGGTCAAAGTGTGGAACCACGGCTATCGCTGGGGCCGCGAACTGGGGGAGGAGACGGAGATCAGCCTGGCGCGGCTGACGTTCGATTACGCCGGCATTCAGGTGACGCCGGGCGGGTACGAACCGCGGGCCGAGGGGTTCGCCGAGGGGCGCTGGCGGCGGGCGTCGCGACTGATCAAGGAGGAGCGGACGCTCGAGTTTTCGCTGGCGGGCCGCGGGTTGCTGCCGGTGGCGGGCGCGCGGCCGGATTTGGATTTCCGCGGCCAGGTGGGCGAGTACACGCTGGCGAAGGACGGCGACTGGTTTTCGTTTCTCCAATTGCATGTGCCGCGCCTGCGGGCCAAGGGCTGGCGCGTCGAGATCGACGAGTCGTTCCAGCATCGCATCGCCGAGGTCGAGGAATGGTACGGGGACGCGACGGATGAAAAGAACGGCGGCTGGTTCGGCATCGAGCTGGGCGTGATCGTCGATGGCGAAAAGGTGAACCTGCTGCCGATTTTGATGCGGTTGTTTCAGGAAAGTCCCGAGACGCTCTCGGCCGAGGAGCTGGCGAATCTGCCCGCCAACGCGGTGATTCCGGTGCCGTTGCCGGACGGGCGCAAGGTGCTGTTCCCCGCGGCGCGCGCGAAGCAGATGCTCGGCGTGCTGCTCGAACTGATGAATCCCGACGCGCTCGGGCGCGATGGCAAGCTGCGGTTGAGCCGGCTGCGCGCGGCGGAGATCGCGGGTGACGCCGAATGGCGCTGGCTGGGCGCGGCGGAGCTGAGCGAGATGAGCAAGCGGCTGCGGAATTTCGCGGGCATCACGCCGGTGGCCGCGCCGGCGGGGTTGCAGGCGACGCTGCGGCCGTATCAGGCGGAGGGGATCAACTGGCTGCAATTCCTGTGCGAATACGGGCTGGCGGGGATTCTCGCGGATGACATGGGCCTCGGGAAAACCGTGCAGGCATTGGCGCATTTGATGATCGAGAAGGAAAGCGGGCGCATGAATCTGCCGAGCCTGGTGGTCGCGCCGACGAGCCTGATGACCAACTGGCGGCAGGAGGCGGAGCGCTTCACGCCGGGCCTGCGCGTGCTGGTGCTGCACGGCGGCGAGCGCAAGCAGCACTTCGAGCGCATCGCCGAGCACGACCTGATCGTGACGTCGTATCCGCTCTTGCCGCGCGACCAGGAGGTGCTGCTCAAGCAGGAGTTTCACTGCGTGATTCTCGACGAGGCGCAGTTCATCAAAAATCCGAAGACGCTCTATGCGCAGGTCGCGTGTCAGTTGCGCGCGCGGCATCACCTGT
Organism: Verrucomicrobiota bacterium; assembly: GCA_014193395.1. GTDB lineage: Bacteria > Verrucomicrobiota > Verrucomicrobiia > Limisphaerales > BJHT01 > BJHT01. Next base: position 6,588 of record BJHT01000231.1, read on the forward strand.
GCCTGACAGGCACGCCGATGGAGAATCACCTGGGCGAATTGTGGTCACTGTTTCACTTCCTGCTGCCGGGTTTTCTCGGCGACGAAATCCGCTTCAATTCGCTCTTCCGCCGCCCCATCGAGAAGGGGCGCAACGACGACCGCCGCGTGGTGCTGGCGCGGCGCGTCGCCCCATTCATCCTGCGCCGCCGCAAGGAGCAGGTCGTGACCGAGCTGCCGCCGAAAACCGAGATCGTGCAGAATGTCGAGCTGAGCGGGGCGCAGCGGGATTTGTACGAAAGCGTGCGGCTGGCGATGCACGAGCGCGTGCGGGCCGAGGTGGATCGCAAGGGCATTTCGCGCGCGCACATCATCATCCTGGATGCGCTGCTGAAGCTGCGGCAGATCTGTTGTCATCCGCAGTTGCTCTCGCTGCCGAGCGCGCAAAAAGTGACCGAGTCGGCGAAGCTCGAACTGCTGATGGACCAGTTGCCCGAGATGATCGAGGAAGGGCGGAAGATTCTGCTCTTCTCGCAGTTCACCAGCATGCTCGCGATCATCCAGCTCGAGCTGGCCAAGGCGAAGATTCCCTACGTCATCCTGACCGGGCAGACGCAGGATCGCGCGACGCCGGTCGAGGAGTTTCAGAGCGGCAAGGTGCCGCTGTTTCTCATCAGCCTCAAGGCCGGCGGCACGGGCCTGAACCTCACGGCGGCGGACACGGTGATCCACTACGATCCGTGGTGGAATCCGGCGGTCGAAAATCAGGCGACCGACCGCGCGCACCGCATCGGGCAGTCGAAGAATGTCTTTGTGTACAAGTTCATGACCGTCGGCACGGTGGAAGAGAAGATCGCCGCGTTGCAGGCGCGCAAAAAGGAACTGGTCGAGGGCCTGCTCGACGAGGAACACCGCGAAAACCTGAAGCTCACGCCGGACGATCTGGAGGTGCTCTTCGCGCCACTGACGTGATGAGGGGACAGGAACCAGGAGACAGGGATCAGGGGGCAGGAGACAGGGCGCAGGCTTCAGGCTTCGGGCGTCAGGAGACAGGAAAACAGCAATTGCCCGCGTTGACTATGAAACCGTCCTGCCCCCTGTCCCCTGTCCCCTGTCCCCTGTCCCCTGTCTCCTGACTCCTGCCCCCTGACATGAAACGCGTAACCATCCACACCGACGGCGGTTGCGAGGGCAACCCCGGCCCCGGCGGCTGGGCCGCGGTGCTGCGCTTCGGCGCGCATCTCGGCGAGGTGGCGGGCGGCGAACCGGCGACGACCAACAACCGCATGGAACTGCGCGCAGCCATCGGCGCGCTCGAGGCGCTCACGGAACCCTGCGAGGTCGAGCTGTTCACCGACTCCGCGTATTTGCGCAATGGCATCACGTCGTGGATCGCCCGCTGGAAGGCCAACGGCTGGCGGACCAGCACCAAGGAGCCGGTGAAAAACGAGGACCTCTGGCGGCAGCTCGACCAGGCTTGCACGCGACACCGCATCACCTGGCGCTGGCTCAAAGGCCACGCCGGCCACGCGGACAACGAGCGCTGCGACCAACTCGCGGCCGCTGAAATGGCCAAGCTGCGGGCACAGTTCACGCGGGCCGAACTGGAGCAGCACCGGCGGCACTTCGAGGCCGGACGCGGGCCGGAGGCGACGGGTCGGGATTTGTTGTGAGGGCTGCGCTGCGCGGTGCTGTCGGGCTCGGCGGCGACGGGAAGCACGCACAGTTGGCTCCGCCCCGCAGTGCAGATTTCCAAGTCTGCTGTACCGCGGGTTTCTAACCCCGCTGGCGATTCGCCCACCCAGGGGCGGCTTGCGCGAAGACGCGCGCCACGACCTGCGTCGCGCCCACCGAGTTGGAAAACGGCGGCCCAGCAGGCTTGGAAACCTGCGCTACCAGGGTCGTGCCCCCCCGCCGTGCCGCCGTCCATTCCAGAAAGGGCTTTCCTTTCCCCGGTGCAACCTGACAATCGGCCCCGACTCGCTTGCGCTGGACCTTTTGTCCCGCGCAGCCAGTCGAAAAATCACATGGCTGAAGCCAAGAAATCGCTAAAAATGGTGCCGTGCGGCGGGTGTGGTTCCAAGAACTTCATCCCCAGCGACCTCCCGAAGTTTCAAACCATTCCCTGCAACAAATGCGGGCATCCCGTGATGATGGCGGTGCGGCTGCGGCATTTTGAACTGCGGGAATTCATCGCGGCCGGAGGCATGGGTTCGGTGTACCGGGCGTTCGACACGGTGCTGCAACGGCTGGTGGCGGTGAAGTTGATGAAGAAGGAGATGGCGGAAGACCCGGGTTCGATGGAGTCGTTCTATCGCGAAGCCCGTGCGGCCGCCGGCCTCAATCACACCAACATCGTCCACATCTACGCCTTCGACGAAGTGGACGAGCAGCAGTTCCTCGTGATGGAACTCGCCGACGCCGGCAGCCTCGACAACCGCATCGAAAAAGAAGGCCGCGTGGACGAACTCTACGTGCTGGATGTCGGCATCAAGATGGCCTCGGCCCTCGATTGCGCGCTGAAAAAGAAGCTCCTCCATCTCGACCTCAAGCCCGCCAACATTCTCTTCAACACCGACGGTGAACCCAAGCTCGTCGATTTCGGCCTGGCCCAGCGCATCGACGTGGAAAAAGAAAAGGACTCCGCGCTCTTCGGCACCCCGTATTACATCGCGCCCGAGCGCATCAGCGAACAGCGCGAGGATCATCGCTCCGACATTTACAGCCTGGCCGGCACCCTCTACCACGCGCTCACCGGGCACGTTCCGTTCGACGCTCCCGACATGAACGACGTCGCGATGGCGCATGTGAACACGCCCTTGACCGCCCCCAGTCTCGTCGTGCCGGAAATCAGCAAGGAAACCAACGAAGCCATCCTCACCGCGATGGCCAAAGCTCCGGATGAACGCTACCAGTCCTACGACGAGTTCATCATGGCCATGACCGCCGCCCGCAGCCACCTGCTGGTGAAACGCTTCCGGCCCAACGGCTGAGTTTCCATCGGTGCTTTTGGGCGCGCGACCGGTTCCCGGTCGCAGCCTGTCCGCAATCGAGGAGACGCTGGAAATCCTCGCTCCGCGAGTTCGCTGTCGCTACGGGCGGGGACCGCCCGCGCGCCACCCTCCGCCCCAATTTCTGCCCCATTTTTCTGCCGATTTCCGCCTCCTGCCGCAGCCCCACCACCTCCGCCAATCTCCATCCCGCCCCCATTTTTCTGCCCCCTATTTTTCTGCCATCTCCCGGCCCCGGCTATTTTTGCTCCCCCCGCAACCGCGCCAGCAGCGCCTGCATCGCCTTCAGTTTCTCCGGCTGTTCCGCCGCCAGATTCTTTTCCTCCGCGAGATCGACCGCGAGATTGAAGAGCTGCGCCTGCTGCGGATTTTTCGCGGGCGCTTTGGCGGGCGCGGCGGCGGCAGCGGGACGCCCATACCCGCCACCCGCTCCCGGCTGAACCAATTTCCACTGCCCATCGCGCAAGCCAAACGGGCCTTTCGTGCCGCCGTTGTGCGCGACAAAATTCTCCCGCCCCTTTTGCGATTCGCCGAGCAACGCGGGCAAAACATTCACGCTGTCCTCACATTGCCCCGCCGGAATTTTCGCGCCGGTGATGGCCGCAAACGTCGCCGGCATGTCGAGATGCGCGAAGAGCGCGTCGTTCGTCGTGCCGGGGCGGATGTGTCCGGGCCAGCGCGCGATGAACGGCACGCGATGCCCGCCCTCGAACACCGTGCCCTTGGTGCCGCGCAACGGGGCGTTCGGCGCGTAGTCGAACTTCCCCACGTCTTCGTAGCCGTCATCCATCACGCCGCCGTTGTCGCTGGTGAAAATGATGAGTGTGCGGTCAGTGAGTTTCAGTTCGTCGAGTTTCGCGAGCAGCTTGCCGGTGGTGTCGTCGAGTTCGTGAATCGCATCGCCACGCGTGCCGACGGGGCTGGAGCCTTTGAAGCGCGGATGCGGCACGCGCGGCACATGGATGTTGTGCGTGGCGAAATAGAGGAAGAACGGCCCGGCCTGATTGTCCTCGATGAATTTCAGCGCCTTGCCGGTGAACGTGTCGGCCATGTTCTCATCCTTCCAGCGCGCCGCGTTGCCGCCGGTCATCCAGCCGATGCGGCCGACGCCGTTCACGATGGTCATGTCGTGGCCGTGAGTGTGCTTGAGCTTGAGGAGTTCGGGATTCTCCTTGCCCGTCGGGTCGGTGCCGACCTTCGCCTTGTAACTCACCGTGATCGGATCTTTGGGATCGAGGCCGACGACGCGGCGGTTCTCGATGTACACCGTCGGCACGCGGTCGCCCGTGGCCGCCATGATGAACAGATAGTCGAAGCCAATATCCAGCGGGCTGGGCTTGATCTCGCTGTTCCAATCCGGGCCGCCCTCGGGGCCGAGGCCGAGATGCCACTTGCCCACGACGCCCGTGCGATAGCCGCTCTGTTTCAGCAGCGACGCCGCCGTCGTCGTGCCCGGCGGAATGCTGAGCGGCGCGTCGCCCGGCGCAATCGAGGAACCGTTCTGCTGCCGCCACGAGTAAGCCCCCGTGAGAAACGCCCGCCGCGTCGGCGTGCAGGTCGAGGCCGGCGAATGCGCATCCGTGAAACGACAACCCTGCGCCGCGAGCCGGTCCAGATTCGGCGTCTTCGCATGCTTAGCGCCGTAGCACGAGAGGTCGGCGTAACCAATGTCATCGGCGAGGAGGAAGATGATGTTCGGCCGCTGCGGCGCGGATGTGGCGGGCGCGGCGGGCGCAGGGTCCGCAGCGATGGTGGCGAGGAGCGCGAAGGCGAGAACGACGAGTTGATTTTTCATAAATGGCACGCGGACGAACGGTGATGCGATGTGGCGCGGAGCGTTGCGGAGGCGGCGGACTTTTTCCAGTACGACCTCGGGGCGGCGCGCTCCAGGGGCGGGGACAGCTTGTCCCCGCAACGCTGTTGGGAATAGCCGCCACCACCAAGTTCCCGGCGCGCGACCGGTCCCCGGGCGCAGCGCGTGCGTCGGCGCTGAGGCGTCGAAAAAACTTCCGGCTCCGACGCGCATTCGGAGCCGCTGCGGGCGGGGACCGCCCGCGCGCCAGGGGATGGGGACAAGCTGTCCCCACCCCCTTCCACCCAACTTCGGCCCGCCTGTTAAAGTTAGTCACACCTATATGTTTTAGTTGACTCAATATCCCTTCCCGGCAAAGTCCGCGGGCGTGATCGGCCCCAACTGCCCGCAAACCAAACTGTGAAAACTCCTGTGACCACCGCCCGCCACTCGACCCGCCATCTCCCCGCGCTGGCCCTCGCCCTCACCACCATCCTCGCCCCGGCCCGCGCCGCGGAAC
>BJHT01000232.1 GCA_014193395.1 Verrucomicrobiota bacterium
GCCATTCGCGTCAACCGCGACGGTTTTTGCCTTCGCCGGCTGCGCCAACGCCATCGCATCGCGCACCAGGCGTTCCAGTTTGATCGCCGACTCGGAGTCGAGTCCGTCGATGGTGGTTTGCAAGTCCGTTGCGAGCGTGCTCATGGAGAAACGCTGCCACAGGCGGGTGGCAGTGCCAACCGCAGAATCCCGCCACGCCGCATGAACTTCCACGTCCACAGGACGTCCCCGCCTTCGCGCACGCATTCCTCCCGCAGCACCCCACCAAGGTGCGCTCAGAGCCACTCGCGGATCTTGTCCTGGCAGCGGTTGTAAACGTAGCCCAGCACGATGAGCGCGATGCCAAGAGCCATGAAGCTCAGCACGCGATAGACCTGCGTCAGTTGCCAGATGTCCAGCACCACCACACGACCGAGCGCCCCGGCCAGCACGGCCAGTCCGAGCCACCGATAGACCCGTTCGCGCATCGCGAAGCCCGCGGCAAAGACGCCCAGCGCCAGCACCGCCCAGCTCGCGGTGAGCAGGAACTTTCCGCCCGACACCTGCACCACCCAGCGCGAGAGGAACAGCCACAAGCTCAGCCCGCCAACGACGATCGCCGTCGTGTGTTCCGATTCCGGCCGGTTCGCCAGACTGGCGTGGTTGCGAACGATGCGCTGCAGCGCCAACAAGAAAATCGCCGGCAGCACATTCGGCAGGAAAACTTCCGGCTGCCACGCATCGAACACCACCGCCCGCAGCAAGGCCGCGCCGAGGCAGGCCACGCCGGGCAGGAAATACGCCCGCTCGCGCAGCCAGACCCCGGCCAGCAGAAACGCGGGTGCCAGCAGCGACCAGGCAAGCGTGAGATAGAAACCCTGCCCCTCCGCCATCAGCCAGCGCGTGAGAAACAACCACACGCTGAATCCGCTCACGCCGATGACTCCGATATGCGCCGCGTCCGGGACGACCGAGGCATCGGCCTGTTTACGGGCGACACGTTGCAAGGCGAGCAGGGCAACCATCGGGAGCAAGTTCAGTGCAAAAAGTTCGGGCTGCCACACATCGTGAGCGATCACCCGGAACTGCGCCAAACCCAGGCAGCCCAGCCCCAGCAGAAAATAGGTGCGCTCCCGCAGCCACCAACCGGCGAGCAGGAACACCGGCCCGAGCACTGCCCACGCCGACGTCAGGAAATAACCGTCGCGTTCCGGCAGCACCCAGCGGGTCAGATAGACGCACAGGATCACGCCGCTCAAGAAGATCGTCCCCGCATGGGCCGCATCCGGAACGCCCGCGCCGTCCGGGTGTTTGCGGACGAGGCGTTGCAGCCCAAGCGTCACGAACACCGGGAGCAGGCTCAGGGCGAAAAGTTCCGGCCGCCAAGCTTCATGCACGAGGACACGGAAGAGCGCGATGCCGACGCAGCCAAACCCGAGAAGGTAATAGGTGCGTTCCTTCAGCCTCAGCCCCGCGATCACGAACGCCGGTCCGAGCACCGCGCCGGCCACCGAGAAGAAATGTTCGTCCCGGCCCCACATCAGCCAGCGCGTCAGGTGCCACCAGAGCAGCCCGCCGGCGCACAGCAGCATGGCGACATGAGCGTCCGCCGGCATCGGGAAGCGCTCCGGTGCGCGGCGCGCAATTTGTTGCAGGACCAGCGGCAGCAGCGCGGCCAGCAGGTTGGGAACGGTGAAGAGCGCCCCCGCAGACGCGCCTGGCACCAGCAGGGTCAGCAACGCCAACCCAATCAGGATTCCGCTCCGGAGCAGCGTTTGGGGAGCACGCCACCACCCCGCGCCGGCAAACAGCAACCCACCCAGGAGCGCAAACGCCCACGGCCGATGGGCCAAGGGCACATAGCTGAATACCATCGCCACGATCATCGCGAACGCCGTCCACCGGTATGCCTCCCCGCCTGCGCGAAGAGTGCTCGCCAGTTCCTCGCTCAGCTCCGGCCGTCGCGCCACCGCACGCTGCACAACCACCGCAAGGATCAAAAACGCTCCGATGGGTGCCAGCGCGTAACCCCATCCGGGGTGCGGCGTTTGCAGATGCCGGACGACGCCGATCGCCGCCGCCAGGGTGAAAAACTGCGCCGCCGCAGACAGTCGCCATGCGCGCGTGATCGCGCCGTAAGCCGTCACTGCCAGCGCCAGCGCCGAAGACATCACCAGCCACTCGGGTTCCGTGAAACGCTCGCGCAACCACGAGTGCAGCAGCGCCACGACCGCGACGGCGTACCCGCTCTCGAAGATCGCCCGGAGTCTGGCACCGCCCAGCACCGTCTGTCGTGTCCACCAGTGCAACAGCGCCAGGGAACCACCCAGAAACAACCCCGTCCGCCAATCGGATCTCTCGCCCCAGCTCCCGCTGTCGAGCAGCCACCACCAATGCGCGAGCACCAGGCAGCCTTGCGCAAACAACGCAATCTCGCGGGTCCGTACGACATGCACGGAAAGCGTGAGACCCAGTCCGGCGGCCATCAGCCACAGCGCAATCGACTCCTTTGCGCTCTGCTGGAAAATGGTCGCGCCGACGGCAATCAGGGCCAGCCCCGCGAACCACGCCGTCCGCGCCCGCAGCAGCGCGGTGTTCTCCGGGTCTTCGTGCCGCCCCATCCACCAGGCGTTGAACAACAGCAGGCCGCTGATCCCGACGCCCAGCGCGAGGTGTCGCCCCGGCTCCCAGCCCAGCACGAACCAGCCGACGGCGAGCGTCGCCGTGACATACGCACCGGCGCGCAGCAACCGGCTGGGCTGCCGCAGCCCGAGCGTGAGCAGCACCACGCTCTCCGCCGCGAGCAGCACCGCGAGTTGGTGGCCGGTGAACTTTACGATCAACCCGACCGTGACCAGCAGCAGCCCTTGTGTGACATACGCCGCCCGCACGGACGGTTCCTGCGGCAAACGCAGCCGCGCATAGGCCGCCAACCCGAGCAGCACCGCGCCCAGGCCGAGGCAGAATTCCCAGAGATTTCCGCTCCGATGCGTCGCCATCGAGAGTGCGACCAAGACGAAGAACGCGCCGTTGTTCGCGCTCAGGAACGCCGCCCGCCGCTTGTCCGCGAGCAAATTTCCCTCCGCGAGAAAGGTCGCCGCGGTGAAGCAAACCCAGTAGCCCGCAAGAAACACGGTGGCGAGCAGCAGGTTTTCGCGCGGCGCGTTCAGCAGCCAGTGGCCGTCGTGAAAAAACCGCCAGAACGCAAAGCCGCCGTACGACGCGACCAATCCGGCCAGCGTGAGGTGCGCCCAACGGTTGCGCACGAGGAAGAAAACCGTCGCGATCGTGAGCACGAGATTCGAGCACAGGGTGAACGTCCCCACGCGCGTGACGACGGCCGTGTAGTAACCCAGCCCGAGCGCGAACAGCGCCAGCGTCTCGGATTTCTTCCGGTCCGCCAGCCACACGATCACGCCCGCCCAGGCGAGCAGCAGCCCGCCGTCGAGCGCTGCACTTTCGATGATGCGCAATGGCTCGTAGTGATGCGCGGCGTAGGTTGTGAAATAGACCGCGCCCAATCCCCCCGCCAGCAGCACGTGCGCGAAGTTGTTGAGCGAAGCCGGGGCCGATTTGCGCTGGAGCCACAGGCCCGCCCCGAGCAGCGCACCACTGGCGAGATACAGCAGCCCGATTCTGCCCCCCGCACCCATCTGCCGGTACGCGAGGTTCGCCAGAAAAACAAAACCGGTGAGGAGGATCACAACGCCCGCCCGCACGAACCAGTAGGTCCCCAGCCGCAGCTCGAAAGACTGCCGCGGCGACGGCGACGCCGTGGACGCGGAATCGTCCGCCGCCGCGGAGGACTCCGCCACCGCCACCGGCGTCTGTATTTCGCGAACGGGCGCGGGGGCCACGTTGTGTTCGGGCAGCTTTGGCGTCGGCGGTTCTGATGCTGCGGTGGCAGAAGTTTGCAGCGGTGCCGGAGTTGCCGTCCGCGTCGTCTCGTCCTCCCGGACGGCTCTTGGCGTTTGCTTCGCTGCGCTCTGGTTGGCGTCCGCCAGCACGGGTGGGAGGTGCTTCCGCTCTCCGGCCACGGCCGGCTCGATTCGAGCCGCCTTCGGGGCCTCACCTTTCGACCACGACCGCAGTTCCTCCCGGTTCCCGGCGTGTCCGGGCGCGGACGTGAGCGCAGGTGCGGGCGTGAGCGCAGGCGCGGGCGCAGGCGCGGGCGTGGCCATCCTCGCTGCGGCGATCGTCGCCGAGGCGGGTGTCGGCTCCGCGACCGGGTGCGCCGGAACGGAGGCGTCCGCCGCGGGCTGCGCGGCAGGGGCTGCGATTTCGTCCGCACCCGCGGATTCCTTCGCGTTCTCGAATTCCTGCAGACGCCACCTGAGTTCCCGGATCATTGCCCGCAACTCCTCGGCAGCTTTGTCCAGCGTGTTGACGCGTACGAACAGCCACACGACCGCGATTATCAGGCACCAAACGATGACTATCATGGGGTTCTCCTTGCCGCAGTTCGCGGCGCATGGGGTGGAAGGTCAATGTTCACGGGCGGAGATTGCGCGCAGCACCCGCCACCTGGGTAATCGAAATTTCTGCGCGAACATCGACGACCCAAGCCGTAACCACGCAGTGAGGGCGCAAGGAGCGCGGCCTTCAGGCCGCAGAAGCGTGCGTCCGGCAGAGGGCGAGCGAATTTCCGAACGCTTTATGGAACTCACCCAATGATGAGTGGGAGGACGCGCTCGTAACGTGTGACGCGGTCGCTGCGGGCGGACGTTTCTGCGGGCTAAAGGCCGCGCTCCTGTCGCCCTCACGGAATCGTTACGGCCATGCCGGAGCGAGCGCGATGCCGTTGGAGCGCGCGCAGCAAGCCCGACCACGAGAGGCCGGACCCCGGTGATGCGACCACGCGCCCGCAGCCAATGGTAGGACGGGGTGTCCTCACCCCGCCGCCGCCTGCGACCGACGCGCTTAATCACCACACACACGGGGTGCCGCGAGCAGCCGCGTCCTGCCCGCGGCGCGCGGCGTTCCCGCCGCTTCGATCTCCACTTCAAACCGCGCACTCCGCACCTCCACGCCGCTCCTGTTTCAACGGCCTGAAATCCGCCAGCGCGCCCCGCAAAATCTCCCGGATATTCCGGCGCTCGACGGCGGCCAAATGCGCAAACGCTTCGCCCTGATCCTTCCCCGTCAGCACTTCGTGCAGCCGCCGGGAGCTGACCTGCTTGACCGCCAGCGCCGAGCCCTACGGTACCTCCGTTGTGTCGTCCGCCCGTGTTCGTTCCGTCGTTAAAGAAAATCCGTTGGAACCACGAGCCACCCGAAAGGCACGCAAGCAGAAGGCCGCGCAGAATCGGGAGCGGTCAACCGGGGGTGAGTTGATCGTTTGCAGGCCAACCACGGTTCGGCCCTTGGTTTTCGTGGCTTTCGTGGTGCATCTCAACGCCGGCCTTTGTACTACAACTCTTCAGAATCCTCGCGCGCCGCGAGGATTTTTCGCGGAGCGCGGCTGGGTGCGCGGAGCACCAGCCGCAGCAGGTTGGTCGCAAAGGACGGCTTCGATTCCACCGGGTGCCAGCGCGGTCTCGGGGCCGCTGCGGCTGGTCCTCGGCGGACACAGCCGCGCTCCTTGGGTTGCGGCTCCGCCGCGCTGTGTTCATCCGGGTTCAGCCGTGGCTCAACTGCCGTTTTCAGGATCACTCGTAGCGGAGGGATTCGACGGGGTCGAGGTGGGCGGCTTTGTAGGCGGGGTAGGTGCCGAAGATCACGCCGACGAGGGAGCAGATGACGAGGCCGATGATGGCCCAGTCCACGGGGAAGACGAGGGGGAGCTTGAGGAAGAGCGCGCCGAGGTTGCCGCCGGCAATGCCGAGGATGACGCCGAGGAGGCCGCCAATTTCGCAGATGACGATGGCTTCGAGAATGAACTGGGTGAGGATGTTGCGTTTCTTGGCCCCAATGGCGCGGCGGATGCCGATCTCGCGGGTGCGCTCGGTGACGCTGACGAGCATGATGTTCATGATGCCGACGCCGGCGGCGAGGAGAGCGATGCTGCTGATGACGGCGACGCCGGCGCGGATGGCAAGGGTGAGGTCGCGGAATTGCTGGATGAGGGAGTCGTTGGAGAAGATCTCAAAATCATCCTCTTCGCCGGGCGGGACTTTGCGGATTTTGCGGAGGACGCCGCGGACCTGCTCGACGGTGTCGTCCATGTCGGCCTGGGTGTGCGTCTGGACGAAGAGGGAGAGGCTGCGCCATTGGGTGCCGCCGAAGCGGGTGAGGCCGGTGGTGAGGGGGATGAGGAGGAAGTTGTCCTGGGCTTCGCCGCCGAGGCCGCCCTTGGGTTCGAGGTAGCCGATGACGGTGTAGTTGACGCCGAGAAATTTGATGGTCTCGCCGAGGGCGGAGCCGCGGGGGAAGAGTTTTTTCGCGACGGTGTTGCCGAGGACGCAGACGTTCCGCGAGCTGTCGAGGTCGCCGGGGAGAAGGGCGCGGCCGTCGGCGACGATCCAGTTGCGGGCGAGGAAGGCTTCGGGGGTGACGCCGAGGCAGTTGCTGTCGGGATTGGTTTTCTCGAAGCGGGAGGTGACTTCGCCGTTGGCGAGGCCGGCCTGGGCGGCGACGCTGCGGGCGCGGGTGGTCTGGTCGCGGAGGGCGAGCCAGTGGGGGAGGGTGAGGTTTTTGCGGCGGCGGAATTTTTCCCAGCCGGAGGGGCCTTCGAAGTTGAGGGCGGGCCATCTTTCGATCGTGAAGGTGTTCGCGCCGAGGCCGCTGAGTTCGGTCTCGATGTTTTGCTGGAGGCCGCGCATGGCGGTCATGACGAGGATGATGCTGAAGACGCCGATGGTGACGCCGACGAGGGTGAGGGCGGAGCGGAGCTTGTGCGCGGCGAGCGCGGCCATGGCCATGTAAAAGCTCTCGACGGCCTCGGCGCGGAGGACGGCGAGCGGGGCGGGCGGCGGGCGCGGGGTCATGGGGCGGGGGGGAATTTAACCACGGATGGACACGATGGACACGGATGCGGAAAGGGGCGCGGCGGAGGGCAGATTGATTTTGGAGTGCGGTGACTTGTCACCGCTTTCGCGAGGCGACTCGTCGCCGTCGAGAACCAGGGCGCGCGGGCAGGGGTTGGGGCGTACACGCTCGCGCCAGCGGTGGCATGCACGCGTGGGCGGACGCGCACGGAAGTTCGACGGCGACAAGTCGCCTGCGGAAAGCGGTGACGAGTCACCGCACTCCAAAAACCGGTGTCACCACGCAACGGCGCTGACGATGCGAGGTGTTTTTGATCCGTGTTCATCGGTGTTTATCCGTGGTTCCTATTTCCTTCGGTGTTTTTCCAAGTTCGCCGATCATTCGGCACGCAGGGCGTCCACGGGGTTCATTTTGGCGGCGCGCCAGGCGGGGAGGAAGCCGGCGACGAGGCCGGTGACGACGGAGACGAGCAGCGCCAGGCCCACGAGCGCGAGGGAGAGGACGGCGGGCATGAAGCGGTCCATGACGAGGGTGATGGGATAGGCGATGAGAAGTCCGATGAGGCCGCCGAGGAGGCAGATGAGCGCGGCTTCGATGAGGAATTGCGCGAGGATGGTGCGGCGTCGCGCGCCGAGGGCTTTGCGCAGGCCGATCTCGCGGGTGCGCTCGGCGACGGTGACGAACATGATGTTCATAATGCCGATGCCGCCGATGAAAAGGGAGAGGCTGGTGATGAAGAGGCCCGCGCCGGCGAGCACGGTGTTCATGCGCTCGAAGGTGCGGATGAAGGCGCCTTGCTCGTTGATGGCGAAGTCGTCGGGGTCGCCGGGGGCGAGGCGGCGGATTTTGCGCAGGAGACCGCGGATCTCTTCGCGGGCCTCGTCCATTTCTTTGAGGTCGCGGACCTTGATGCGGACGTTGACGGCGGGGCGGAAGCCGAAGTCGGAGACGAACTTGGCGATGGGGAGGAGGACTTGATTATCGAGACTTTCGAGGCCGAGGAATTTGCCGCGTTTTTCGAGGACCCCGATGATTTCGAGGGGCTGGTTTTCGAGGCGGATTTTCTTACCGATGGCGGAATCGAAGGGGAAAAAGTTGGCGGCGAGGTCCGCGCCGATGACGCACAGAGGCCGCGCGCCATCGACTTCGGCGGCGGAGAGGAAGCGGCCTTCTTTGAGGACGAGGCCGCCGACTTCCGCGCCGCCTTCGGTGGTGCCGTTGACGGTGACGCCGGTCGCGGCGAGATCACGGTAGCGCACGGTCATGCGGCGGCTGGCATCAATGGTGGCGGCGCGGGCGAGGGTGGTCTGGCGGATGAGCGCGTGGGCGTCGGCGAGGAGGATAGGGCGGCGGTTGCGCATTTTCCACCACGGCTCGTCGCTGAACCAGGCCCACGGCGCGACGAAGAAAACGTCGGTGCCGATGGCCGAGATGCTTTTGAGAAAGGCGCTGTTGAGGCCGGCCAGCGCGGTGCCCATGAGCGTGACGGTGACGATGCCGATGACGATGCCGAGCGTGGTGAGGGCGGAGCGAAGCTTGTTGGCGCGGAGGGAATCGGCGGCGATGACGAGGCCTTCGCGGAGTTCGGAGAAGAGGGTCATGCGGACGGGTCGAGAGTCGAAGGTCGAGGGTCGGGAGTCGTCCGGTCCGCGGTCCCGGTCTCGCGGCCCGTGATTCTCGGCACTGGTGCATCGCTCGCAATATTTCCATCCATGATGCGGATGATGCGGCGGGCGTGGAGGGCGACTTTTTCCTCGTGAGTGACAACGATGATGGTGTGGCCGCGGGCGGCGAGGTCGTCGAAGAGGGCGAGGATTTCGACGCCGGTTTTGGAGTCAAGGTTGCCGGTGGGTTCGCCGGCGAGCAGGATCGAGGGGACGTTGACAAGGGCGCGGGCCACGGCGACGCGCTGGCGCTGGCCGCCGGAGAGTTCGTTCGGACGGTGATCCACACGATCGGCGAGGCCGACCGAGGCGAGGGCGGCGCGGGCGCGCTCGTGGCGCTCCGCGGGCGGGACGCCGGCATAGACCATGGGCAGTTCGACATTGCGCAGCGCGGTGGCGCGGGCGAGGAGGTTGAAGGTCTGGAAGACGAAGCCGATTTCGCGATTGCGGATGGCGGCGAGTTCGTTGTCGTCGAGGTGGCTGACGTTGGTGCCGTTGAGTTCGTAGGTGCCGCTGGTGGGCGTGTCGAGGCAGCCGAGGAGATTCATCATCGTGGATTTGCCCGAGCCGCTCGGTCCCATGATCGCGACGTATTCGCCGCGCGCGATGGTGAGGGAGACGCCGCGGAGCGCGTGGACGGTCTCGGCCGCCATCTGGTAGCTGCGCCAAATGTCTTGGAGGCGGATGAGGCTCACGGCGAGGTGGCTTGTCGGAGGGATGAACGGGCCGCGGCTATTTGATTTCGCCGGGCGGTTTCTTCGCATTGTCCACGGTGACTTTGCGGCCGTTTTCGAGTTCGCGGTTGATGGCCTTGTAGCCGCCGGAAACGATCTCCATGCCTTCGGACACGCCCGCGAGGATTTCCACGTAGCTGTCGTCGCTGATGCCGCGTTTGACGGGCACCTGGCGGACTTGGCCGCCGTCGTGAACGAAGACGACTTCGATGGCTTTGGCGGGTTCGTCCTTCTTGCGCGCGGCGGCTGGGGACTGGTCACCGGCGGCGCTGGCCGCGCGGTTTTCTTTCGCATCTTCTGTCGCGGATTTGCCATCGGAAGTGCGCGGACCTTTTGGCAGCCGGGTGGTGACGCTTTGAATGGGAACGCAGAGGACATTTTCACGATGCCGGGTTTCCACTTCGGCGGTCACCGACATGCCGGGGCGGAAGATTTCTTTTTCTTTCACGCGGATTTTCACCTCGAACTTGGTTGCCTCCTGCTGCGTGCCAGCGCCGCTGGATTTGGCGGTGTTGGCAATCTCGGTCACCGCGCCGGTGAACTTGCGATCACGAAAGGCATCGACCTCGAGACGCGCGAGCTGGCCTACCTGGATGAGCACGACGTCGGATTCGCCGATGTCCACGCGCGCCTCCATGTCCTCGAGGTCGGCAATGGACATGACTTCGGTGCCGGCCATCGTGGCGGTGCCCACGACGCGCTCGCCGAGCTGGGAGTTGAGCTTGCTGATGGTGCCGGCGAGGGGCGCGTAGATCGTGGTTTTGGAGAGGTCATCGAGCGCGCGGGCGAGGGCGGCGTTGGCGACCTCGGTCTGGTGTTGGGCGGTTTTGACCTGGGCGCGGTTGACCTCGTAGGCGGTCTTGGATTCCTGATATTGCGATTCGGACAGCAGGTTTTTGTCGAAGAGTTTCTGGTTGCGTTCGAACTCGAGGCGGGCGCGTTCCTGATTGGCCAGCGCAAGGGTGAGGCCAGCCTGCGAGGCGTTGAAGCTGGCGGCGGCGGAGTTGGTGTTGGCGATGTAGAAGTCGGGTTTGATCTTGAGAATCAGCTCGCCCTTGCGCACGCGCTGGCCTTCTTTGACGGGCAGTACGGTGATCTCGCCGCTGACCTCGGGGCTGATCTTGACGAGCGTGACGGGCTGGATTTTTCCGGTGGCGACGACGACCTCGGTGACATTGCGGCGCACGACTTTTTCAGTCTGCACCGTGATGACCGCCAACTGGTTCTTGCTGAACCACCAGCCGCCGCCCGCCGCCACGGCAAGCAGCAAAAGGAGAAAAAACCAGTGCCAGACGGGGCGGCGCTTGAGGCGGGGAGGCAAAGGCATAACTTCAGGAGTCGATGGGCGTGGGAGAGTTTCATGAAAGCTCCGCGGGGCGCAACTGGGGAAACGGAGGCTGGAGAATCCTGCCACGCTCGTCGCAGAGCAGACATGATTCCCGGACTGCATTCCCCAAAAAAAGCGCCCATCCCGCTCCGCCCCCGCTACTCCTGTCTCCAGTGTCCCGGCCAATCCGCTTTCGTCTCCTGCAAAATCTCCCGGATGTTCCGGCGCTCGACGGGCGACAGATGCGCGAACGATTCGCCCTGATCCTTCCCCGTCAGCACGTCATGCAGCCGCCGGTAAATGACCTGTTTGACCGCCGGTGGGAGCGCCTCGAAGCCGCGCGAATAAACCATGTAGCTGCACCGATGCGGAACGGGCGCGTGCGCAGCTCGAAATCCTTCAGTGATCGGCCATCCTTCGTCGCGACCCGGTTGCGGCGAAAAGCCTCCTGATACGCTGGGCCGCCCCACGCTCCTCCTAATCGGGATATTTCACCGCCCCATCGAAGCCGCAGGCTCCCCGCCCTTGTAGCGCAGGTTTCCAAACCTGCTGTGTCGCCGACTTCCAAGTCGGCAGGCTGTCGGCCGCGCCGGACGCCACGCGGGTTTGGAAACCCGCGATACAGCAGGCTTGGAAGCCGGCGGTTCCAAACGAGCATGAAATCACCGGACTAATCCGCCACAATGCGGGCGGAGCGCGGGCTTCCGACGCGCTCACGGTGTAGCACGGTCAGAAATGGCAGGACGACCCGAGGTGGTCGGTTCGCTGGTCACCGACCCTCGCTCACGGCTTGGTCGCGGGCTTGAGGCGATCCAGTGCGTCGCGGACCTGGCGTTCCAATTCGGCATTGGCCTGCGTGCGGCGCAGCGTGGGCGGGAGTTTTTCGAGAGTGGCAAGCGATTCGCGGAAGGCGTGTCCGGCTTCCTCGCGACGGCCGGCCTGCTGGAGAATGTCCCCGCGCAGCGCGAGCCACGACGGCGCGCGACGGCTGCGCACGAGCATGGCGTCCGCCCGTGCGAGGGCGGCGGCGAAGCGGTTGTGCTGGAGGAGCAGTTCGATGGCGGGCAGGGAGAGTTCGGGGTTCGCGCCGAGCGCCGCGAGGCCGCGGTCGAGCCAGGCGAGCGCGTCGTCGAGTTGGCCGGCCTTGGCGAGCAGGTGGGCGGGT
>BJHT01000233.1 GCA_014193395.1 Verrucomicrobiota bacterium
AAGGTTGGAATTCATGCGGCCAGCCTACCGGTGGAAAGCTAACTTGCGAGTGCCGCCGTCCACCCCCGTCATTTTAGTCGTATTGATTTGGAGGCGAGCTTGTTACGAAAACTTTCGCAACACCCTCTATTAGAGCGTGTTTGAAAAGTTGCTTGAGCCGCGCGGTCCGGTGCTTGGAGTTCCACGTTTACGCGGCCCGCGGGTCAGACGACGCACGAACCGCGTAAACTCGGAACTCCATACCAAGGCTATTAAGCAAGCTCATCGACAATTGCCGGCGGGAGTCGAGACCGTCCGGCAACAATTCCCGAAGCTGTCATATCCTCACCGAAAGATTCCCATCTCACCGCATAACCATTCAGTTCCAACGTGATTTTGCTCAGTTCTTCGTCGCTAGCCCGGATATTTCATGGCCGGATCGATTTCCGGGAGCTGCCGGGTCAAATTTTCTGCAAAGACGGCGGATGGAGGGGGAAAACGATTGTGGTGGGGTGACCACAAGGCAAAAAGACGCGGCGGCGCCCAAAAACGCGGTTTTATGGGCGTTTTTGCCGACGAGGCTGCCTGCGGAAGGTTTTCCGCGTCAAAATCGCCTACAGGTTGTGGTGGTGGCCGCTAACCACTCCACAAGGCGGCGTTGGTCAACCGCTGCTGACAGAGCCGAAAGAGCGGTTGCAGCGGAAAGGCGCTGTTCATCTGCACATAGACCCGGCGCACGCTCACCGTCACCTGCGCGGCGACTTTCAGGAGGTGCAACCGGATGGTGCCCGCGGTCGCCTGGGCCAGCTGGGTGCCCGCCAGGCCCAGGGCGCGCACGCGTTCCAAGAGCAGATAGGCGAACGCCGCCAGCCACAGCCGCAGTTGGTTGCTGGCCAGATGATGCGTGCTCAGGCGGTCGGCGTGCAGGTCGAGCACTTGTTGCTTGAGCACGTTTTCCATTTCGCCGCGCGCGCAATACAGGCCCTCGTAGAGACAGGTGGGCGTGAACCGGGCCTGGTCGTCATCTTCGGGAAAGGCCTCCGTGGGCAGGTTGGTCACGATAAAGCGCGGGTTGTCGCCGTTGCTCATCACTTCGGCCTTGCCGATGACCCGGCGCGCCCGGCTCCAACTGGTCTTGGTTTGATAGGTGAACTCGGCGAACGCCCGCGTGGTGACACCGGTCAGGCAATGGCGGGCGCGCGCCGCCGCCAGCGCGGGTCCCAGCGGCGCGAGCAAGCCCGCATGCTGGCCGATGCCCAGGCAGTAGTAGACGTCGGTCTGACGCTCGCACCACGCCATGATGGCTTCCACGCCAAAGCCGCTGTCCCCGCGCACAATGATCCGCGCATGGCGGCACCGTTTACGGAGGGCGCGGATGATTTGCTCCAACGCCGGCACCACCCCGTCGGCCGCGGAGCGCTCGCAGGTGCGCAACTGCGCCCACAGCGTCAGGTCGCCGACACAGACGTAGAGCGGCAGATAACAATAGTCATCATAGTAGGCGTTGAAATGGCGGCCTTCTTGGGTGCCGTGCAGCCGGTGGCCCATGGCGTCGAGATCCAGGATGATCTCGCGCGCGTAGCGGGGCACGCTCGCGACCCCCAGCTCCAGCAGGCAGGCGGTGATCTGAGCCGGATCGTGGGGGAGCTTATGCGCGCTGGTCGCCTTGTTGTTGGACAGCTCCAGCCGGTTGAGCGTGGCGGCGCTGGCCAAGGCCACGCCGCGGTGCTCCGGCCGGACCCGCTCCCGCCCCAGCGGATCGCGTTTGTCGCACGCGACGGCCAGCAGCGGATCCAGCCGCAGCCGTGCATGGTCATGGAGATCCTCGTAGCCCAGGGCCAAGCCATAGAGCCGCTGATCCAAGAGCTGTTCGACGGAGTGCTCCACCCACTCCGGCTGGCGGTGGTCGTGGAAGCAGGCCGCCAAACGGCGGGACACGCCCAGGCCGCGGTTGACCTGGCGGAGCAGGAGCACGCCGGCATCCACGGTGAGGTGCCCGCCGGAAAAGTCGGCTTGCACCCGGCGGGCGCCCACATCCTGAAACAAAAGCGGTTGCTTGATGGCAGACATGTGGCTAGTCTATAGGCTAGCTATGGAAAATCAAACCAAATATGCGCTCAAAGTGCAGGCCATCCGGCCCAAAGGGCAGAACCCCAAACTGTATGTCTATTTTCCCATCCCCCTGGCCGCGGCCATCGGCCTGCAGCCCGGCGAACTGGTCGAATGGGAATTATTGGACCGGGGGGAACTCCACCTGGTGAGAAAACAACCCGCGCCGCCCCGCACCCGCCAGCGCGCCCTCAAAACCTGACACCCTGTCACCATCCCGGCGATCGGGCGGTGGCGGCCAAACCCGCGTCAACATTGGCGAACACGCGAAAACACGGGAAATTTCGCTTCGCCCCATGATATATCCGGGATAGCTGGCAAGCAAGGCCTTCACCTTCTCATAAACAAAACCAATCAGCGAATAGGCTCCGATACCAACCAGGATATTGAGGAACAAATATGAAGGATGGAAATACCGTTGGATCTGGGTTTCGTGCGGCGTTGCCTGGGCGAAATGCCCTTTCAAAAACTGCAAATAAGGCGCGGGAAATCCAAAATAGGTTGCCTCGTCGATCGCTAAGTGATGCCACTCATTATTGAATGGGAAAACCTGAAGCAGAAACATAGCGACAATAATAGCAATCCTGAGCTTCCGCGGCAGATCGTGGAGAGTTCTTTCATCCAAGCGATGAGTCAAATTCCAAACAAGAATCGCAAACCCACCGGGCGTTCGGCGGCCGGTCATCCGCGGTCGGGCGGCACGTATTCCGCAGCGGTGATTTCGGCGAGGCGGGTGAGCCAGTGGGCGGGTTGGGCGAGGGCGTTCTCGGTGGTGGTGAGGTGCGGCGTGATGGCGCGGGCGTCGGTGAAAAGTTGCTTCACGGCGCGCGGTTCGGTGAGCACGCCGCCAAGGGCGAGACACGGAATTCCGAGGCGCTGGCAGAGGCGGCCAAGCTCGCCGACGCCTTTGCCCATGAGCGTGGATTTGTCGAGCGCGCCTTCGCCGGTGAGGACGAGGTCCACCTTGCGCAGGCGGCGCACGAGGTCGGCGTGGCGGGCGAAGAGGGCGAAGCCGGGTTGGAGTTTTGCGCCGAGAAAAAGGCGCAGGCCGAAGCCGAGTCCGCCGGCCGCGCCGGTGCCGGGTTCCTTGGCGCTGAGGCCGGGAAATTGTGCTTCGGCGATGCGGGCGAGCTGGCGCAGATTTTTTTCCGCGACGGGAAAATCTTCGGACCGGAGACCTTTTTGCGGGCCGTAGATACGCGAGCAGCCGCGCGGGCCGAGCAGCGGATTTTGCACATCGACGGCGACGATGGCGGTGGGGAACAGGCGGCGGCGGCGCGGCGGTTGGAGGCGGGCGAGGCGGTGAAGTTCGGTCCACGTTTCGAGGTCGCGGTCGTCGCGGTCGAGGAAACGCCAGCCGAGCGCGCGGGCCATGCCGAAGCCGGCGTCGTTGGTGGCGCTGCCGCCGATGCCGATGAGGCAACGACGCGCGCCCGCGGCGGCGGCGGCGAGGAGGAGTTCGCCGAGGCCGCGGGTGTCGAGTTGGAAGGGATGAAATTGTTTCGGTGGCAACAGGGCGAGCCCGATGGCGCGGGCGGATTCGACGACGGCGGTGCGGTTGGTTGGCTCGTACCACCAGCGGGCGTCGTGCGGCCGGTGCGCGGCATCGACGACGTGGGCGGTGTGTTCGCCGGCGTGGAGTTGGCCGCTGAGAATCGCGCCGAAGCCGTCGCCGCCGTCGCTCATGGGGACGAGTTCGAGGTCATCGTCCGGGCGGGCCTGACGCCAGCCGGTGGCGATGGCCGTGGCGGCGGCGTTGGTGGTGAGGGTGCCTTTGAATTTGTCGGGGATTATTAGGATGCGCAGAGACATGGCGGGGGCGGGGGAATAGTAATTAGTGATTAGCGATTAGTCAGCGGGGTGCGCGTCGTCGCCGCCGATCGAACGGGGCGGGGCGGTTTGGAGTGCGGTGACTTGTCACCGCTTTTGCGCAGGCGACTTGTCGCCGTCGAATCTCTGTGCGCGTTCGATTATGCGGACGGGCCGGCGCTGGCGCAAGCTGGGGGCGCTCCATTTGTATTCTCGCGTTCATCCGCGATTGACGGCGACAAGTCGCCTCGGGAGAGCGGTGACGAGTCAACGTACTCCAAAGCCAATGCGCCGGCGGCGCGCCGGTTTCCCATCCGTGTGCATCCGTGTGCATCCGTGGTTTTCCAATTCCTGCGGCGG
This sequence comes from Verrucomicrobiota bacterium, assembly GCA_014193395.1. Classification (GTDB taxonomy): domain Bacteria; phylum Verrucomicrobiota; class Verrucomicrobiia; order Limisphaerales; family BJHT01; genus BJHT01. Next base: position 4,258 of record BJHT01000233.1, read on the forward strand.
CGGTTGTCACACGCCGCCGAAGCGGCGGTGGCGGCGGGCGTATTCCTCGATGGCTTCGCAGAGGTGCGGTTTGCGGAAGTCGGGCCAGAGGGTCGGGGTGACGACGAGTTCGGTGTAGGAGATTTGCCAGAGGAGAAAATTGCTCAGGCGCATCTCACCGCTGGTGCGGATGAGCAGGTCGGGGTCGGGCAGGTGGCGCGTGTAGAGGTGCTGCGAGATGACCTGTTCGGTGATCTCGGCGGGGTCGATGTCGCCCTGCTTGACCTTGGCGGCGATGCTGCGCACGGCCTCGACGATCTCGACGCGCGCGCCGTAGCTGAGGGCGAGGACGAGCGTGAGGCCGGTGTTGCGTTCGAGGGCGGCGCGGGTTTTGGCGAGCTGTTCCTGCACAAATTCCGGCAGGCGGTAGATCTGGCCGATGACGTCGAGGCGGACGTTGCTGCGGTTGAGTTCGCCGATTTCGTTTTTCAGAAAGCGGGCGAGGTATTTCATCAAGGTGTCCACCTCGTCCTTGGGGCGGTTCCAGTTCTCGACGGAGAAGGCGTAGAGGGTGAGGTATTTCACGCCGAGTTCGCCGCAGGCGCGGACGATGGCGCGCACGGACTCGACGCCGTTGCGGTGGCCCTCGACGCGCGGCAGGTGGCGCGCCTTGGCCCAGCGGCCATTGCCATCCATGATGATGGCGATGTGCGTGGGCAGGCTCGCCTTGGCCGCGGCGCTGAGCTGGATGGCGGTGCTCACAGGAGAAGGCGGGGCGTGCCGCGGCGGTTTGGAGTGCGGTGACTTGTCACCGCTTTCTCAAGGCGACTTGTCGCCGTCGAACTGCCGGTGGCGTGCGTGCGCGATGGGGCGTTCACAGCTCGCGCCAGCGCGGGCACGCTCGTGAGAGCGGAAGGTCTGGGAAGTTCGACGGCGACAAGTCGCCTGCGCAAAAGCGGTGACAAGTCACCGCACTCCACAAAGGCGCTGGCGTAGTTCTGGCTCTGCTGCTCTGTGCTGCAACTCTTCAAAATCCTCGCGCGGCGCGAGGATTTCGGAGCGTGGGCGGTTCCCGCCCGCAGCGGCTGCGCACTCGCGAAGGTGTCAAAAACTCCCAGCGCCCCGGCTTCGCTGTTGCCGCTGCGACCGGGGACCGGTCGCGCTCCGCTTTCGTTGCAGCTCCGCCGCCCTGTGTTCATCGCGTCTCTGTGGTTCAAAACATCGGCCCGGCCCCATCGCCGCGGATCAGAGGAAGATGGTCTGTTCCCGCGCGGGGCCGATGGAGGCGATGGTGAGTTTCGCGCCGGTTTGTTCGGCGATGAACTTGAGATAGTCGCGCGCTTTGGCCGGGAGGTCTTTCCATTTGCGTGCGCCGCTGGTGTCGGTCTGCCAGCCGGGGCGTTCTTCGTACACGGGTTCGCACAGGGCGAGGATTTCGATGTCGTTCGGCATGTGATCGAACGTGACCGCGCCGACGCGATAGCCGGTGCAAACCTTGATCGTCGCGAGCGTGTCGAGGCCGTCGAGATTCGTCACGGCGAGTTCGTCGATGCCGTTGACCATCGTGGCGTGGCGCGTGGCGACGGCATCGAACCAGCCGCAGCGGCGGGCGCGTCCGGTGGTCGAGCCGAACTCGCGGCCCATGCCGTGGAGCAGGTCGGAAATCTCGGCGTTCTCGGTCGGCAACGGGCCTTCGCCGACGCGCGTGGTGTAGGCCTTCATCACGCCCACGACCTTGTCCATCTTGTGCGGGGGCACGCCGCTGCCGGTGCAGGCGCCGCCGGCCGTGGTGTTGGAGGAAGTGACGTAGGGATAAGTCCCGTGGTCGAGGTCGAGGAAGGTGCCTTGCGCGCCTTCAAACAAAATGCCGCGCCGCGCCGTGGTAGCGTCGTGGAGATAGCGCACGGTGTTGGTGACGTGCGGACGGATGACCTCCGCGGCGGCGGAATACTCGGCGAGGATTTTTTTGTAACTCACCGGCTTGGCACCGAGGCCCTTGAGATGCGCGTTCGCGTCCTTCACGCGGAGCTTGAGCTTGGCGGCGAAGCGGTCCGGGCTGACGAGGTCCATCACGCGGATGCCGACGCGCGCCGCCTTGTCGCCGTAGCACGGGCCGATGCCGCGTTTGGTGGTGCCGATCTTGCCCTTGCCCTTGGCGAGTTCGCGCGCGCCGTCGAGCTCGCGATGATACGGGAGGACCACGTGGGCGGTCTCGGAAATGAGGAGATTTTCGGGCGTCACGGCGACGCCGAGCTTGGCGAGGCCGTCGAGTTCTTTCACGAGGCCGACGGGGTCGAGCACGACGCCGTTGCCGATGACGCAGGTCTTGTCCTTGCGGAGGATGCCGGAGGGGATGAGGTGCAGGACGTATTTTTGCGGGCCGACGAAGACGGTGTGGCCGGCGTTGTTGCCGCCCGCGTAGCGCACGACGATGTCGGCCGCCTCGGTGAGCACGTCGATGATTTTGCCTTTGCCCTCGTCGCCCCATTGAGCGCCGACCAAAATGGTGTTTGCCATAAGTTTGCGAATCCCGTCGCGACAATAAAAAGCCCCGAAGTGTAAACTCGGGGTCTGCGACTCAGTATTTACCGCGCGAAACTAGGTAGCAGTGGGGGTGGTGTCAATCGTCGGGAACGGGGAACGGGGAACGGGGAATGGCGAATGGGAAAGGGGGAAGAACGATTTGCGAATTGCGAATGGTGCGTCCGCCGGATGCGCGTCCACAGCCTGAGCTTGGCCCGATCCGTCGGTCTTTCCCGCAACGGATGCTGCAAGATTCATTTCCTACTCATGGCGCTGTCTTCGTTAGATTCGGTTGCATGACCACAGTCTCCAAACTGCTTCCCACCATGTTCGGCGCGCTCGCCGTAGCACTCGCGCTCTTCCCGCGCAGCGGTCAGGCCGCGCCGGTCACGGCGGAATTCGAGAAGGATGTCCGCCCCGTCCTCGCGCAGCACTGCACGAAGTGTCACGGCGAGAAGAAGCAGGCGGGCAAGCTCGCATTGCATGAGCTCGACGGCTCGCTCACGTCCGAGAAGACCCGCGAAACTTGGGCGCGCGTCGCCGAGAAGCTCTGGCTCGGCGAGATGCCGCCGGAAGACTAGCCGCGCCCGAAGTTCGGCCTCGCCGCCGCCGCGGTGAAAGACATCAAGCAGCACACGCCGCAGCCGGAACTGCTCGTGTGAAACATCCACGGAAGAAAACACTCCTCACCGGCACGCCACGGGCGCACTCAATCCAGCCAGTTGTCCACGCGGAGGCCGGGGATTTTTTCAAAGTCACCCCGGTTGCGGGTCAACAAAGTCGCGTCGTGCGCGAGGCAGATGGCGGCGATCTTCAGGTCCATCGTGCCGATGCGGAGGCGCTGGTTTTGGAAGCCCTCGAAGTGATCAGCCGCGGCGTCATCAAACGGAAGAATCGCGAACGCATCGAACGCGGCGATGGTGGCCTGAAACCGTTCGTAAGCGCGAATCTGGCCACGTCCCGCTTTGGTGGAATTGATGAGTGCCAGCCATCCAGCCGTAGCCTCCTGCACTGTGATAATCGTGAGTACCAAGTCCGCCCCCGCCGCGTCCGCCCGTTCTTCGAGTCTCGTTCCCAAGGGCGTGGCAAAGGCAAGCTCCCGGAAATGATTCGTGTCCAGAACCGCGAGCATGAGGTTAACGGCCTTCCCGATTGGCCTTGGCCCGCCACTCCGCGCCCAGCCGCAATGCTTCGTCCAGCAGGGGATCGCCCTGGGCGAATCCAATCGCCCCGCGCCACTTTCCCTTCCGTGCCGGCCTGGCTTTGCCTTTTGCCTCCAGTGCCTCCACGCGTCGGACCAAACCGTTCAGCTTCTGTTCTATCGTTGCCGTGCTCATGGTTTCAGAATGGCATCCGTCCTCCGTGGGGGCAAGTCCGCGGCCTGATCTAAGGCCCGTCCCTCGATTTTCGGGGGAGCGCACGGGACAAAGAATCGCCTCCCACTCCGGTGGCTCACCTTGCTATATTTGCCCCCATGACCACTGCATTTCGTCTGCTCGCCACCGTGCTCGGCGCGTTCGTCGTGGCGATCGCGGTCGGCCCGCGCAGCGGTCAGGCCGCGCCGGCCGCGCCGGATTTTGAGAAGGACATCCGCCCCTTCCTCGCGCAGCACTGCAGGAAATGTCACGGCGAGAAAAAGCAGGCGGGCAAGCTCGCATTGCATGAGCTCGACGGCTCGCTCACGTCCGAGAAGGCCCGCGAAACTTGGGCGCGCGTCGCCGAGAAGCTCTGGCTCGGCGAGATGCCGCCCGAGGACGAACCGCGCCCCAGCCCCCACGCCAGCGGGCGCGTGGTGAACTGGCTCACCGCCGAATTCGCCCGCGCCGGATTCAAGCTCACCCCGCCGCCCGCGATGGAGCTGCCCGGCGGCGGCAATCGTGTGAGCCACGAGGCGCTCTTCTCCACGAACGTCGCGCCCGGCACGCCGCCACCGGCCACCACCGCGCGGCTCTGGCGCATCAGTCCGCAGATCTACGACGAGCTGCTCCGCGACGGCGTGGGCAAAAACGTGAAGGGCGTCACGCAGCCGTTCTCGATGCTCACCGGCGAGGGCTTCAAGGATTTCGCGGGCGCGTTTGTCGTGGACGAGCCGACCACCGGGCTGCTGATGCGCAACGCGGATGCCATTGTCGCCGCGCAGACGCGCTTCACCATCGAGGGCGGCCAGTTCAAGCGCGCCGGTTTTCCGCGCGAATTCAATCCGCTGCTCGACACCAACGCGCCGCCGACCGAGGCCCAGATTCGCACGGCCATCGCGCACCAATTCAAGCTCGTGCTGCGTCGCGAACCCACGCCAGACGAGCTCGCGCGCTTCACCGCCTTCATGCGCAAGAACATCGCCGACGCCGGGCAGGTCGCCGGCGCGCGCGCCACGCTCACGGCGGTGCTGTTGCTGCCCGAGGCCATCTTCCGCAGCGAACTCGGCGCGGGCGAACCCGACGCGCACGGCCGCCGCCTCCTCGCGCCGCGCGAACTCGCCTACGCTCTGAGTTTCGCCCTCACCGACGCGCCGCCAAAGGGTGAACTGCTCGCCGCGCTCGACAAGAGCCAGTTCACCGCGTCGCGCGAATCCGCGGAGCGCGAGGTGCGCCGGATGCTCGCCGATCCGAAGCTCGCCAAGCCGCGCATCCTCCGCTTTTTCCGCGAGTTCTTCGGCTATCACCACGCCACCGAGGTCTTCAAAGACGACAAAGAAAACAAGGAGCACGACGCGCGGGTGCTCGTCGAGGACACCGACCAGCTCGTGCTGAGCATTCTCGCTGCGGACAAGGATGTGCTGCGCGAATTGCTGACGACCACGAAGAGTTTCGTGTCTTATCGCAACGCCGCCGAACAGAAGCAGAAGCGCGCCGAGGCGCTCGCCAAGTTCGAGGCGGACAAGGCGAAGAATCCCGAGAAGTTCAAAAACAAAACTTTCAAGCCCCAGGGCCGCGAGGTCTTCCGCTCCTACGGCCTTGATGATTTTCCCGACGTGCAGCCGGTCGAGCTGCCCGCCGGCCAGCGCGCCGGCATTCTCACGCAGCCGAGCTGGCTCGTGGCCTTCTCGATGAACTTCGACAACCATCCGATCACCCGCGGGAAATGGATTCGCGAACGGCTCCTCGGCGGCACCGTGCCGGACCTGCCGATCACTGTGGATGCGCAACTCCCGAACGCGCCCGAGCAGACGCTGCGGCAGCGCCTCGAAGTGACGAAGCAGGAGTATTGCTGGCAGTGCCATCAACGCATGAACCCGCTCGGGGTGCCCTTCGAGATGTTCGATCACTTCGGTCGCTTCCGTACCACGGAGCGCGTGCAGGACAAGGACGCCACCGCCCTGAACATTGACAAGAAAGGCAACTCGCTCGGCGCGGTGTCCAAGGCAGTCGCTCTCGATACGCGCGGCAGCGTGGCCTTGACCGGCGACCCGCGCCTCGAAGGCGACGTGGCCGACCCGCTCGCATTGGTTCGTAAACTCGCGGGCAGCGAACGCGTGCGGCAGGTCTTCGTGCGCCATGCCTTCCGCTACTGGCTGGGCCGCAACGAAACGCTAGCCGACGCGTCCGTGCTCCAGGCCGCCGACCGCGCGTATGTGCAATACGGCGGCAGCTTCCGGGCGCTGCTCATCAGCCTGCTCACCAGCGACGCCTTTCTCTACCGCGTGAATCCACCCGGCAACGCCGCGTCAGTTTCCCCCAGCAAACCATGAAAAACCTGACCCGCCGTTCCTTCCTCCACGGCACCTCGCTCGGAGCTGGAACGATGCTGCTCGCGCCGCTCGTGCAACGTCTCCACGCCGAATCCGTCGGCGCGCCCGCGCCCCGCCGCTTCGTCTTCGTCGTCGAGGGCAACGGCCTGAACCCCGACCAGATTCAACCGAAAACCCTCGCGCGCAAACGCAACGCTCAGAGTCAGAACGACGCCGACGGTCTCGTGGACGTGCCGCTGGCCGGGCACGAACTGCCGCGCGCGCTCGAACCGCTGGCTGATTTCAAGGACCGCCTCACCATCATCCAGGGCCTCTCGGGCCGCGTCTGTGGCGGCGGGCACTCGAACAACTTCGGGGCGCTCGGTTGTTACTCCGCGAAGAAAGGCCCGGCCGGCGAGACCATCGACTGCGCCTTGGCGAAGGCCGTGCCCGCGCTCTTTCCGCGCGTCGGCCTCGGTATCTCCGACCGTCCCGAGCACAGTATCGTTTACAACATTTCCGCCTGGGGACCGGACAAAGGCGCGCCCATCCAGTGCCGGCCCGACCTCGCCTACAACGAACTCTTCGGCAGCGTCGCGCAGGGCGCGGGCCGCGAGAATTTCGTCGCGCGCGGCAATCTCCTCGACTTCATGGTGGAGGACGTAAAGCGCGTCGAACGCACGCTCCCGGCCGCCGAACGCGAGCGCTTCGGCAATTACCTCTCCGCCTTCGAGGCGATGAAGCACCGCCACAGCCGGCTCAACGAAATCCAAAACACGCTCCGCACCAAAGCCCCCGTCGTCACGGACAAGTTCCGCTCCGACGTCGAGACCGACCGCCTCGACGCGGGCTTTGACATCGGTGCCGCGGCCTTGATTGGAGGCCTTACCAACGTCCTCGTCCTCGCCAGCGGCTGCGGTGATCCCTACTTCAGCGTGCGCTTTGAAGGCCTTGGCATCAGCCTCGGCAAACACGCCATCGGCCACGGCGGCTCCTTCAACGGCCGCCCGTGGGACGACCTCGCCATCACCATCCGCCGCTTCCACTTCGAGCAGATCGCCCGCCTTGCCAAGAAACTCCAGTCGGTCCCAGAGGGCCGCGGCACGATGCTCGACAACACCGTCATCGTGTATCTGAGCGACGCCGCGGAGAGCCACCACTCGCGCTGCTGGGAATGGCCGATGGTCGTGCTGGGCAACTGCGGTGGACGGCTGAAAACCGCCGGACGAT
>BJHT01000234.1:0-8003 GCA_014193395.1 Verrucomicrobiota bacterium
GTCGAGGACGCGATTGCGAATTACAAAGAGGCCATCCGCATCCGGCCGACCTACTACGATGGCTGGAACAGTTTGGGCAACGCCTACGCGCGGCAGGGACAATTCGCCGAGGCGCTCAAGAGTTTCTCGGAGTCGCTGCGGTTCAATCCGGGGTTCGCCGACGCCTACAACGGCGCGGGCTACGCGCTGGCGTCGCTGAACCGGCCCGCCGAGGCGGCCGAGCAATACGCGGCGGCGCTGCGGTTGAAGCAGGATTTTTCGGAGGCGCATTTCAATTTCGCCTCGTTGCTCGAAACGCAGGGCAAACTCGCGGAGGCCGAGCAGCACTACGCCGACGCGATTCGCCACAAGCCTGACCTCGCCGAGGCGCGCACCGCACTGGGTCTGTTGTGGGCGCGCCAGGGGAAATCCGCGGAGGCGGCGGCGCAGTTCAGCGAGGTCGTCCGCTTGCGTCCCGACGATCCCGACGCGCATCTGCGGCTGGGGATGGCGCTGTCGGGGCAGCAGAAAACCGAAGCGGCCGTGGCGGAGTTTCGCGAGACGCTGCGGCTGCGCGCCGAGACACCGGCCGCGCTGGTGGCGCTGGCGACAGTGCTGGCGACGCATCCCAACATCAAGTTTCGCAATGGCCGCGAGGCCGTGGAACTGGCGCGCAAGGCGAACCAGCTTTCGGGCCAGCAAAACCCGGTGCACCTGGATGCGCTAGCTGCGGCGCTCGCTGAGAGCGGGGATTTTGTGGAAGCCGCGAACACGCAGTCGCAGGCGCTGCGACTCGCCGCAGCCGGCGCGCCGAGAGAGGTCGTGGCGGAAATGCAGAAGCGGCTGGCGCTTTATCAGGCTGGAAAGCCGTTCCGGCAGCAGGCGGGATTGCCGCCGCGGTGAGCGGGGGCACTGGAGTGGTGCGAGGAAGGGAGTGGCGACTGCATCAGATCAAGGGTGGCGACAGCTTGTCGCCATCAGGCTCCTTACAAACACGCTGAATGAAGGAAGCAATCCAGAGGCGACAAGCTGTCGCCTCCCCAGCGCAGCGTGGTGCAAATGCCGTGCGGATGTGGCTGCGCTTCAGGGGTGGCGACAGCTTGTCGCCACAGGGAGTGGGGAGAAACTGGAGCCGACAAGCTGTCGCCTCCCCAGTTCAGCGTGGCGTAAATGCCATGCGGAGGTGCAGCGCTCCAGGGGTGGCGACAGCTTGTCGCCACAGGGATTGGGAAGGAGCTGAGGCGACAAGCTGTCGCCTCCCCTATCGCGGTTGGGGATCGTTCAGGGCGGTGGCAGTGGCAGCTGTGGTGGCGATGGTTGGGTGCGTTTGGCGGTGGGATGGGTGAGGACGGGCACGACTGGGCCGGGTTCGCCACGGTAGCGGGCGCTGGTCCATTGCCACGCTTCCGGGGTTCGCGTGAGGCCCGCTTTCACGGGATTATTTTCGATGTAGCGCACGACTTTGCGGAGGTGTTCGTTGTCGCGGATGTAGCGGTCGAAGTAGTCGTCCAGCCAGAAGGTGCCGCGGCGGCCCAGCAGCTGGTTGGCTTTTTTGGAGGTGTAGCTCTTGAGGCTCTTGAGAACGTCGCCGAGCGGGACATTCCAGAATTCGAGCAGGGCGTGAAGGTGGTTGGGCATGATGACCCAGGCGTGAAGGCGGTACTTGATGCCATCGTGGTGCCAGAGGTTTTCCTGCACCAACCCGGCGATGCGCGGGTCGCGCAGATGGCACGCGCCCAGGCCGCGATCAAGGTAGTCCTCCTGTTTTATGCGGCGCTGGATGTCGTCCTTGATGGCGGCAAACGCCGCCCACTCGTGGCGGCGCTCGGCGGGCATGGCGTCCGCGAGGCGGTAGGTGAGGAACTGGATCGTGCCCGGGGCGTCAAAGTGGGGAAGTTGAGCGGAGGAGTACCAGCCTTTGAATTCAGAAGATGGATCTCCGGGTGCGGGCGGGCCGCCGGCGGCTTCGCGATGGTCGTCGATGAGTTTTTTGAGGTGCTCGGGTTTCATGGCGCGGTGGTGGAGAGAAGCGAGCGGTGGTGGCGATCGAGAATGCAGGGGATGGGATGAATCGCAAGCGTGGGGAACGCGGGGTTGAAGATTGAGGCGACAAGCTGTCGCCTCCCCTGGGGAAGGGGATGAGGTGGCGACAGCTTGTCGCCACAGCTTGGTGTGATGAGGGGAGAGCGAGAGGATGTTGCGTTACTTGAGTGCGAACTGAGAGGCCTGGCCAAAGATGGGGAGAAGGCAGATGAGGCGACAAGCTGTCGCCTCCCCTGGCGCGCTGGCGCGAGGGAGTGAGGGGAGCGTTGCGGCGACAAGCTGTCGCCTCCCCAGATGTGCCTCCCTTGGAGTGCTATTTGGCCGCGGTGACCGGCGTTTGGACTGGGACGGGGGTGAGGGTGCGGAGGAGCTTGGCGGTGGGGGTGTCGTAAAGTTGGACGAGGCCGGATTTGGTGCCGAGAAGGAGGCGGGTGCCGTCGGTGTTGAGGGCAAGGGCGAGGATGGGGGCGGGCAGGTTGGGGATCGCGGTTTTGCGCTGGCGGTCGGCGGTTTGGTAGAGGCGGATTTCGGGACCGCGGGTGGCGACGGCGAGGAGTTTGCGGTCGCCGCTGGTGGCGAGGGCGGTGACGGCCTCGGCCTGGGCTTCGTAGGCGCGGAGGTATTGCGCGCGGTTGTTCACGGGCTGCGCGCCGTTGCCGGAGCCGCCGACTTCGATGCCGGTGAGCGCGAGCTTGAGATCGTAGCCGGTGAGGGTGCGGGCATTGCCGGCGGCGATGGCGGTGAGCGGATCGGCGGCGACGGCGTTGATGATGTCGGCGGATTGATCGACGGAGCGGAGGAGTTTCAGGCTCTCGACGCTGCTGAGTTTGGTGGTCTTGTCGCGGCTGCCGCTGATGAGTTGTTTGCCGTCGGCGGTGTAGGCGACGGCCATGACCCAGTCGCTGTGGAGGTCGATGGACTTCACCGGGGCTTTGGCATCGAGCGGGATGAGATGAATCGCGCCGTCCGCGCCGCCGAGGGCGATGGTCTGGCTGTCGGGCGCGAAGTTGCCTTTGAACAAGGTGTCCTTGCCGACGCGGCGCTGGGACTGGCGTTTGCCGTCGGCGGGGTCGAAGAAAATCACGCCGCCGAATTGCTGCGGTGAACCGCCGGCGGCGGCGAGGTGTTTGCCGTCGGGGCTGAACTCGACGTGCGTGAGGAGGTCGAAATCGGTGGCTAGGCGGCGGGGCGCGGCGTTGGTGTTGGCGAGGTCGAGGAGGACGACTTCGCTGCGGACGGCGACGGCGCCGAGCTTGCCGTCGGGGCTGAGCGCGACGCTGGCGATGGCGGGGGCGAAGGCGTAGGTCGCGGGGATGACGACGGGTGGTCGGTCCGATTTCGGGGCGGCGTCGAGCTTGGCGCCCTGGGCGATCCAGTCGCGGAGGAGTTTCACTTTGGCGGCGGAGAGCGGGGCTTCGTTCTCGGGCATCTCGGGCGGGTCGCCGGTGACTTGCTTGATGAGGAGGCTCTGGTCGGGCTGGCCGGCGACGAAGAGCGCGCCGTGTTTACCGCCTTTGCGGAGGGCGTCGAGGTCATCGAGGCGGAGGCCGCCCTTGGCTTTGCCCTCGGTGTGGCAGCCGAGGCAGTGGCGTTTGAAAATGGGCCAGATGTCGCGCTGGTAGCTGATGCTGGTGTCGGCGGCGGAGGTGGGGAGCGCGGAGACGAGGAAGGAGAAAATGTAGATAGCGAAAAGCGTGATCGCGTGGAGACGCGCATAGGCGGGGCGCGACCGACGCGAGAGCGGGTTTGGAGTGCGGCGACTTGTCACCGCTTTTTCGAGGCGACTTGTCGCCGTCGAACTGCCGGAAGCGTTGGTGTGGAATGGCGCGTTCACGGCTCGCGCCAGCGGTGGCGTGCGTGCGGGTGCGGACGCGTGTCGAGGTTCGACGGCGACAAGTCGCCTGCGCGAAAGCGGTGACAAGTCACCGCACTCCACAGCGCGTTGGTGTGATTCACGGCTCTGTCCGGTTTGTTCCGCGTTTTTGGGGAGGTTCATTGGTGGCGGGAAGGGCCCGTGTATCAGGATGCGTTCACGGCTCGCGCCAGCGGTGGCGTGCGTGCGGGTGCGGACGCGTGTCGCGGTTCGACGGCGACAAGTCGCCTGCGCGAAGGCGGTGACAAGTCACCGCACTCCAAAGCGCATTGGTGCGATGCTCGGCTTGGTGCTTTTTGTCCCGCCTTTTCAGTGATGTTCATTGGGAGCAGCAAGAGTTTTTCGCTCAATGGAGCATCGTGAAATCGCGGCTGTTCAGGAGGCCCCACATGAAGTCCTGGGCGGCTTCGGCGCGTTTGTCGGCGTAGGTGGCGAGGAACTTTTTGGCGGCGGCGATTTCCGCGGCGGCGGGGCGGCGGGCGAGGGACCAGAGGTAGAGTTGTTCGATGAGCTGCTCGTCGGTGGGCTTTTGCGCGAGGAGGAGCGCGGGGCGGCCGCTGCCGCTGGCGACGCGGTCGAGGATGGACTTGCCGTTGATGAAGTGGAGGGCCTGCAACATGTTCGCGCCGAGGTCGCGTTCGCATTCGCAGGCTTCCATGCGCTGGGGTTTGCCGAAGAGAGAGAGGAAGGGGCTTTGCACATTGGCGTCGGGGAGTTGCGCGGCGGTGAAGCCGGCGGGCGCGCCGCTAAAATTTTCCTTCACGCCGGTGGCTTGCACGAGGGAATCGAGCAGCGCCTCGGCGGGCAGGCGGCGCGGGATGGCGTGCGAGAAATTGGCGTCGTCGTGGCCGTTGGTGTCGTTGGTGAGCGAGCTGCGCTGGTAGGTGCGCGAGGTGACGATGGTCTGCATGAGGTGGCGCAGGTCGAACTGGTGCGCCACGAAATCCTTCGTCAGCGCATCGAGCAGCGGGGCGTTGATGGGCGGGCTGGTGGAGCGGAGGTCGTCCACGGGATCGATGATGCCGCGATGGAAAAAGTAGCTCCAGACGCGGTTGACGAGGCTGCGGGCGAAGTGCGGGTTCTCGGAGGACGTGAGCCATTTCGCATAGTCGGCGCGGCGGTCGATGCCGGCATCGAGCTTGGGTTCGCCGCCGCCGAGATAGCGCGGGGGCTGGGGTTTGCCGGTGCGGGGATTGGTCGAGGAGGCGGCGCTGAGATTGAGGAGAATGGTTTTCGCATTCGCGACGCCGGTGAGGCGCGGGTCGGCCTTGGTGGTGACTTGGTTGAAGAAGCTGTGGACGCCGTAGTAATCGCCCTGCGTCCAGTGCTCGAACGGATGCGGATGACATTTGGCGCACAACATCCGCACGCCGGCGAAGACCTGCGTGGCGCGTTGCAACGTGTCGTCGGTGTCCTTGCTGACGGCGAAATAAGCGGCGGCCGGGTGATCGAGATAGCTGCCGCGGGCGGTGAGGATTTCGCGGGCGAAGACATCCAGCGGGACGTTGCGGGCGATGCTGGCGCGAATCCATTCGCGGAAGGCATAGACCGCGGGGTCGCTGAGGGCGTTGCGCGAGTTTTGCAGGAGGTCGCCCCATTTGAGCGACCACCAGTCGATGAACTCGGGGCGTTTCATCAGGGCGGCGATGGCCTTTGCGCGTTTGTCCGCGTCCTTGCTGGCGGTGAAGGCGGTGACTTCGTCGGGCTTCGGCTGCACGCCGATGAGATCGACGGAGACGCGGCGGAGGAAGCGTTCATCGTCGGCGAGGTCGGAGGGTTTGATGCGGAGGTCGTTGAGCTTTGTGACGACGTGGCGGTCCACGAGGTTGTCCTGCGGCACGGGCGTGGGCTGGAATCCCTTGTCGGGCGGGAGCACGAAGAGATTGGCGACGGCGAAGATGCCTTCGTAACGGGCGACGATGGCGGTCTCGCCGAGGTCGGTGGCGGTGACGAGGCCGGTTTCGTCCACGCGGGCGACGCGCTCGGTGTTCACGGTGAAAATGCCGGTGCGGGAAACATCGCGCGTCGAACCGTCGCTGTATTTGGCGACGAGCTGGAACTGCTGTCGGGCGCGCGGCAGGGCGACGACTTTCTCGGGGAAGATCGTGACGGCGACGAGCGTGGGCAGCACGGGGGAGTCGTCCTTCGCGCCCTCGGCGATCCATTGCCGGACGGTTTCGTGCAACACGCCGCCGTGATCGAAGCGCACGCCGCCTTCGTGGGGGATGTCACCGAGCGGTTTGAGGAGCAGGAGACTGGCGGCGGGTTGATGGCGGTTGATACGGCGCTCGAGGAATTCGTCGGTGAGCGCGGGGTAATCTTTCTCCGGGTCCGCACCGCGCAGGGAGAGTTTGAAACCGTTTTTGCCGAGCGAATAGCCGTGGCACGCGCCGGCATTGCAACCGCCTTTGGAGAGCACGGGCATGACATCCTGGCGGAAGCTGAAGGGGACGGGCGCGGGCGGGAGTTTCACCGTGACGTTGACCGTGGCCGAGCGGTCAGCGGCGGTGGCGGTGATGGTGGCCTGGCCGTTGGCGACGGGGTGAATCCAGCCGGCGGCATCGACGCGGGCGATCTGGTCGTTGCTGCTGCGGTAGGTGGCGGTGGCGGTGTGGTCGAGGTCGTAGCCGCCCTTGGTGCGGGCTTGGACGATGAGGGAGTGCGGGCGCTGCGGGTTGACGAGGGTGACGGTCGCGGGTGTGGCGCGGAGGTCGGTGATGGGGTCGGGGGCGGGTGCAGCGAGGGCGCGCAGATAGCCGAGCGTGATGAAGAGGAGGGTGAGGAAATGTTTCATGTTAGGCAGCATGTGTCTGAACTCTCTCATGTAAATACGTAACTAGGTCTCCAAGAGTCTTCATCGCCTCGGAATGCTTTTCGGAAATCTTAATGCCGAACTCTTCCTCAACGGCCATCACCAATTCGACTCCTTCCAAAGGATCATGCATCTGCAAGTCCTCGATGAACCGAGTCGTCGGAGACAACTGCTCCAGGCCAACACTCTGCTGCTCGACAACAATCCGCGCTGTGGTCCCTGCAATAGTGCGCTCGGCTGCGGGATAATGTTGAACCGCCCAAAGGTCAGCTTGCTCTCGAAGCAATCGCTCACTCCTTGAAATTCCAAATATGCGCCTAAATAAGCTCATAGCGGGCGATGCGGCCTACGACCCAAGCTCAGCGCCTGCGGCCACGAGGCGCGCCAATTGCAACCGCGACAGCCCGCCGCCGTTCGCTGCAGAGTATGTTTAGGCCGCGTCATTGTCATCTCCATCTGGATGGCAAAGCAAAACCTCTGTGTGTCGCCCAACGTTCACAAATCGGTCGGTAGACAACAAGTGCCCACTCACTGCCGTCGTAAGACCAGCCCGCTGGAAAACTCGGGTAAGCAGCCGTGCAAAGAAACCAACGTGGCCGTGGGCCGAACGCAACCTGACGCCCGGCGAAATACTCCTCGTCGTTTGGGTATGCAACATCGGAAAAATCGAGCACGACGAGCGCGCTGCCAAAGTATCCAACCACGAGCAGAGCCGCGACCGCCGCAATCCTCACGGCGACTGACTTCGGCCATCTGATGCTTGGAAATATCATGGGCGTGCGATGGGGCCTAACATCTAAATGGGCACCGAAGCGTCCCCGATTCGGTCCGGCGCGCGTCGGTTACTCGCAACCCTGTTTGAAATCTGTAGCCGCTCTCCCTCACCCCTACCCTCTCCCGCTGGGAGAGGGAGAGACGGAAGCCGCGAGTGATAGAGATTAACACTATGGTTAGTCGGGGAGCAGTCGAGCTAGCTTCCGCGCCCAGCGGGAGAGAGCTGAAGTGTGGGAGAGATCGGGCGCACATCTGACTACGAATCCCAACGGGATTCCGGCCTCCAGCCCAGGGTTGCGAGGAACGAGCTACCCTGGGAAATCCGCCCGAATGACACCAACCCCAACGGGGTTGCGGCGCGGTGGAAGGGATCCGTTGCCACAGGCTCGGCCGTGGGTAGCACAGGCCACTGGCCTGTCCCGTCCGGCCACTGGCCGGACGGAACGGCGGAGGCGTCCGGTGATTCAGGAGCACCCCGAATAGTTCGACGCGTGCTGTCATTCCGAGCGGCTGGTAGCCGCT
>BJHT01000234.1:8013-11609 GCA_014193395.1 Verrucomicrobiota bacterium
GCTCGGCACAGGCCAGTGGCCTGTGCTACCCGTCGCCTTCGTGGCCGCCACTTTGTAATTCGGCTTCATATTATTTCTTCGCCTCCGCCTGTTTCACCGGCGGTGGGTCGGGCGGGAGGATTTTCACGGCGAATTCGAGGTCGCGGGATTTGACGGTGGCGGCGGCGAAGGGTTTGCCGGAGGCGGAGAGTTTGAGGCCGGGAAAGTCGCCGGGCTTGGTGGTGGTGGGGAATTTGAGGGCGAACTTAAATTCGGTCGCGCCTTCTTTCACGGTGGCGGTGGTGGGGGCGGTCGCGCCGGCGGGGAGGTTGGAGAGGGTCACGGTGACGTCGCCTTTGGCACCGACGAGGCGCTCGATCTGGCCGGTGAGTTCGAGGGTTGCGCCGGTCTTGGCGTCGAGCTTCACGGGGGCGGGCGCGGGGAGTTTGACGACGAGGGGATTGAGCACGGGGAAATCGCGGGGTGGCAGGTAGGCAATGGCTTCGACGGTGCGGCGGTCGCGCTTGAGGAGTTCGGCTTTGAAGGCGAGTTGGTGCGGGAGTTCGGGGAGATCGCCGGGGATGACCAGCGCGAAATCGACGGTGTTGGTGGCCTTTTGAGCGGCTTCGTCCGCGGCTTTCTGCGCGGTGGCGAGGGCGGTTTCGGCGGCTTGGACTTTTTTGGCGGCGGCAGCTTTGGCGGGTTCGTCCTTGGCGGCGGCGACTTCTTTTTGGGCGGCGGCGAGGGCGTTGGTGGCGGGGGCGAGGGCGTCGAAGGCGGCCTGGGCTTTTTTGTCGTCTTCAATGAAGACCGCTTTTTCTTCGCGCAGGACGCGGGCGGGATCGATGGCGTTGTTCAGGAAAAGGCGGGCCTGGCTGGTGAGGAGCGTGAGGCGCACGGGGCCGTCGTGGCCGAGCGGGCGGGTGCAGGTGAGCGGGAGGGTGAGTTTGCCGCCGAGGGCGAGCGACGAGTTGGTGGGCGTGAGCGGACCCCACGCGGCGGTGAAGGCGAAGTCGGGTTTGGGGGCGGCGGCGAGGGCGAGATCGTTTTCGAGCCAGGGCTGAAATTTTCCCAACTGCGCACTCTCGAAACGCGCGGGGGCGGCGAGGTCTTTCGCCTTGCCGGTGAGGGCGGTGATGAACGGCGGCAGGGGTTGATCGGTGGTGAGCGTGAGGAGCGTGCCGGTGGCGTTGGCTTGGATGACATGGCCGGAGATTTTCACGCTGGCGGGCAGGCGGTCGAAGGCGAGAGAGATGGGACCGTCGTAGCCGTCGCGGCGGGCTTCGACCTTGAACACGCCGGGCTGGCCGGGTTGCAGGGTGTGGCTGTCTTCGAGGACGGCGAGGGTGAAGGCGGGCGGTTTGTCCTTGGCCTTCACGGTGACTTGCAGGCGGTAGATGCAGCGCGGGCCGCCGTTGCCGTTCACGTCGCGGACGATGGCGAGGAGGTTGGTGACGGCTTTGGGGACTTTGTAAGTGAGGCGCGGGTCGGGGCGGTTGTTGGCGTCGTCATTGATCGCGAGGCGCGCGCCTTGGAGGTCGCGAAGTTCGAGTTCGGCGTCGATGGGCGAGCCGAGGGAATCGGCGAAGACGTCGAGGTCCACTTCGGATTCGGGGGTGACGGTGAGTGTGTAGGTGTCTGCTTCGCCGGGCTGGCTGATGCGGCCGTTCACGGCGACGGGCGGCGCGGGGAGCGCTTGGGGCGCGGAGTTGGTGCGGTCTTCGATCAACTCGGGAAGGTCGCTCAACCACACGGTCGCCTGCGGTCCGCTGGCGGTGGCGGGGTCGGGCCAGGGCGCGGGAATCGCGGGGCCGGTGCCGCCGACGGGGAGGCTGACGGTCCGTTTCTCGCCGTCGCGGCCGATCAACTGGATTTCGGCGGAGACGCCGCGTTGCACGGTCGATGGGAAGGCGAGGTCGGCGTAGGACCAGCGGCCGATTTTCAGGCGGAAATGATTCGAGACGCCGGGCGCGGCGAATTGGAGGTCGTGGAGTTGGAGGCGGTAGTCGCCGTCGGTGGGGAGCTTGGTTTCGAGGCGCGTGTCGCCGCGGAGGGCGAGGTGGGGAAGGCTCCATTTCAAGAGCGCACCGTCGGGGGCGAAGAGTTTGATGACGGGGCGAAGGCGGCTGTCGAGGCGCTGGGCTTCGATTTCGCAGATGATTTCCTGACCGGCCTTGGCGGTGAAGATGACATCGCGAACCTGGCTGCCGGAGAGGGTGCCGTGGAGGGCGACGGGGAGGGTCTCGGGTTTGTCGGAGATGGGTTTTTGGGGGAGGGAGTCGATGGCGAGGACGCCTTTGGCGGAGACGCCGCCGTCGGTGACGAGCCACCAGTTGTGAAGGCCGGGCTGGGTGCCGGGGGCGAGTTCGATGTCGAGGGTGATGCGCTCGGGCTTGGCACCGTCCTTGAGGGTTTGTTTGGCGATGCGCGCGGTGGTGAGGAGGCGGGGGTTGGGGAGGAGGTCGGTGCCGGTGAGGGTGAAGGGGGTGGTCTTGGCGATTTGGAGGCCGCGGAGTTCGGGGGTGGTAACGGTGGGCGGGGCGGCGCGGAGGACGGAGAGGAGGGAAAGAGAGAGGGAGAGACAGAGGGACGCGGAGATTCGCCACGAGGTGACGAGTTCCCGACGATGAATTCCAACGGGAACCGCGGACGTGACGGGAAGGAGCAAGTTCAGCAGCCGAAACCCACACAGAGAGCGCATTGCGGCCTGAAAGGCCGCCGGAACCCAGCCCAGGGCTGAGTGCGTCAGCACGATGCCCTGGGGCGGACGCGCGAGCATAGGAGCGCGCCCGGAAGGGGCGCGAGAGGGGTTGGAGACGGATAGCGTGTGAGAGCAAACATCCGCGATGCGCCGGGAAGACGGCTCTCGCGCCCCTTCAGGGCGCGGGTTTGTGGGATGACGGTATTCCCAGGGCATCGCTGCGCTCAGCCCTGGGCTGGGTTCTGGCGGCCCGTTGGGCCGCAGGTAGAGCCGTCGCTCAGTTACGGGTCGCACTCGGCCAACGCTTGCCTGCCCGATCATTTTGGAAGCCATTATTTTGTGAACGCTCCGGCGGGAAGGGGAGGGCAACAAAACCATGGGGCACGAAATCATGGGGAAAGGGTGGTAGATCAGCGGCCCGGGGGGTTGAAGGTCTTGCGGGCGCGGGCGACTTGGGGGCGGATGATGCAGTCGGTGACGTGGTCGTTGATGAGTCCTACGGCTTGCATGAAGGCATAGACGGTGGTTGGGCCGACAAATTTCCAGCCGAGCTTTTTCAGGGCTTTCGAGAGGGCTTCGGATTCGGCGGAAGTGGAGGCGGTTTGCGGGGCGGCGAGTTGTTTGGCGTCGGGTTCGTAGCGCCAGAGGAAGGCGGCGAGGGAGCCTTCCTGTTTGACGAGGTCTTGGGCTTGGCGGGCGTTGTTGATGACGGCCTCGATCTTGCCGCGGTGGCGGACGATGCCTTCGTCCTTGAGCAACTTATCAATGTCGCGCTGGGTGAAGCGCGCCACTTTGTTGAAATCGAATCCTTGGAAGGCGGCGCGGAAATTCTCGCGCTTGGCGAGGATGGTGCGCCAGCTCAGGCCGGATTGGAAACCCTCCAGACATAGCTTCTCGAACAGGCGGAAGTCATCGC
>BJHT01000235.1 GCA_014193395.1 Verrucomicrobiota bacterium
CCCGCATTTTTGAAGAGCGACGGGTTGTAGCCCATCACCTTTTCCCACTGCGCCTGCGTCACCTCATGCCTGGCCATGTAGAATCCCTTGGTCAGCGTCACCTGATGCGGCTTCTCGAACCGGGCCACCCAACCCCGCTCCGTTTCCTGCTGGGAACGTGTCGTGTCGGCCGGGCTGCCCATGAGAAAACTCCCGGCCGGGATGTAAACCATCTCCATGCCGGTGGCCTCGTGCATGATCGCCTGTGCCCATCCGGACTTCGTGTAGGACTCGGCCTGCGTGCCGGACGCCGCGCGGCAGCCCGGCGGCACCCGCAGCTTCAGATCCACCGGTGCCTTGGAGGGATTTTCGACTTTCGCCTTTGCGGAATCGGACGCGGCCGGTGCCTTGAGGAGATGCCCGCCTTTGCCCAAGGCCCAGGAAGCCACTGCTCCTGGGGCGGCACCCGTGGTGGTTTTCAAGGCCACGACCACGCGGAAGCCACAAGTCGGCGTGCCCCAGTGCTGAGGTCGGTTGATAATGTTAGGCCAGTCCCATACATCGCTGAAATTCTTGCCGCGCCAGACATGGTTTGGACCAGCAAGAGGAACTGGTGGGCTGACACCCGGCCCGGCGGGGTCCAGCGTGGGAGCGCCGATGTAATTGCCCGTGAACCAGTCGTGGCACCACTCGGAAACGTTGCCGAGCATGTCATACAGTCCGAAAGGGTTGGGTTTGAATGACCCCACGGGCGCGGTCGTGCGGAAGCCGCCGGTGTCCTTGGCGGTTTCCAGGGTCTCGCCCTGAAAGATTCGAGTGAAGTTTTCGAACTGATGCACCCCTGCGGGGTCGTCTCCCCAGTAAAACCGCGTTGTGCTGCCTGCTCGGCAGGCGTATTCCCACTGCGCCTCGGTGGGCAGCCAAACCTGCTTGTCGGTGCTGGCCGAGAGCTTCTCGCAAAACTGCGCGGCCTCATTCCACATCAGGAATGATTCGGGATGGGTCTTGCCCTTGAGCCACCTCGGCTTCTGCTTGTCGCGGGCATTGGCCTCTTCGTATCGACGATCCCGTTTCGGATCGGCGCCCATGATCTGCCCGAACTGCTCCTGCGTCACCTCATGGATGCCCATGTAATACGGCTTGCTGATCGTCACTTCGCGGTGAGGGGTCTGCCAATAAGCTGCGCCCTCGCGGCGCTCCAGGACCGCGCCCATGACAAACTTGCCGGCGGGGATGAGCGTCACCTTCATCAAGACGCCAGAGCCGAGTTCGAGACTCATCTGCACATCTTTGATGCCGGCGCGGCTGGCGTAGTCGGCGACCGATTCCTTGCCGTCCCACAGCGGCCATTCCGCCCGCGCCGCCGCCGGTTCCGCCGCAATCACGAATGCCGCCGCCAGGGCGGTTGCCAGCAGCACTAACAGGGTCGTCGCCCGCTCCATTGCAATACTCCTTCTGGTTGTTGTCACTTCTGCCTGCTCCCACGCCCAAACTCACAAAGCCACACACTATCTCCTACCGCCTAATCCCTGCCTTCTATTTCAAGGCCACGACCACACGGAAACCTTGACTGGGCGAGTTAGGGAAGGGCCCATGTCCGCCGTTGCTGCCGGCCCACACATGGAAGAGCGATTCAGAGACATAACCACCGCCAAGACTCACATGCCAATTATGCCCCGTGATAGGGAGTTCCGGGCCAACCGGGTCAAGCCGGCCCGACTTCTTGTACCCCCCATGCCAGTCGCGGCACCACTCCCAAACGTTGCCGTGCATGTCATAGAGTCCCCAGTTGTTGGGCAGGAATGAACCCACGGGCGCCGGGCCGATGAACCCGTCGGTGGTCTCCTTGTCGGCCTTGGGCCAGCCGGCTTTGCCTTCGACATTGTAATTGGCGTACTTCCGCATCTCCGTGTCGTCGTCCCCGAAGTAGAACCGCGTATCGGTCCCCGCCCGGCAGGCGTATTCCCACTGCGCCTGGGTGGGCAACGATACCGTCCTGCCGGTCGTAGCCGAGACCTTTTGGCAAAACTCCGCGGCTTCATCCCAACCAATCCGCTCGGCGGGATGCGTCTTGCGATTGAAATACTCCAAATAACCGGGATCGGCCGCGATGATCTTTTTGAACAGCTCCTGGGAAAGATGCCCCCGGCTTTGCTCGCCGGACACCGGTCTGCCCACAAACTGTTCGAACTGCTTCTGCGTCAGCCCCAACTGCACGGGATAAAGGGGTGCGTTGGCCGGATATTTCCGACCCATGACCTGTTCCCATTGTTCCCGCGTCACCTCATACACGCCCATGTAAAAGGGCTTGGAGATGATGACCTCGAGCTGGGGATCGTTTTCGGAGCCGCCCGCGCCCTTCCTGACCAGCACGCGAACGCCTCCGACTACCGCAAACTCCGGCGGGCGCGCGCCCATCATGAACTTGCCGGCGGGGATCAAGGTCAGCTTCATCGTGACGCCGCCGCCAAGATCTAAACTTGTCTCGACGTCCTTGATGCCCGCGCGCCTGGCGTAGTCGGCGACCGATTCCTTGCCGTCCCAAAGCGGCCAGTCCGTCCGAGCCGCCGGTTCCGCCGCAATCACGGACCCCGCCGCCAGCGCGGTTGCCAACAGCACGGACAGACGCGCGGCCCGCTTTATCGTCGAGAGGTTTAGTTTCATTTTGAGTGCTTCTTTTCCTGGGTTGTCGCGGTGTGACGGGCGGCTTTCAAATCAACTCCGGGATGACCTCCCGATGTTCCAGGATGTAATGCGGACGTCCGCTCGCGTCATGAAGTTGGACGGAATCCACATCGATGCCCAACTGCCGGTAAATCGTGGCAAAGAGCTGCTGCAAATGAACCGGACGATCCTCCGGATGCTCCCCCAGGCGGTTGGTCGAGCCGACCACCTGGCCCATTCGCAATCCGCCGCCGGCCACCAGGTATGTCCCCGCCGAAGGCCAGTGACTGCGGCCGGGAAGCTCGCCCGCTCGTTCCACCGCGACCCGCGGCGTGCGCCCGAATTCCGTCGAGACCAACACGATCGTTTCCTCCAGCAACCCGCGGTCTTTGAGATCGCACAGCAGGGCGCTGAGTCCCATGTCCAATCCCGGCAGGTCTTTTCGGAGGGCTTCGAAATTGCCGAAGTGCGTGTCCCAACCCTTGTATTGCAACGAGACGACCCTCACGCCTGCTTCAATGAGACGGCGGGCCATGACGAAGATGTTCTTGTCGTCCCGCCCGTCCTTGATGCCATACGCGTCGCGGGTCTTTGCCGGCTCCTTTGTCAGGTCGAGGGCGTCCGCCATGGCACCGCTCAAGATCAGGTCGAAGGCTTTTTGGGTGAACGCATCTGCGGCGACCAACGTGTCCGAACCATCCGCGCGGCGACACAATGTGTCGAGGCGGTCGAGCAATTCCTTGCGCGACGTGAAGTGTTCGGCGGACAGGTTCATGCGCAGGCTGTCCTTGAGGCTCACGCCGGCCTTCGCGATTTGCTCAAAGGCAAACGGGCTTGCCGCAGGGAACGGTTCAAAGTCCTTGAGTTGCGGCCCCAGAAAACCCGGTGACGTGAGCGGGCCTCCCACATCCACGGGCTTTTGGCTCAAGGAGACCGAACTGACCGGACAGCGGTCCGTCGGTCCGATCAATTTGGACACAACCGAACCGATCCCGGGCCGGTTTTCACGAGTAACCCAGCCGGAACTGGCCTGACTGTCCGTGTGCTCGTTGAAGAAGCCATGCATCGAGCGCACGATCGCCAGCTTGTCGAGGTTCTGCGCGAGCCGCGGCAGATGCTCGCAGATTTGCACGCCCGGCAGATTCGTGCGGATCGGCTCGAACGTGCCGCGGATTTCACGCGGAGCGCCGGGCTTCATGTCGAACGTGTCGATATGCGAAAGCCCGCCGCTCAGGATGATATTGATGATGGATTTGGCCCTGCCGCCGTTGGCCGCCACGGCGTTGCTGCGCAGCAAACCGGCGAGCGTCACCCCGGCAATGCCAGCGGCTCCAATTCGCAAGACATCGCGCCGGCTCATGCGATTGCAGAATGGACCGGACGCACCGCTGAAGATCGAAAGCGTGGCCGGGGGGTCGCGCCGCAACGGATCGGAGCCGGGACGATGTGAGGCGGAATCAGGGATGAGTTTCATGGCAATTGGAGGAGCAGAGAGAGGACGGAGTGACGCTATTTCGCCGCTGGCAGTGGGGTGAGAGCCGGCGCACGGGCACCGGGCGAGGGTGCTGGGAGGGACGAATGGCGATGGACGTGGCTCATTTTCACGTATGAGTAATCCAGAGGGCGACGATTTGTCATGTGACGTGATCACGTCACACGCCGGGACGTCAACCCGGCCGCCCGCGTTTCGGCCCACCACTCGCGAAACGGGAGCGGGCTCGCGACGATTTTGAAGACTGGCTCAGGAGAATGGTCGGCGGCTGGAGCGGTTCCACCAAAATTGCAGCCGCACGCGTGAGAGTGGAGGCACGCTGTGCCGCGCCCGCGTTCTCACGAACGCGGCGGCGAAAAATCCTGCACCGTGCTACTGCCTGATGTCGTAGCAAAACAGCAGATCCTGATCGCGAAGGAACAGCTTTCCATCGGCCACGACGGGTGGCGTCCAGATTTGTCCCTGCTTTCGCGGCAGCTTGGTTTGCTCGGGAATCGTGAAACGGCCGCGCTCGTTCCAGCCGACGGGGCTCGCGTCGATCAGCACCAGCGTCCCGTCGCGCTCGCTGTAGCAATACAGGAGGCCGTCCGCACACGTCAGGCTACCTTTGCCGAGACGATCCTTGTCCGACCATACCTGCTTCCCCGTGGCGAACTCCTGGCAAACCCAGCCGTTCGGATCGGAGTGGCCATACAAATGCCCGTTCACCAGCACGACTCCGCCGTGGTGGTTCTTCATCACCTTGTTGCGATAGACCTCCCGGGCCTCGACCTTGTCCTCGCGACCGCGAAGCTGAACCAACCCGCAGCCGCGGCCGTAGCCGGTCGTCACGAACACCGAACGCTCTGCGAAGATCGGCGTCGCGACCATGATCCACGCGGCCGGGATGTCGCTCTTCCACAAGAATCGCCCGTCGCCCGCCGCCACCGCCGCCACGCCCTTGCCGGTCAGTGCCACATACTGGGCGATGCCATCGACTTCGATCCGAATCGCCGACGAGGAGGTCGCTTCTTCTTTCAGTTCGCTGCTTCGCCACAGCAATTTCTCCGTCCGTTTGTCGAGCGCCGCGAACGTCCCTTCGTTGCCGCCCGGCGTGCAAATCACACGATCGCCGTCGATCAGCGGCGACTCGGTGAAGCGGCCGTCGTGGATGATCTTGCCTTTGAGTTCGTTCTTCAGGTGGACGTTCCAGACCTTCCTGCCTGAGGTCTCGACACAGTGCAGATCGCCGAACGTGGTGAGCGTGTAGAGCCGGTCGCCATCGACGGTCGGCGTGGCACACGGCCCGTCGCCCCAATCGGCGTCGCGAGACCGGCCGAGTTCCGTGGCCCACAATTCCTGCCCGGAGTCCGTGTCGATCGCGTAGAGGAAATCCTTCTTCCCGCGCGTGCCCATCGTGTAGAGCCGTTTGCCCACGACCGACGGCGGAGAGAACCCCAGCCCCGCATCGCAAAACGTCCAGAGCAGTTTCGGCCCCTTTGCCGGCCACGATTTGAGCAGCCCCTTCTCGCGTGACACGCCGCTGCGATCCGGTCCGCGATACTGCGGCCAATCGTCGGCGACAGCGACGGCGGAGAGAAAAATCGTCAGCAACAACCAGCAGATATTGGCGACCCTTCCTGGTGGTCGAGTTGCACCGGAACTCGACGCCAAGTCGCGGAGCGATTCGGTCGCATTGCGGCTCAGCATCACGAGACAATACTGATGGGAAACTGCTTTCTGGACGCCGCAGCGGAAACGGTCAGAACGCGGACGGGCGTCGGGGAGTGAGGGGGCAGGATCATCACCGGTCAGGGTTTTGGCAGCGTCGCGACATACGCCTCGGCGGTGAGCGGGACTGCGGCGAGTAACAACAGGATTCGTTTCACGGGTTCCTGGCTTTTCAGATCCAATCGGGGCTGCGCGGCCCAGCCCTGTCAATGATTGAAGCGGAATTCCGGGCTGTTGACGAGCGCCCAAATCACCTGCCGGAGCCCTTCGTCGGGCCGGTCCTTGCGCTGTTCGAGATACTCGCCGAATAACTGGTGCTCCTCGGAGGTCGCCGCCCGTGAGAGCACCGCCCAGGTGGCTTCGTCGATCTGCTGGCGTGTGTCCGGCAGTTTGCGCAACACGGGGATCAGTTTGCCGCCCATTGCATTGAGGATCGCCTCGTCATTGCTAAGTTTGAGCGGCTCATCGATGGCGACTTGGAAATCGTCGAACGGCTGTTCAATGAAGGGGAATTTGCCGCCCCCCTTCTCAACCTCCGCGAGCTTCTTTTGCCGGACCTCGACAGGGTCGTCCGGCTTGAAGACATCGGGTTGATTCGCGAAGTGGTAGGACATGCCCCACTGCGCCGGAGTGAGCGGGCGGGTGGGTGCCACGGCGAAGAGTTCCTTGGCGGGCGGCTTGCCTTTCCATTCGCTGCTCCGGGCGTAGGCCCGGCTGCTCACGAGGCCCGTGATCAGTCGCTTGAGATCATACTTGTGGGCAATGAAATCCCGCGCCAGCCAGTCCAGCAACTCGGGATGGCTGGCCGGGTTCTCTGCGTGCATTTGATCCACACGCATCACCAGGCCGTGGCCATAAAATCGAAACCAAAGGCGATTGACGATCGACCGTGCAAACATCGCGCGGTTGGTTTCATCGAGGGCGATCTCGGCCAGGCGTTTGCGGGCGCTCTGTTTCGGTGCCGGCGGCACCGGCGGCGCGGGGATTTTCTTCAGCTCGGCGTCGATCTGATCCCGCCCGGCGATCCCTTCCTCGCGCGATTTCTTCTCCGCATCAGTCAACACGCCCTGCCGCTCGGCGTCGGTCACTTGCCTCGTTGCCGATTCGCCCGCCGGCCATTGCTTCTTCACGCGCTCCGTCGCGGCCTTGTCCAGATCGGCGAGCCGCTTCTCGAACCCCATGCGACGATCCTTCAACTCCTTGGTTTTCGCGAAATCCTTGGTTTTCTCCTGAATAAGCTTGGTTTCCTCCGCGATGGCCGCAACGAGTTCCTTCTCGGGCAGATCATCCATCTCGACCTTGGTTCCCGACAGGAACATCATTGAGACTTTTCGCGTTTCGCCGGATTTGGCCTTGAAGTCGGCCACCTTGACATATTGGCGTTCGAGCAGCTTCCCTTGAAATTCGTAGCTGTGGCCGAAGAATGCCTTCATGCCGAAGAAATAGTCCTGGGTCAGACCTTTGATTTCCGGATGGCGGTGGCATTGGGCGCAGGTGATATTCAGACCGAAGAAGACGCTGCTGACATCGCGGGTCAGGGCGTCGGCATCTTTCAACCGTTTGAGCACGAAATCGTCTGCTTTGGCCGGGACCGCTTTGGCCGGGTCGGCATTGACCGGCGTGTCGGATCGGGCTGGTTCCGGGGCACCGAGCAGGTCGCGGAAGATGGCATCCCACGGACGATTCTCCTGGAACGCATCGAGAAGGTAGGGCTGGAGACTCGTCGCATCCGTGTTTCGATTTTGGAGCAGGACATCGAACTCGTTCGCGTTGTGACGGGCGAAGGCTGGAGTCGATACGAGGGACTCGATTAGCTTGCTTCGGTCCAGCGGCTGGCTGGCGAGTTGCCGCGCCTCCACCGCGGCAGGGATCCGTCCGATGAGGTCGAGATACAGCCGCCGAACCAAGGCGGTGTCCGCAGCGGGCGGCGCAGGCGTGACCTTCGCCTGCTGTAACCTGGCATCCACATAGTGGTCGATTACTTCGCCAATCGGACGGTCGGGCGGCAGCAGCGACTGAGCCTGCACGGCAAGTGCAGAAGTCAGGAACAGGCTGGCGGCCATCGACAGGAAGACGGTTTTCATGGAGGAGGATCCCGGAATCTCAGCAGGTGGGTTCGTCACGCGGGGAATTCCCATTTGAGTGCTTTGCCGCTGCCGGCCGTGTAGAACGCGTCCGCCGCCTCGTTGACGGCCAGGCCGCACGTGGGGATGGTGGCAGGGGTCTCTTTGAGCACACGCGGTTTGGCGGGGTCCAGGAAGCACAGCGGGCCGTTGGCGAAGGGAGCAACCAGAATCCAGGCCGATTCCGGATGCCAGTAGATGGATTCAAACTGGCCACCCGCCTTTTGCTCATAGGACTTCTGGCCGGTCTGCCAGTCGAAGATCTGCACCAGTCCGGGGCCGGAGATGACGAACAGCTCGCCGGCGCGTTCTTTCCCGGCCAGGGCCAGCGATTTGCCGTCGGGCGAAAACGCCATGCAGCAGATCCGCGAAGCCGAGAGATAGCCTCCCTGCGAAATCCCGAGGTAACTGGGGGCCTCGAACCGCGCGGCCTCCCGACCGGTTTCGGTTTCCCAGACGACCACCTGGGCTGCGTCGTCCGCGGCAGCAAAGTGCCGGCCATCGGGTGAGATCGCGCACGAGAAGATTTTGTTGGGGTTGTCGTATTTGGGCACCGTCGCCTCGAAGCCGGTCAGCTTGTGGATCATTTTGCCCGACAGCGCGTCCCACAACTTGCAGGTCATGTCGTCGGAGATGGTCGCGATCAGGGTTTGGGCACGGTTCACCGCGAGTCGCCGAATCCACCGGTCGTGAGCGTCCACTGTGCGGACCACGCGGCGATTCGCGAGATCCCACCAGATCAACTTGCGGTCCCAGCTCACCGACACGAGCGTGTTGCCGATCAGGCCGAGACCGCTGACGTAGCTTTTGTGTCCTTCGAGAGCGGCCGCCGCGGCGGGCTTTTCCTCGCCGAAGTCGATGGCATAAATCTTGGCGTCGGAATGGCCGAGCCACAGGCGTTCGCTGTTCGGCTCGCGAACGACGGACAGAAAGTCGCCGGGCAGCGCCACGGTCTTGCTGATCTTGACCTTGTCTAGGTTGGGAGGCGGCATGTCATTCTCCTCGGCGGGTGATTCGCGGATGAATCAGGCCAGCACGGCACGGACCGGTTCCGTGTCGTAGGGCGTCAGCCGGATCGGCCGGCCATCCACTGACACGTATTCCTTTTGGTGGTCGATCCCCAAGGCCCGGAAGATGGTTGCGAAGAACTCCGCCGCCGTCACGCGATCGGTGGCGACCGCGGTGCCGTCCTCGTTGGTGCTGCCGTGGATCACGCCGGGCTTGATGCCGCAACCCGTCAGCGTGACGCTCCAGCAGGCCCCCCAGTGATCGCGGCCGCGCTGGGCGTTGATTTGCGGCGTCCTCCCCATTTCGGCGAAGGTCACGACGAGGGTGTCCCGCAACAGATCGCGTTGCTCCAGATCTTCGAGCAGGGCCGACATCACGCGGTCGAGCGTGGGAACCTTCGACGCGTGGATCTCGAAATTCTCGCCGTGCGAATCCCACCACCCGTCCGTCACCCGGACGAAAGTCACGCCGGCCTCGACGAGTCTGCGGGCCACCAGGGCCTGCTGGCCGAAGAGCGAGTGGCCGTAGCGTTCGCGAATCTCCTGCGGCTCCTTCGAGATGTCGAACAGTCCGGCGTTGTCCATGATGCCGCGGACCTGATGGTAGGAGCCGGCGTGGCTGGCAACCGTTTCGTTGGCGCTGCGATTCGCCTGAAATCGACCGGCCAACTGCTCGCGGAGCGCCTCGCGGGCACGATGGTCGGCGTCGCTCAGCAAGGCGGGCCGCAGGATGCCGTCCGGGGAGAGTTTGCTGGAGATGTTGATCGGCTCGTAACGTCCCCCCAGGAAGAGGGCGAAATCGTGCTGCTTGTCGCCGCCACTGAACGGCCAGGTGGCATCCCACAACGAAACGTGGTCGGGCAAAGCGCTGCCAGGCTGCGACAACTCGCGGGCCAACAGACATCCCAGTGACGGGGTGCGCAGGTTACCCGTGTCC
This sequence comes from Verrucomicrobiota bacterium, assembly GCA_014193395.1. Lineage (GTDB taxonomy): Bacteria > Verrucomicrobiota > Verrucomicrobiia > Limisphaerales > BJHT01 > BJHT01. Next base: position 9,913 of record BJHT01000235.1, read on the forward strand.
TTCCGGTCGCCGCTCATCAGCGCGTTGACGGTCGGCCCCGTGTGGCCCGTGTTGGGGCTGCTGAAGGAGCGAATGACGGCCGTCTTGTGAATGCGTGCCGCCATCTTCGGCATCAGCTCGCTCATGCGGTAACCCGGCACCGACGTTTCAATCGCCTGGAACGGGCCACCCGTCTTGCGACCTGGCTTGGGATCCCAGCTCTCGAACTGGCTCAGGCCACCGGCCATCCACAGCAGGATGACACGCTTGTGGCGGCGTTTCACTTCGCCCGCCACGAGCGGGCCGCCAAGAGCGTCGAGGCCGGCCATCCCGCCGAGCAGGCCGCCGACACCGCCGAGGAAGGCGCGGCGGTTGAGGGCATGCGCGGGGGAACCGCAGATTGTCGGAGTTTGCATGGTCATGATCTGGTTACGTGTGGAGGAGATGGGGGTTATTTGCCCGCCTGCCCCGACCTGCGACGACGTGCTCGGGCAGACGATCGCGGCCGGCGATCGGCATGCCTTTCGGATTCTTCACGTCGTGGTCCGAGGTGGGGCCCGAGGCGGGGCGTGGGTTGGGGAGCATTTTCAGAAAACAATAATCCAAACGGCGGCGATTTGTCACGTGACGCGATCACGTCACAAGGTGGCGTTTCAATTCACCCCGTCGCCTGCTAGCGTGGGCGGGTGAATCGCGCTGCAATCCTGCTTTTCCTTCTCGGCCTCGGGGTCGTCTGGCCGCGTGCGATGACCACGGCCGCGGCGGAGGATGTCGCGTCGCTGAATGAGCGGCTGAAGGGCATCCAGCAGGAACTGGAAACACTCCCGAAACTTATCCCCTCGGCTCAAAACCAGCAGCGGCTGGGCTTCCACGGGCTCAAGGCCGATCCCGCGTGGGCGATGATCGACTTCGGAAGGACAGTCACGCCGGAGCGGGTCGTGATTTTTCCGGCCAGACTCACGGTGCCGGCCGGCGTGCCTTCGCCGGGGTTTCCGGCTGCGTTTCAAATCGAGATCGCCGACGCGAGCGACTTCGCCACCAGCATCCGCATCGCCGGCTGGCACGAACCGGAGCCGGGTGCCGGGGAGCATGTGTCCTTCCTGAGCTTCGAGGGCAACCGGGCGTCCGGGCGTTTTCTGCGCGTGCGCGTCACCGGTTTTCGCGACGACCCCAGCCAGCCGGACCAGCCGTATTTTCGCCTCGGCGAAATCGTCGTGCTGGAAAAGGGGCAGAACGTGGCGCTGACCCGGCCGGTCACCAGCACCGCCGGAGTCTTCATCGCACGCGCGTGGGGACGCCGGAATCTGACCGATGGCTACTTCTGGTGCCTGCCGCTGCGGGGCCGCGAGACCTCGCCCATGAACGGCCACCAGAGCGCCATCAGCAAACAGCCCTTCGCCGGCGGCAACACGTGGGTCGAGGTCGATCTGGGCGCCGCCGTCGCCATCGATGAAGTTCACCTCGTGCCGGCGCATCCCCGGGGCCGGGGCTACGCCGATCTGCCGGGCTACGGATTTCCCACGCACTTCCGCGTGCTGGCCGACCCGGGCACGGACCTCGAAAAGGTCATCCGGAACGAGAACAATCCTCCCTATCCGGCTGCCGCGCTGCCCAATCCCGGGGCGACGCAGGTCATGTTCGACACGCACGGCCTGGTGGCGCGCCGCATCCGCATTTCCTGCGAGGGGCTTGGGCGGCGAGGCACCGTCCTC
>BJHT01000236.1 GCA_014193395.1 Verrucomicrobiota bacterium
GAGGCCGCCGAAGGCATCGAGAATGGCGAGCTGCCGCGCGGGATGCAGGAGCGACTGGTGATCGTGCGGGCCGTGCATATCGACGAGCCATTGGCCGATGGAGCCGAGCAGCGCGAGTGTGGTGGGCGAGCCGTTGACGAACTGGCGGTTGGCTCCGGCGGCGGTGAAGGTGCGCTTGAGGACGAGCTGCGCGTCTTCGCAGGGTTCGACGCCGTTCTCTTCGAGCAGGGTGGCGAGTTCGGCGCGGATGGCGGGAAGGTCGAACACGGCCTCGACGGAGCAACTATCCGCGCCGCTGCGGATGAGCTGGCGGTCGGCGCGTTCGCCGAGGACGAGGTTGAGCGCGCCGATGATGATGGATTTGCCCGCGCCGGTTTCGCCGGTGATGGCGTTGTAGCCGGGCAGCAGCTCGAGGGTCAGATCGGAGACCAAGGCGAGGTTTTTGATTCGCAGCGTTGTCAGCATGGCAAATAGACTGTCGTGGACTGTGGAGCGTTTGTTACGTTGCGGCAAAACGAAAGTGCCCGCCGGAGTGCGGCGGTGTCGCAGACCGCCGCCGCAGCGGGATTCGTGGGGGCGTTGGAATGGAGCGGATGCGGGCGCGGCCCTCGTAGCGCGGGTTTCCAAACCTGCCGTTTCGCCGATTTCGAAATCGGCGGGGGCCGCGGCGATTCGGGCGCATGCGAACAGGCGGGGCGTTGCGGCTGACCGGACGGTCCGCGGGTTTGGAAACCCGCGATACAGCAGACTTGGAAGTCTGCGCTACATCGTCACGGCGCGCCGCGGCGATGGGCGGCCGGTGCGGCGGGAAATTCGGCCAGTGTTACAGCGATGTCTTTTTATTTTGTCTTTCTCGGAACCGGCACGTCGGTGGGCGTGCCGGTGATCGGTCGTGATTATCCCGCGGCGTTTTTGGCGAACCCAAAGAACCATCGGACGCGCACCTCGATTTATGTCGTGACGGAGGCGACGCGCCTGGTGGTGGACACGACGCCCGAGTTTCGCGTCCAGGCCTTGCGCGAGAAGATCGGCTGGCTGGACGCGGTGATCATCACGCACGCGCACGCGGATCACATCATGGGCTTGGATGATTGCCGGCGGATTTGCGATCTGCGCGGCGGGGCGCTGCCGGTGTATGCGGGGGCGGCGACGATGGAGGATTTGCGGCGGGTGTTTTCGTACGCATTTCACGACGGGCCGCATCCGAAGGGGTATTTCGTGCCGGAGCCGCGGATCGTGGACGGGCCGTTCACGCTGAACGATCTGGTGATCACGCCGCTGGCGTTGCCGCACGGGAAAACCCAGACGAATGGCTATCTGTTCACGCAGGGCGGACGAAAGCGCCTGGCGTATTTGAGTGATTGCAAGGAGGTGCCGGCGACCGTGGTGGACACCATCCGCGGGGTGGAGGTGGTGGTGCTGGATGCGCTGCGCAAGGAGCCGCACTGGACGCACATGTGCCTGGATGAAGCGCTCACTGCGGCGCGGCGCATCGGCGCGGGGCGGACTTATCTCACGCACCTCACGCATGACTACGATCACGACGTGGATCAGGCGGAACTCCCGCCGGGCGTGGAACTGGCGTATGACGGACTGAAGGTGGTCGGGGAGGTTTGAGGCAGGGAAGTTATGAATTTGAAAACGACAATTGAGATGAACCACGAAGGCCACGAAAGCCTCGAAAACAAAGGGCCGAAGCGTGGTTGGCTGAAGTTGCAACACCTCGCTCGGCTGATGACACCTCTCAATGCTACAAGACCGTCTCCTTTCGTGTCTTCCGTGTCTTTCGTGGTTACAACTTTTCTTTTCCGGATGGCACAGAGAGACGAAAAAGTTGGCCGGGGAATTTGGGGCTGGGGAATGGGGTGGAGAGTTTGTGGGTGGCTGTGGGTACTTGGTTTGTGGTGGGGCAGTGCGTCGGCGTTCGCGGAGTCCGGTGATTCCGTGGCGTTGGTTTACAACCGCCGCGTGCCCGAGTCGCGCAAGGTGGCGGAATATTACGCGGAGAAACGGCGCGTGCCGACGGCGCAGATTTTTGGATTTGATCTGCCGGAGGGCGAAGCGATTTCGCGAAAGGAATATCGCGAGCAGTTGGAGCAGCCGCTGCTGGAAGAACTGGTGCGCCGAAAACTGTTCACGTTTCGCGATGTGATGCGGCCGGCGACGCCGCTGAAACCGGCGGCGCGGATTCATCAGGTGGTCGAGGCGAAGATTCGTTATCTGGTGCTGTGTTACGGCGTGCCGGCGCGGATTCTGGCCGAGGCGAACTGGCAGGAGCCGGACATGGACCGGTGGATTCCCCAGTTCAAACGCAACGAGGCGGCGGTGGACAACGAGCTGTGCCTCCTTCCCGCCAATCGCCAGAACCTCGCGCTCTTCGGCATGATCACCAATCCCTACTACGGCACGACCAACGCCAATGTGTTCAATCCCACCAACGGCCTGATCATGGTCGGGCGGCTCGATGGGCCGTCGGCCGTGATCGCGCGCGGGCTGGTGGACAAGGCCATGCAGGCGGAAACGGATGGTCTGTGGGGCCGCGCCTACATTGATGCGCGGGGCCTGACGAACGGGGCTTATCAGATGGGCGATGACTGGATGCGCGGCGCGGCGGAGGTGACGCGGAAGCTGGGCTTCGAGACGGTGTTGGATGAGAAGCCGGAGACCTTTCCCGCGACGCTCCCGCTGAGCCAGGTGGCGTTCTATGCCGGTTGGTATGACAGCAAGGTGTCCGGGCCGTTCCTGCGCCAACCGGTGGAGTTCATGCCCGGCGCGTTCGCGTATCATCTGTATTCGTTCAGCGCGCATCAGATTCGGCGGGCGGATGACTTTTGGGTGGGACCGCTGCTGGCGCGCGGGGCGACGATCACGCTGGGGTGCGTGGATGAACCGTATCTCCAGTTCACGCCGAACATTGCGATTTTTGCGGCGCGTTTTTTGTACAGTGGCTTCAGTTTTGGCGAGGCGGCCTACGCGTCGCAGCAGGCGTTTTCGTGGCAGACGACGGTGATCGGCGATCCGCTGTACCGGCCGCGCGCGGTCAATGGCGCGGCGCGGCATGCGGAACTGGAGCGGCGCGGCAGCGGACTGGTCGAGTGGTCGCATCTGGCCGTGGTGAACATGAATCTCGCCAAGGAGTCGCCCGTGATCGCGGCGGTCGAGTATCTTGAGCGAGAGCCTGTCACACGATCGAGCGCGGTCTTGCAGGAAAAACTGGGCGATCTCTACCAGGCCGCCGGCAAGCCGCTCAGCTCGATGGATGCCTGCGCCAAGGCGCTGAAACTCAATCCCAGCCGCGAGCAAACGCTCCGATTGTTGCACTCGCTGGCGCGGAAACAGGCGGCGCTCGGCCGGCCGGAGGAAGCGCTCGAAACTTACCGGCAACTCCAGTCGAAATTCCCGGATCACCCGGCGAGCGCTGAAGCCGGGCCGCGGATTTTGGAGTTGATCGGGCAATTGAAAAAGCCGCGGTGACGCGGGCCGGCGCGGGAAGCTCAAAGTTCAAAGCTCAAAGTTCAAAGTTCAAAGAAAGGACCAAGTGACCAAGGTCCAATCGGTCGCGGTCGGAAGTTGTCGGCGAAGAACGGGCATGGGTGGAAGGTGCGGCGCGTGGAGCACCGTGTAACCGGCCTGACGCTCCGTTGTTTTTTTACCTGCTCCGCCCCGCGCCAATTTCGCCCTTGTTGCTTGATCCTTCCCTTGAGCTTTGAGCTTTGAACTTTGAGCTTTTCCCCTCCGTCGCCGCTTCTGGGGAGCATTTGACACCGTGTGCCGCCTGTGGGAAGCATTCGCCCGCAGCCTAATTCCGGCTTTGATTCCAAAAGCCGGAAGCGGGGGACCCAAAGCCTGGGACAGCCGGGCCGGGGCGAACGGCGGTGTCAGAACCGCCGGGGTTACTTTCAAGACCCAGCCCGACAGCTAACCTCGCCGGCCCATTGGAAGGGCAATCCTCTGACCCGCTTTTCGCGGGTGCCACGATTCCCTGGTTAACCGACAGACGCACGGGCGCGCCATGGGCGGGCACGGTGCGTGGAAACTTGGCATCATTGTTTATGGACAGGAAAACTACCGGGCGCGCCCCGATTACGGCGCTGATGGTCAGTGCCCTCGGGGTTGTGTTCGGGGACATCGGCACCAGTCCGCTCTATGCGCTGAAGGAGTGCTTCGAGGGCAAGCATGGCGTCGTCCCGACCGAGGGCAACATCCTCGGCGTGCTGGCGCTGATCTTCTGGTCGCTGATCCTCATCGTCTCGATCAAGTACCTCGGCGCGGTGATGCGCGCGGACAACCGGGGCGAAGGCGGCATCCTCGCCCTGCTGGCGCTGGCCGTGCCGGACCGCGCCGACAAACTGCCGCGGCGGCGGGCGCTGTTGGTGAGCCTGGGCGTCTTTGGCGCCACGCTGCTCTATGGCGATGGCATCATCACCCCCGCCATTTCCGTGCTCAGCGCGGTCGAGGGGCTGGGGGTGGCGACGCCGCATTTGAAGGACTTCATCCTGCCCATCACGATCGCCGTGCTGATCGCCCTCTTCTCGGTGCAGCACCATGGCACGGGGAAAATGGGGAAGGTGTTCGGGCCGATCATGCTGGTCTGGTTTCTCTGCCTGGCCGCATTGGGCATCAAAGGTATCCTGACCGCGCCGCGGGTTTTGGGCGGGTTGAATCCGTGGGCGGCGGTGCTGTTCTTCACCGACAACGGCTGGCAGGGATTCGTCGTCATTGGCGCCGTGTTTCTGGCCGTGACGGGCGGCGAGGCGTTGTACGCGGACATGGGGCACTTCGGCGTGCGCCCGATCCGGCGCGGGTGGTTCTGGATCGTGCTGCCGGCGCTGTTTCTGAATTATCTCGGGCAGGGGGCGCTGTTGCTCACCAATCCGGCGGCGGCGGAAAATCCCTTCTATCTCCTCGCGCCGGGCTGGGCGCTCTACCCGCTGGTTATTCTGGCCACCGCCGCCACCGTCATCGCCTCGCAGGCGCTGATCTCGGGCGCGTTCTCGTTGACCATGCAGGCCATTCAACTGGGCTATCTGCCGCGCATGAAAATCATTCACACCTCCTCCGAGGAGCGCGGCCAGATCTACATGCCGCATATCAACTGGTTGCTCATGCTCGGGTGCATCGGCCTGGTGCTGGGCTTCCGCTCCTCGACCAATCTCGCCGCCGCCTACGGCATCGCCGTCACGCTCACGATGCTGATCACCACGATCCTCTTTTACGTCGCCGCGCGACGATTGTGGGGCTGGAGCGTGGCCCGCGCCAGCGCGTTGTGCGCCCTGTTTCTCGTCGTGGAACTGGCGTTCTTCGCCGCGAACCTCATCAAGGTGATGCACGGCGGCTGGTTCGCGTTGGTCGTCGGCGCGGGCATTTTCGCCGTCATGGCCACTTGGAAAACCGGCCGCCGCCTCGTTTGGGAATCCCTGCAAAACAGCTCCCTGCCGCGCGACCTGTTTTTCGAGAGCATCGAACATCACGCGCCACAGCGCATCCCCGGCACGGCTGTGTTTCTCGCCGGCAATCCCCACGGCACGCCGCTGGCCCTGCTGCACAATCTCAAACACAACAAGGTCCTTCATGAGCGCAACATCCTCCTCACGCTCGTCACCGAGGACATCCCCTACGTCCCCGCCGCGCAACGTGCCGAGGTCGAGGCCCTGCCCGCCGGTTTCCAGCGCGTGCTGGCGCGCTACGGCTTCATGGAGGAACCCAACGTGCGCGAGTTGCTCGCCAACACGCCGCTCGCGGGTGGGCCGGTGGACGTGCAGCGAACGACCTTTTTCCTCAGCCGCGAGACGATTCTGCCATCGGGCAAAAAGGGGATGCGGCTCTGGCGCAAATGGCTCTTCGCCGTGCTATCGCGCAACGCCCAGCCGGCGACCGACTTTTTCAAACTGCCGCCCAACCGCGTGGTCGAGCTGGGGATGCAGGTGGAGCTTTGAGGCGTGTCCTCGCGGTGAAAAGCGGCGCGAAGGCCATGGCGACACGAATTTTGCGCCCGTGGCCGCAACCCCCGGTTGAAATGCGCGTGGGCGTGTCCTAAGCTCGCGCCATGAGTGAAGTTGCCGTGCCGGTGGCCGAACCGGGAATCGATCAGGAGCAGCGGGTCCAGAGCCGGGACCAGCAGGCGCCGGGGTACAAAGTCATCTGCTGGGACGATCCGGTGAACCTGATGGATTATGTCACGCATGTGTTTGAAGTCGTTTTCGCCTGGCCGAAGAGCAAGGCGGAGCGGCACATGCTGCAGGTCCACAATCAAGGCAAGAGCGTGCTGGTGCGGGAGAGCTTCGAGAAGGCCGAGCACTATGTGCATCAACTGCAGCAGTACAGCCTGCACGCCACCGTGGAGCCTGATTGAGTGAAGATCGCGCGTGTCAAAGGGGGCGGCTGTGTCTGCCGGATGTCGGAGCGGGAGAAAGTTCTCCTGCAGAACATCCTCGAAACGTACCCGCTCATCCCGACCAGCTATCATCGGTTGAGCAAGAAGACCGAAGCCCCCGAGACGAACGACGGGCAGGCGCTGCTGGTGGAGGCGCTGGCCGCGCAGAAACAGGAGAGCAAGCGGGTGTTCCAAGGTTTGTGGACCCGGCGGCTGCGGGAACAGATGTCGCCACATGGCTATGTGCTGACCCTCAACGCCACCGAGGCCGAGTGCTTGCTCCAGATCGTCAACGAAATCCGCGTCGGCAGTTGGATCAAGGTGGGTTCGCCGGGCCTGACCCCTGGGTGGCAACCGCCGGTCGCCGTGGAGACGGTGAAATATCTTCACGCGATGGAAATTTGCGGGACGCTGCAAATGCAACTGCTGGCCGCGCTGGCAGGGCCGGGCGACGAGTGAGCGCACGCCGAGGTGGGCATGGTTGCCGCGCGCTCTCGCGTTCCATCGGCGCAACGGTTGTGCCCCGCACGCTGCCGATGCATCTGCTCCCATTGGCCTGCCCAAAATTCCCTTGCCCGATTCGGCTGTGCTTGCCAGCGGGTGCGTCCCTCGTTGGTTGCGGCTCCGCCGCTCGGTGCTCGTCCGGGTAATTGAGCTGCCATTTCCAATTTCAGAATTTCCACCCGACACGCCCCCGCAACCCACATCCCGAATTCCATCACCATCACCATGAGCACGCCTCCACCTGCGGAAGACAATCCGTCCCAGCCAATTGGCGCAGAGTATTGGGAAACGCGCTACGTGACCCAGGACATGCCGTGGGAGAAGGGCGAGCCGTCGCCGGGGTTGGTGGATTTCCTCGCGACGCATCCGCACTTGGAGCGGGGCAGGGTGCTGGTGCCGGGCTGTGGCACCGGCCACGACGTGCGCGTGTGGGCGCAGGCGGGGTTTGCCGCGACGGGGTATGACATCGCGCCGAGCGCGGTCCGGTTGGCGCGCGAGCGAACCCTCGCGGCGGGGCTGCGCGCGGAATTCCGGCTCGGGGATTTCTTGCACGATCCGGCGGATGCCGCGTTCGACTGGCTGTTTGAGCACACCTGCTTCTGCGCGATTCTGCCGGAACAGCGTGACGCGTATGTGGCGGCGGTGGCGCGGTGGCTGCGGCCCGGCGGGAATTTCCTCGCGGTGCATTATTTCATCCCCGACACCGACGGGCCGCCGTTCGGTACCAACCTTGAAGAATTGCAGCGCCGCTTTTCGCCGCAGTTCGACCTGCTCGAAGAGTGGGTGCCGCGTTCGTATCCGAACCGCACCGGGCTGGAGCGGATGCTGTGGTGGCGGAAACGGGGGTAAATTCAGAAGCCGCGCGTGGCGGACCGTCGCCGCCGTGGCGCGGAGATCGGCGACGCGCTTGCTCAATGCCACGCTGGCTGTAATTCTGCGCGCCACTGACCCGACTCGCCACATATCGCGCCGATCCCTGCTTTAATTAACAACCCGCATCATTCCGCTCACCCTCCCACCGGCATGCTCCCTCCCACGCCACCCCTCTTCGATCTCTCCCAACGCGACCTTTGGATTATCGGCGGCGCGGGCTATCTCGGCCGCTCGGTCGTCACGCTGCTCGCGTCCATGGAGGCCCGCGTACTCTGCGCCGACCTCGAGGACCGCGCCCACCGCATGGTCGCCGACGCCGGCCTTCCGCCCAACGTCACGCCTGCCACGCTGGATGCGAATGACACCGCCGCCGTCGAGCGTTTCGTCGCCGAGCAATGCGCCGCGCGCGGCGTCCCGCACGGCCTCGCGGTGATGACCTACTCCTCCACCGGCAAGCGCCTCGACGACCTCACGCCCGAGGATTTCGACCGCGCGAACCGCGGCAATCTCACCGGCACGTTCGTGCTCGCCCGCGCCGTGTTGCAACGCATGGCCGCGCGCGGCAGCGGCAGCGTCGTCCTCTTCTCCAGCATGTACGGCACCGTCTCGCCCGACCCCGGCGCCTACGAAGCGCCGATGAATCCGAACCCCATCGAATATGGCGTCGGCAAGGCCGGCATCCAGCAGATGAACCGCTACTTCGCCGTCCACTTCGGCCCGCGCCGTGCGGTGCAACGCTATTTCCCCCGGCCCGTTCCCCACCGTCGCAACCCAGCAGGCGCACCCCGAGTTCATTCAGCGCCTCGCGAAAAAAGTCCCCCTCGGCCGCATCGGCCAGTCCCCCGAAATCGCGGGCGTCGTCGCCTTCCTCCTCAGCGATGCCGCCAGCTACATCAACGGCCAGAACCTCGCCGTCGATGGCGGCTGGACCTCGTGGTGATGAGCGCCGGCAACCCCGCTCCACGCTGTGAAAACCAAACGCAAAACCGCCGCGCCCGTTCGCCACCACGTCCCCTTTTCCCTCTTTGCGCCCCTTTGCGTTTCTTGCGGCCATTCCTTCCCCCGGCCCGCGGGCGGTCCCCGCCCGCAGCGTGTCCGCACGTCGGAAGCCGTGCGAAATTTCCACCGCTTCCCTAGCTCAGTTGCCGCTGCGACCGGGGACCGGTCGCGCTCCATTTCCGTTGCGTCACCTCCCTTTCCTTGCGGCTCTCCCAACCCCCGCAACTAAATGCCCGCCCTCGCCACCGCTCTCACCTCCGCCGACCGCGCCCTCGTCGCGTCGCTTGACGACTTCGTTCCCGCCCACCTCTTCGATGCCCACGCGCATCTCTATCACACCCGCCACTTCGCCGACGGCAAACGCCCCGCCTTTCTCCCCGCCGATAGCGCCTTCGGTCTGAACACCTACCACGCCGCCCTCCAACGCTGGCTGCCCAACCGCCACGTGGACGGCCTCTTCTTCGGCTACCCCAGCGCGGGCAACGACCGCCGCGGCGAAAACGCCTTCCTCGCCGCCGAAATGTCCGCGCTCTCCGCCGACTCACCCACGCGCGCTCTCGTGCTCGCCGCGCCCGCGGACGACCCCGCCTACGTCCGCGAACTCCTCGCGACGCCGCACTTCGTCGGCCTCAAACCCTACCGCCTCTACGCGCCCTTCGCGGACACCACGCAGGTCGCCATCGAGGACTTCGCGCCCGAATGGATGTGGCGTCTCTGCGACGAAACCGACGGCGTCCTCATGCTCCACCTGATGCGCAGCGCCGGCATCGCCGACGAGCGCAACCTCGCCGATCTCGACCGCCTCTGCCGCCGCTTCCCGCGCTGCCGCCTCGTGCTCGCGCATGTCGCGCGCTCCTTCAACTACCGCACCGCCCTCCGCGGCCTTCGCCACCTCGCGCGCCTCGACAACGTCGTCCTCGACACCTCCGCCGTCACTGAGGCCGACGCGATGCGCGCCGCCCTCGACGTCCTCGGCCCGCGCCGCGTCCTCTGGGGTTCCGACTACATGGTGAGCGAACTGCGCGGCAAAGCCTTCACCATGGGTGACGGCTTCTGCTGGGTGTACGCCGACGACCTCCCCGCGCCCGCCGTCACGCAGTTTGAAAATTTCACCCTCGTCGGCATCGAGGGCCTCCTCTGTCTCCGCGAAGCCTTCGACTCTTGCGGCCTCAACGAAGCCGATAAACACGACGTTTTCCGCCACAACGCCCTCCGCCTCCTCGCTCCGCATCTCTCGAAATCCACGCTCCCGAAAGCAACCTCCGGCCCCGAACTCTGGTCCGTCGCGAAACAAAAAATCTCCTGCGGGACCGGCCTCCTCTCCAAGCGCGCCCAGCTCTTCGACCCCGTCGAATGGCCCTCCTACTACTCGCGCTGCCACGGCGCGGATGTGTGGGATTTGCAGGGCCGCCGCTTCACCGATTTCACCGGCGGCGTCGGCGCGATCCTCCTCGGCCACGCGGACGAAGCGGTGAACGCCGCCGTCCAACGCCGCCTCTCGCTCGGCAGCTACTGCACGCTCGTCTCGCCGGACGAGCCCGCCCTCGCCGAGCGACTCCTCGCGTTGCACCCGTGGGCCGCGCGCGTCCGCTTTGCCCGCGGCGGCGGCGAAGCCCTCAGCCTCGCCGTGCGCATCGCCCGCGCTGCGAGCGGCCGCAGCGGCATCGCCTTCTGCGGCTACCACGGCTGGAGCGACTGGTATCTCGCCGCCAATCTCGCCGACGACCACTCGCTCGACGGTCACCTTCTCCCCGGCCTCTCGCCGCTCGGCGTCCCGCGCGAACTCGCCGGCACCGCCGTCCCCTTCCGCTACAACGACCCCGACTCCTTCCACTCCGCCATCGCGAAACTCGGCGACAACTTCGCCGCCGTCGTCATGGAGCCGATGCGCGCCGAAACCCCGCGCGATGGCTTTCTCCAAGACATCCGTGCCACCTGCCAGCAGCGCGGGGCCGTGCTCGTCATCGACGAAGTCACCAGCGGCTGGCGCTACGGCTTCCCCGGCGCGTCGCCCCGCCTCGGCCTCGAACCCGACCTCGCCGTGTACGCCAAGGCCATGAGCAACGGCATCCCCTGCGCCGCCGTCGTCGGTCGCGCCGCCGTCATGGATGCCGCCAACGAAAGCTTCATCTCGAGCAGCTACTGGACCGACGGCCTCGGCCCCGCCGCCGCCCTCGCCTGTCTGGAAAAAATGAAACGCCTCGGCGTGCAAGCCCGCGTGTGGTCCCTCGGCGAACAATTCCAAGCCAACCTGCGCGCCCTCGCCGCGCGTCATCCCGCCCTGAATCTAAAGGTAGGAGGACAGCCCTGCGCGCCCTCGCTCACCTTCGCCCTCGGCGAAAACAGCGCCGCCGCCAAAGCCCTCACCATCCGCGGCCTGCTGCACGCCGGCTTCCTCTTCTCCTCGCAGCTCTACCTCATGTGGCCGCACACCGACGCCATGATCACCGAACTCCTCGCCGCCCTCGACGACGTCCTCACCCACCTCGACACCCTCCACGCGCGCAACCTGCTGTGCGAAACCGCCGGCCCACCGTCGTCCCCGCCGGCTTTACCCGCCTGGCCTGAGCCGCAACCAATGAGTCGAACCGAATTTTTTAACCGCCGAGATGCGATGAAAACAGGGCGGCGCAGCCGCAACCCAAGCGGAGCGCG
>BJHT01000237.1 GCA_014193395.1 Verrucomicrobiota bacterium
GACAAGTCACCGCACTCCAAAACCGGCGCGCGCTCGATGAAAACCTCACAATGACAACCCTCCTCGCCCTCATCTCCCTGCTCCTCTCCGCCGCGCTCCCCACGTCTGCCGCCGAGGTGAAGCGCCCGAACATCCTCTGGCTCATCGCCGAGGACCTCGGCCCCGAACTCGCCTGCTACGGCACGACGCAGGTCTGGACGCCGAACCTCGACCAACTAGCCGCGCAGGGCGTCCGCTACACGCGCGCTTACACCACGGCGCCCGTGTGCTCCGCGAGCCGTTCGGCGTTCATGACCGGCATGTACCAGACCACCATCGGCGCGCATCATCACCGCTCGCATCGCACCGACGGCTACCGGCTCCCCGACGGCGTGCGCATCCTGCCCGACTGGCTGCGCGACGCCGGCTACTTCACCGCCAATCTCGTCACGCTGCCGCCGGCGTGCGGTTTTCGCGGCACCGGCAAAACCGACTGGAACTTCAACCGCGACGGCAAAGCCTTCGATTCCGCCAACTGGGCCGACCTGAAATCCAACCAGCCCTTCTGCGCGCAGATTAACTTCAAGGAAACCCACCGCAAATACGGCGGCCCGCCCAAAGCCGATCCCGCCAAGGTAGTCATACCGCCCTATTATCCCGATCATCCCGTCACCCGGAAGGACTGGGCCGCCTACCTCGACGACGCCAGCGAACTCGATCGCAAAATCGGCCTGCTCCTCCAGCAGCTCGCCGCCGACGGCCTCGCCGACAACACCGTCGTGCTCTTCCACGGCGACCACGGCCAGTCGCATGTGCGCGGCAAACAGTTCTGCTACGAAGAAGGACTGCACATCCCGTTGATCATCCGCTGGCCGAAAAATTTTCCCGCGCCTGCGCAGCTCAAGCCCGGCCTCGTGGATGACCGCTTCATCGAGGCGATTGATTTCGCGCCCACGCTGCTCGCCCTCGCCGGCGCGACGCCGCCCGCGAAAATGCAGGGCCGCGTCTTCCTCGGCCCCAGCGCCGCGCCGCCGCGCGAGTACGCGTTCGGCGCGCGCGACCGCTGCGACACGACCGTCTTCCGCCTCCGCACCGTCCGCGACGCGCGCTTCCGCTACATCCGCAACTTCACGCCCGACCGCCCGTTTTTGCAGGCCAACAACTACAAGGAAACGCAGTATCCCGTCTGGAACCTGCTCAAGGCACTGCACGCGCAGGGCAAGCTCACGCCCGCGCAGGAATTCCTCTGCCAGCCCACCATGCCGCCCGAGGAACTCTACGATCTCGAAACCGACCCGCACCAAATCCGCAACCTCGCCACCGTCCCCGAACACGCCACCACCCTCGCCCGCCTCCGCGGTGTTCTGGAAAAATGGATCACCGACACCGACGACCAGGGCCGGCATCCCGAGAAGCCCGAAGCCAGCCGCGAAAATCCGCAGCCGAAGAAACGGAAGAGCGCTGCCACCGATTCGTCTGCTACGACCGCCAATTCATGATCCGGCCCTTACGTGCGGGCGAGATCTGGCGCTGAGGAAACTCCTGACTTGTTTGGCCATCGCAAAACCACGGTGGCGTTTCGTCAATTTCGGGATCTCGGTTTCCCTTTATCATCCTGTCCCGAGCGCGGTCGGCTTGGTTTCTCCTCGGCCTTCGGGCGGAACACGCCCGCCTCACACTTGCGGATGTAGGTTTCAGTGACTGATTGGATATGCTGCCATTTCCCCCGCAATTCCACGGCCTCTTCCGCCGTGATTTGTCGATCAACTACGGTCGTGGAAACGAGGCACAGCATATCTGCAAATTGTTTTATCACCTCGTCCGCTGCCTGCAAAAGGTAATCTTGGCTAAGGGTTTCCGGGTTCGCGTTCTTCACGAAAACCCCTCCGGCGTGCTGACAAATCCAGCTTGCGATCCGGTCATCCCGGGTGGCGGCGAGGAGACCCGCGATCCGATCCAAAGGGTTGGCACTGCCGCTCCCAGCCGGTTCTGGCGCTTCAGCCCACTGGTAAACCCGGGGCACCGAGAGGTTGAGGTGGGCGGCAATGGCTTTGGCGCTGTGCTGCTCGAAGATGGCTTGGAGCAATTCGTAAGAGTGCATGGGTGATGAGTTGGTGAGAGGGGTGAGCAGCGAGACGGTTTGCGGCTAGAATCTGGAGGGTGATTTATAGGTGCTCCGCATTTTTCAAAACGGTATTCCCTCCCCTGTGCACAACAAGCACGAAAGAAAGATTAACAGTATGAAAACTTACATTGCGAAAGGACTTCTTGGAGCAGTGGCGATTTCGGCCTTGGTAAATGTTGATCCCGCCTTGGGCCGTGGTGGAGAAGAACTGATGCGGCTTAACCGACGACCGCCTCAAATCGTTTCCATTGCCCAAGCAGCGGCGACGATACCGAACTCGCCCGCTGCCGTGCTGACGGTCCCGACCACGCCAGCCATTGATTCAGCGGCCATCGAGTCAGCCGCAAAACTGGCGTTCCCGAACTTGTCATCGGAAATGACGATCGATGAGTTGCTGAACAAGGCCGGTTCTGATGGCAGCATGCGGGGCAATCTTCGTGGGAGGTTTGCGGAACGGGATTGGATCGAACGGAATAATGGGGACGGTTGGAAGGCGACACGTAGCAAGAATGCTCCCGAGAACGACGCCTGGCGCCGGACAAATGGGAAATTAGAAGGTGCCCAGGTGAAGGTGCATGCCGACTGGAAAGACTACATCCGTTCGATGCGGAGTGACACAAAAGCCGAACACTTCGTCATTCCTGATGACCACCATAAGCTTGTCGCCGCCGATTTGGCGGAGCGCCTAGCTGGTGCGGAAAGAGGCGGCCAGATGGACAAAGCGGCGGAGTATCGCAAAATGCAATCGCGGCTGAAGCCTCTCGGACGGACATTTGGCGAACTCGATCAAGCCATCGAAGATGCCGCACTGGCCGCGAGGCAGGCTACCAAAGTGGCGGCGGACACGAGTAAGGCCGCATCGATCGCTGAAGATGCCGGTAAACTAAGCAAGGTCGGGAAAGTCCTCGGGGTGGTCGGGGTGGTCGGCGCGGTTAGTCAAGGTCACCAAGGCGTCGAAGAAATCAGGCAAGGGGACGTTGTCAAAGGCGCGGTGAATCTAACCGGTGCGACCGCCAATTTGACATCTGCGGCAGCGGGACTGGCTGGGCTAGCGAGACTGAGCGGTGGCGCTGCCGCAGTTGGGGCTGGGATTGATGGAGCCACTGACCTTCACGACGGAATCAACACGGGCAACGGCGAGAAGACCGCAGTTGGAGGCGTGAAGGTTGCCGCAGCGGGGACGATGGCCTACGGCACAGCCACTTTGAACCCCGTGGCGCTCGCCGGAGGGGCGCTAGCCTATGGTGGAGCTGTCGCTTACGACAACCGCGACGCACTGGCGAGCGCGACCAAAAAGGGATTCATCTCGAGCGAGGATTGGGCAATCGAAAATACTTCGAGCAATGCGCAAGAAATGGTGCTCGATCATACGCCGGACTTTATCAAGCGGGTGTACTTTAGCTTGTCTGATTGGATTCGCCGTTGATTGGCGAAATCCGAACCGTGCAAGTTCCCGAGTCACAGGTTCGATCCCGCGGATGCTCGGTCTCCGCAGTAATACAACGCGGCTGAATCCATCCGGTTCAGCCGCGTTTTTTCGCCAAGTTTGCCAGGGTAAGCGAGGGGCATTCGGAACTGGGGGATATCAAAGTCGAGCCGCCCGCGCGCTGTTGAGCCGGCCCCCGTCCGTAGGAAGCAGCCAGCGAAAATGCGGAAGGGTTCGAACCCTCCAATGTTCAATCCAGACGGCCAGATACCTCCCGTTCTGGGCCCGCTTCCCCCCAAGTGCTTTACTCTGTTAGTCCCTTGTGCATTTTGGCGGTTGAACTGCGCTTCGTAAAATGCTCCTCACCCAACCCATCTGGCTGCTGCTGCTGATCCCGCTCGGCGCGGTGTGGTTTTTCTGGCCGCTGCCGACGCGCGGGTTGCGCGTGCTGCGGGCGGCGCTTTTCGCCGCGCTGGTGCTGGCGTTGTGTCATCCGGCCATCCGCCTGCCGGACCGCGCGGGCACGGTCGTGGTCGTGGCGGACCGCAGCGACTCGATGCCCGCCGAGACCGACACCGCGCAGAAGGAAACCATCGCGCTGCTGCAAAAATCCATGCGCGCGCGGGACCAGCTCGCGGTGGTTTCGTTCGGGCGCCAGACCGCGGTCGAGCGCTCCCCACAACAGGGCGAGTTCGCCGGGTTCACCGCGCAGGTCGGCGGCGATCAGTCGAATCTGCACGACGCCCTGGAATCCGCACTCGCGCTCGTGCCACCGGGCAGTCCGGGCCGCGTGCTCGTGTTGTCCGATGGCAAATGGACCGGGCGCGATCCGGCCACGGCGGCCGCGCGCGCGGCGGGTCGCGGCGTGGCGATTGATTACCGCCGGCTCGCGCGGGCGCAGGCGCACGATCTGGCGATTCAGGAATTTCAAGCGCCCGAGAGCGTGCAGCCGGGCCAGTCGTACATGCTCAACGCGTGGGTGTCGTCGCCCACGCCGCAGGAGATTCAGTACGAGCTGAAACGCGGCGGACAGGTGTTGTCCGCGGGCGCGCGCTCGGTGCCCGCAGGGCTGTCGCGGCTGATCTTCCGCGACCGCGCGACGCAGGCGGGCGTGGCGGAATATCATCTGCGCATCGCCGGCGCGGAGAAGGATCCGGTGCCCGAGAACAACCAGGCGCGCGCGCTCACGGGCATCCGCGGACCGCGCCCGCTGCTGCTCGTGGCGGAGGCGGGCGCGAAGTCCGGCCTCGCGCAATTGCTCCAGCGCGGCGGCGTGGACGTGACGGCGCGAACGCCCGCCGAGTGCCGCTGGACGCTCG
The DNA here is from genome assembly GCA_014193395.1 of Verrucomicrobiota bacterium. Lineage (GTDB taxonomy): Bacteria > Verrucomicrobiota > Verrucomicrobiia > Limisphaerales > BJHT01 > BJHT01. Next base: position 4,850 of record BJHT01000237.1, read on the forward strand.
AGGAGCTGGCGCGTTACTCGGCCGTGCTGCTCGAAAACGTGCTGGCCGAACAGCTCGGCGTGCCCGGCATGGAAACGCTCGCCGCGTGGGTCGAGGAAACCGGCGGCGGCGTGATGCTGACGGGCGGCAAGAAATCGTACGCACCCGGCGGTTATTTCAAATCGCCGCTCGAACGCGTGCTCCCGGTGTCGCTCGAGATGCGCAAGGAGCATCGCAAATTGAACCTCGCCATCGTGGTGGCGCTCGACCGGTCGGGCAGCATGGCCGCGTCGGTCGGCGGCGGACGCGTGAAGATGGACCTCGCGAATCTCGGCACCGCGCAGGTGCTCGATCTGTTGTCCGAGAGCGACGAGCTGGGCGTGATCGCGGTGGACACCTCGCCGCACACGATTGTTGATCTCAGCACGGTGGACCGCGTGCGCGGCGAGCGCGGCAAGATTCTGTCGATGAAGTCGATGGGCGGCGGCATTTACATTTACGAGGCGCTGGTGGCGGCCTCCAAGATGATCCTGCGCGCCAAGGCCAGCACCAAGCACATCATCCTCTTCGCCGATGCCGCGGACTCGGAGCAGCCGGGAAATTATCGCGAGCTGCTCGAGCAGATTCGCAAGGCCGACATCACGGTGAGCGTCGTCGGCCTCGGCACGACGGCGGACAAGGACGCGGAGCTGTTGCAGGACATCGCACGGCGCGGCGCGGGGACGTGTTATTTCAGCAACAATCCCGAGGAGCTGCCGCGCATTTTCGCGCAGGACACGTTCACCGTAGCGCGCAGCACATTTATCGAAGAGCCGACGGCGCTGAAGCTGACGGGCGGTTTCACCACGCTCGGCGGGCGCATGGACTGGCAGCCGCCGATGCTCGGGGGCTACAACCTCACCTACCTGCGGCCCGAGGCGAACCTCGCGATCGTGACGCAGGACGAGTTCGCCGCGCCGGCCGTGGCGGCGTGGCAGGCGGGCGCGGGGCGCGCGCTGTGTTACGCGGGCGAGGCCGACGGACAATTCGCCGGGGCGCTGGCGAAATGGGCGCAGGCCGGGGATTTCTACGCGACCCTCGCGCGCTGGACGGCCGGGGACAAAACGCCGCTGCCCGACAATCTGCTGCTGACCCAGGAGGTGCGCGACGGCGTGGACTACGTACAACTGCATCTCGATCCCGAGCGGCGCGAAGAGCCGTTCGCCACGCTGCCGCGACTGCGCGTGCTGCACGGAATTCCCGGCCAGCCGCCGGGAAAAATGACGCTCACGATGCAATGGAAGACCGCGGATTTGCTCGAGGCCGTCGTGCCGGTGCGCGGCCAGGAGACGGTGCTGGCAACGGCGGAAATTCCGGGATTGAAGGCGGTGTCGCTGCCGCCGGTGTGCCTGCCGTACTCGCCGGAGTTCGCACCGGAACAGGCGGGCAAGGGGCGCGAGGCGTTGGAAAAACTGGCGGGCATCAGCGGCGGACAGGAGCGCGCCAATCTCGCGGCGCTCTGGCAGGCGCTGCCCGCGCAGCCGCAATTCATCGAGCTCACGCCGTGGGTGATCGTGTTCGCCATCGCCGCCTTCCTGCTCGAAATCCTCGAACGGCGGACGGGCTGGATGGGTTTGGCGCGACGACGGCGCACGGTTGCGGCGACGGCGGCGGGAGCGAAGGCGGGCGAGAGGGAAACCGTGGCGGAGAAGCGCGTGCCGAGAGCGGCCGAGGTGGGCAAGATTCCGCCCGCCGTTGTTGCGACAACGGTGGGCAACGGCGACCCGGCGGTCGCCGCCCCGGTGGCTGCGCCCGAGGCAAATGTGGGCGACGCAATGCGCCAGGCCAGCCGGCGTGCGCAGCTCAAGAATCCCGGCGGCCGGAGCAAGTAACGGCACGGTGCGTGGATCGGTTTTCCCCTCTGCGTTTCTTCCCGTCTCTGCGGTGTAAGCAGGGGCGTTCGGATTGCCGGACGCCGGAAAGTACACCGCAGAGATCGGAAGAAACGCAGAGGGGAAGGCGGGCAGCGGCGACCCGGCGGTCGCCGCTCCGGTGGCGGCACCCGAGGCGAATGTGGGCGACGCGATGCGGCAGGCCAGCCGTCGCGCACAACTCAAGAATCCCGGCGGCCGGAGCAAGTAACGGCGCGGTGCGTGGATCGGTTTTCCCCTCTGCGTTTCTTCCCATCTCTGCGGTGTAAGCAGGGGCGTTCGGATTGCCGGACGCCGGACAGAACACCGTAGAGAGGGGAAGAAACGCAGAGTGCGGCAGGCTCGTTCGGAATTCCCGCTTGCCGGTTGTGGGGGCCGGTCGTTTGCTCTCGCCATGACTCCCGCTGGATGTTCCGTGGGCGGTGACAGCGGACAAGGTGGCTGCCGTCGTGAGCCGGTTGGTGGCGGCGGCGCACCCGCGGCGGATCATTCTATTCGGCTCGTACGTGCGCGGCCAAGTGCATCCCGACAGCGATCTCGACTTGCTGGTGATGACGGACGACGAAGTGGTGAATCCGCGCGCCGAGGGTGTCCGGCTGCGAGCCGCCGTGGCGGACATCGACATGCCGATGGACATCCTCGTGGTGCCCGAGTCGCAGTTTGATGCGTTGCGGAACACGCCGGGCCTCATTTACCGCGAGGTCAGCGAGCAGGGCCAGGTCGTCTATGAGCAGCCCGGGTGAGCCGGCCCCCCGGCACGCCCGGAGTGTTCAGCGGCCAGCTTCGTAGCCCCGCCGGATGCTTGACACCTCCGCGCGTTCACCGGAATTTCGGCGCCCATGAGCAACGTGCTTTCTCCCTACTACAAACGCATAATCCGGCAGCAGATCGCCACCGGAAGATTCGCCACGGAGGGTGAAGTCATCCGGCATTCCCTGCGGCTCGCCGACACGTTTCAGAAGGCGGCCGGGCCGGTTGGGAGATCCTTTGCCGGGCGGGAGGAGCTGGAGGAAATGCTCTTGGAGGGGCTGGCAAGCGGGCCGGGTGAAGCAATGACTCCCGCGCGAAAAAAGCGGATCTATCGGGAGGCGTTGGGAGCACCGTGAGCGGCTATCGCACCACGCCCAAGGCCGATGACGACTTGATCGAAAGTGCGCGATGGATTTGCTCGGACAATCCCCCAGCAGCCCGGCGCTTTCTCGATCTCGCGTTTGCGACCTTCGATCGAATTGCCAAGTTCCCCGAGTTCGGTCCGCGGGCGCAACTCAAGCATCGGCAACTTGCCCATATCCGTTTTTGTGTGATGTCGCCGCCGTTCAACCGGTGGCTGGTTTTCTATCACGTCGTCGATGCTGAAGTAGTGATCTTGCGGGTCATCTACGGCACGCAAAACTGGCGCGGAAATCCTGTCTCATTCTTTGTTTAGCTCATGCACGACCCCATCTCCAAAGCCGCGGCGCTCCTCGAGGCGCTGCCGTACATTCAGAAATTCAGCCATGCGACGTTCGTCGTGAAATACGGCGGCAGCTTCATGGACTCGCCCGATCCCGCCGTGCGCGCGGGCGTGGCGCGGGACGTGGTGTTCCTCGAGGCGGTGGAGATCAATCCGGTCGTGGTCCACGGCGGCGGCAAGGCGATCACGCGGGCGATGGAGCGGGCGGGACTGAAGGCGAACTTCATCCAGGGCCAGCGCGTGACGGACGAGGCGACAGTGGCGGTGGTGGATCAGGTGCTGTCGCGCGAGATCAATCCCGAGGTCGTGGCGATGATCAATTCGCTCGGTGGCGCGGCGCGGGGTTTTGCGGGCACGGAGATTTTCACCTGCCGCAAGCTGTGGCTCGATGACAAGGACCGGCCGGGCGCGAAGGTGGACATCGGGTTCGTGGGCGAGGTCGTGGCGGTGAACACCGCGCCGTTGCTCGAGTGCATCGCGCAAGGCATCACGCCGGTCATCAGCCCGACGGCGCGCGGCGAGGATGGGAAGATTTACAACTGCAACGCGGACGTCGCGGCGGCGCAGGCGGCCATCGCGCTGAAGGCCAAGCGGCTCGTGTTCATGAGCGACGTGCCCGGTCTCATGCGCGACCCGAAGGATCCGGCGACGCTCATCACGCATCTGCAAATCAGCGAGGTGCCCGGGCTCAAGGCCGCGGGCATCGTGGACAAGGGCATGATCCCGAAGGTGGACAGCGCGGTGGCGGCCATCCGGTCGGGCGTGGAGAAGGTGCAGTTCGTGGACGGCCGGCAGCAGCATTCGGTGCTGCTCGAGATTTTCACGGACGAAGGCGTGGGGACGGAAGTGGTGGCGTGAGGGCGGGGCATCGCTTGACACCGTCTCGATGTCAGACACTATGTCAGACATGCAAAAACTCACGGTCAGAGAGCTCTCTCGCGAAACCGCCAGGGTGCTCAGCGCGTGCGATCAGGCAGGCGAGGTGGTCATCCGACATTCGGACGGGCGAGAATACGTACTCACGCCCACCGTGCCGCGTCGCCCGCGCGGCAAACGCCAGCTTCCTGATTTCGCGAAACGCATGGCGGCCAACTTTGGGAGCCGGGTGTTCAGCGAGAAATTCGTCGGGGGCATCCTCGACAAAGGCGAGCATTGAACGCCTACGCCGACACCAACTTCCTGCTCGGCCTCTACCTGCCGCGGGTCCATTCCCCCGCCGCGCAGCGGTTGCTGGCGGACTTCTTGCGCCGGCACGATGACCCGCTGCCGTTCACGCCCTTGCACCGCCTGGAGTTTCGGAATGCGATCCGGCTCGGGGTTTTCCGGCAAGCGGAGCCGGGGGAACCGCCGATGGACCGCGCCGTCGCCCGCCGGGTGCTCACGGAGAATGAGGCTGATCTGAGCGCCCGCGTTTTCATCGAGCACACGCCGGCCGACTGGACGGAGGCGTTGCGCCAGGCCGAGGTTCTCAGCAAGTCGCACACGGAGGAGAAAGGCTTTCGCTCACTGGATTTGCTGCACGTCGGCCTGGCGTTGAGCTTTGGAGCGCGGGAGTTCTACACGTTTGACCGCGGCGCGAGCCAGCTTGCCAAACTCGCCGGATTGACAGTCCGGCCTGCGCTCCGTTGACTCGCGCCTCGTTTTGCAAATGAAAGAAATCGTCCCCGCGCCACCGGCCATCGTTCACAACGAGCAGCAAGCCATCATCGGTCTGTTTGAGAAATATGTCGTGCCCAGCTACGGGCGCTTCGAGCTGGCGCTCGCGCGCGGCGCGGGCAGCTACGTGTGGGATGTGAACGGCAAACGCTATCTCGATCTCGGCGGCGGCATCGCGGTCTGCTCGCTCGGGCACGGCAACGCGGAGATCACCGAGGCGCTGATCGAGCAGTCGCGGAAGCTGGTTCACGTCTCGAATCTTTATTACCAAGAACCGCAGGGGCGGCTCGCGCAGCAGCTCGTGAAGCACCTCGCGCCGGGGAAGGTTTTTTTCTGCAACAGCGGCGCGGAGGCAAACGAGGGGCTGTACAAACTCGCGCGCAAATTCGGCCATGACGAAGGGCGTTTTGAAATCCTGACGGCGGTGAATTCGTTCCACGGCCGGACGCTGGCGGGCATCGCGGCGACGGGGCAGGACAAGGTGAAAAAGGGCTTCGAGCCGCTGGTGGCAGGCTTCCGGCATGTGCCGTTCAATGATCTCGAGGCGATGCGCGCGGCGTTGTCGCCAGCGACGGCAGCAATCTTGATCGAGGGCATCCAGGGCGAAGGCGGCGTGACGCCGGCGACGCCGGAATACCTCCTCGGCCTGCGCCGGCTCTGCGATGAGAAGCGCGTGCTGTTGCTGATGGATGCGGTGCAGTGCGGACATTTCCGCACGGGCCGGTTCCAGAGTTTTCAGAGGATTTTCGAGGGCGTGGCGGGCGCGGAAGGTTTTCTACCGGACGGCGTTTCGATGGCGAAATCGCTGGGCGGAGGTTTTCCCATCGGCGCGTTCTGGGTGCGGGAGCCGTTCGCCGATCTGCTGGGCGCGGGCTCGCATGGGACGACGTTCGGCGGCACGCCGCTGGGCTGCGCGGTGGCATTAAAGATTCTGGAAGTGATCGAGCGCGACAACTTGGCGGCGAATGCGCGCGAGCTGGGCGGCTGGCTGAAGGCCGAACTGGAACGGCTCGCACGCACGTATCCGCACGTCGTCACGAACGTGCGTGGGCTGGGCTTCATGGTCGGCTTCGAGCTGGCGGAGAAGGAGAAGATCCCGGTGTTCGCGAACGGCGAAAAATCCGCGGCGATGCAGATGGTGAACCGGCTGCACGACGTGGGGTTGCTGACGATCCCGGCGGGTAATCAGGTTGTGCGGCTGCTGCCGGCGCTGAATCTAGGGCGCGCGCAGGCGGAGGAGGGAATGCAGTTGATCGAGGCCGCGGTGCGGGCGATTGCGTGAGCCGAATTCGTGCCCACGGAGGAAACTGGGGAGAGCGGGGCAGGTTTCGCAGCTCAAAGCGCGGGCAAGGGAAGCACCTGAACAGGCGGAACGGCGGACCTTTGACGGCGGGAGAATAACTGGGGCGCGTGCGCCAGTGCAGCCCTCTCATTAGCACCCGGTTTCAACCGGGTGTAGGCGAGCGAACGACCCGCAACCGCTTCAGC
>BJHT01000238.1 GCA_014193395.1 Verrucomicrobiota bacterium
GGAGGAATTACGGCCCATCTACCAAAGTGCCGAGCGCGTGCGCGACTTGGTTTCGCATCCTTGGCTGACGGATCAAGTAAACGCTACCGCGTCGAGAAATAGTGTAATTGCAAGATAGAAGTGGTATAAATCCGCCGCGACTGCTTTCGGCGCTCGCGCATCGTCCCGGCGGCCTTCCCGGAAATGCCTCTCACGTTGACGCGTCTCCGCTTTGGTGGTGTCCTAGCGCGCGTGATCAACAAGCCTGTCCTGCACGGCGCCGCGGTGGCGCTTTTTCTTTTTGGTTGGGCCGGTTCTCTCTGCGCCCAGAAAGTCCCGGTCATCGAACGTTCGCTGTCCAATGGCATGCGCCTGCTCATGGTCGAGCGGCCGGATGAACCGACGGTCGCGGGCGGCTGGGTCGCGCGCGTGGGCGCGAGCAATGAGCGGCCGGGCATCACCGGCATCGCGCATTTGTTCGAGCACATGATGTTCAAGGGCACGCCCACCATCGGCACCAAGGATTACAAGAAGGACCTCGAAATCATCACCGAGCAGGAGCGCATCCGCGACCTGATGCGCGCCGAGGAGGCCAAGATGCGCGCGATGTGGCGGCGCGGGGAAATCGCCGACCTCACCAAGATCGAAACCAAGACGCCGCGCTGGAAGGAGCTGGAGAAGCAGTTCAACGAACTCATCACCAAGCAGCGCGAGATTCTCGTGAAGAATGAGTTCGACCGCATTTACACGACCGCCGGCGGCACGGGGATGAACGCCTTCACCAGCGCGGACATGACCGCTTATCACATCACGGTACCGGCGAACAAACTCGAGCTGTGGATGTGGATGGAGTCGGAGCGGATTCTGCGGCCGGTGTTCCGCGAGTTTTATGCGGAGCGCGACGTGGTGTACGAGGAGCGCCGGATGCGCACCGAGTCCACGCCGCTGGGAAAGTTTGCTGAGGCGTTCGAGTCGCTGTTCTGGGAATCGCATCCCTACGGCTGGCCGGTCATCGGGTGGCCGTCGGACATTCCCGCGATTTCCAAGGCGCAGGCGGATGAGTTTTACCAGACCTACTACGCGCCGCAGAACATCACGTTGATTCTCATCGGTGACTTCAAGGCGGACGCAGCGGCGCAGCAGGCGGAGCGCTATTTCGGCCGCATCCCGCGCGGCAAACAGGAGGCGCCGGATGTCGTCACGCTCGAGGTGAAGCAGGTCGCCGAGAAGCGCATGTACGCCGAGGCCGACGCCAATCCGCAGGTGGACATCTATTGGCATACGGTGGCGTTCGGGCATCGCGACTCGTATCCGCTGGCGGTGCTGGCGCAGGTGCTCTCGACGCACACGGGCCGCCTCTACAAGGGCCTCGTGCTGGGCGCGAAAGTCGCTACGGAAACCTTCGCGTGGAACGCCGCGCAGAAGTGGGCGGGCGTGTTCAACGCCGGCGGCGAGGCCCGCGAAGGCCACACGCCCGAGGAGGTCGAGAAGGGCATCTACGCCGAGCTGGAGCGGCTGAAAACGGAACTCGTTCCGGCGAACGAACTGCAAAAGGTGAAGAACAATTTCGCCGCCGGTGAGTATCGCCGCCTCTCCGCGAACCATCCGATTCTCATGCAGCTCATCCAATACGAGGGCCGCGGTGACTGGCGCGAGATCAACGAGTCGGGGCCGCGCATTCAGGCCGTGACGCCCGAGGACATCCAGCGGGTTGTGCGCGAATATTTCACCAAGGAGAACCGCGCCGTGGGCATCTACACGCGCAAGCCCGGCAAGAGCGGCGCGGACGACGATCTCGCCGGCCTCACGCCCGAGCAGAAGCCCGTCATCCGCCAGATCACCGGCGCGCTGCAAAAGGAGACGAGCGTCGAGAAGCTCACCGAGCAGTTGAAGAAGCTCGAGGAGCGCATGGCCAGCGCCGACGCCAAGAACAAGCCTTTCCTCACCATTTACCGGAAAAAACTCCAGGAACGTCTCGCCGAACTGAACAAGAAATGAACCGCCGCGTGTTGTCCGTCCTCCCTGTCCGCGCGCTTGTCTGCGCCGTGACCGCCGCGTTTGCGGCTCTTGCGTTCACCTCGGCGGTGTCGGCCGCCGACGCCATCCCCGAGCGGCCCGAGAAGCTCACCTTCCCGCCGCTCACGTACGAGCCGCCGAATCCCGCGAGCTTCCGTGTGCCGCTCGCGAGCGGGCCGGTCGCCTACATCGTGCCCTCGCGCGAGTTGCCGCTGGTCAACATCGTCGTGTATGTGCGCGTCGGGGATTACCTCCAGCCCGTCGGCAAGGAAGGCATCGCCGGCCTCACCGGCTACCTGCTCGCGCGCGGCGGCATCAAGAGCATGACCGCCGAGGCGCTCGAGGAGCGCATGGCCTTCCTCGCGGCCAATCTCGGCTCCGGCGTGGCGGATTTGCAGGGCACGGTGAGTTTGAACCTGCTCTCCAAAGACCTCGACGAAGGGCTGAAGGTGCTGCGCGAAGTCCTCGCCGAGCCGACGTTTCAGGAGGACAAGATCACGCTCCGAAAACAGCAGATTCTCCAGTCGCTCAAGCAGCGCAACGACGACTCCGCCGACATCGAGGTTCGCGAACGCCGCTTCCTGACCTACGGCGAAAATTTCTGGGTGAACCGCCATTCCACCGCGGCCTCCGTGGAATCACTCACGCGCGCCGACCTCCAGGCGTTCCACAAAAAATGGTTTCATCCCGGCAATTTCGTCGTCGCGGTCAACGGCGATTTCGACCGCGACGCAATGGTCGCGCGGCTCGAAAAACTCTTCGCCGACTGGCCGTATCAAGGGGAGAAATCGCCGCCCGTGCCCGGTGACGCGAAGTTCGCCGAACCCGGCCTCTACATCGTGGACAAGGACGTAAACCAAGGCCGCGTCTCGATGATTCTCCCCGGCATCCGGCGCGACAATCCGGACTTCTACGCGACGCAGGTGATGAACGACATCCTCGGCGGCGGCGGTTTCACCTCGCGGATCATGAACCGCGTGCGCTCGGACGAGGGCCTCGCCTATTCGGCCGGCTCGGCATTTCCGGGCGGCGTTTATTATCCGCTGATCTTCATTGCGGCCTTTCAATCGAAGTCCCGCACGGTTGCCTACGCCACGTCCATCGTGCTCGAGGAGTTCAAGCGCATCGCGAAGGAACCCGTCACCGACGAGGAAATCCAGACCACCGTGAAGTCGATGGTCGAGAGCTTCCCGCGCGCCTTTTCGACCAAGGGCCAGGTGGCCGCGACCTTCGCGCAGGACGAGCTGACCGGGCGTTTCGCGACGGAACCCGACTACTGGAAAAACTACCGCGCCAAGATCGCCGCCGTGACCAAGGCTGACATCCAGCGCGTCGCGCAAAAATATCTGCTGCCGGAGAAACTCGTCATCTGCGTGGTCGGCCAGAAAAAGGAAATCCTCCTCGGCCATCCCGATCACCCGGTGAAAGTGGACTCGCTCGCCGGCAACCGCATCGTCGATGTCCCGCTGCGCGACCCGCTGACGATGAAGCCTGTCACGCCGTGATTCGCCGTCACCTTTCGTCGCAGCCTCCCTCCGTTCGCGCATGACCATCACGCTCAAATGCCCGCTCTGTGAGCAGAACCTCACAGTCGAAAACCCGATCATCGGCACGGAGATTCGCTGCCCTTCGTGCGGCAAGCTCAACATCGTCACCGAACACGACCTGCCCGCCGTCCCCGTCACTGCGCAGCTCCCGTTCGAGCCGGAGGTCGCCGCGCCGCCGCCGCTCGCGCCCGTCGTGGCGGTCGAGCCGCTCGCCCCCGACGACGTCAAGCTCGCCCACCGGCTCACCAGCGCGTTTGAGAAAATCACCGCCGAGATTTCCAAGAACATCGTGGGCCAGAACGAGGTCATCGAGCAGATCATCATCGCCATTTTTGCGCGCAGCCATTGCCTCCTCGAGGGCGTCCCCGGCCTCGCCAAGACCTTCATGATCAAAAGCCTCTCCGAGGCGATGCACTTCAGCTTTCACCGCGTGCAGTTCACGCCCGACCTGATGCCCGCGGACATCACCGGCACGGACGTGATCCAGGAAGACCCGGCGACCGGCCGGCGGCAGCTCATTTTTCTCAAAGGCCCGATCTTCGCGCAGATGATTCTCGCCGACGAAATCAACCGCTCGCCGCCCAAGACCCAGGCCGCGCTGCTCGAGGCGATGCAGGAACACAGCGTCACCGTCGGGGGCAAAACCTTCCGGCTGGACGAGCCGTTCTTCGTGCTCGCGACGCAAAATCCCGTCGAGCAGGAAGGCACCTACCCGCTGCCCGAGGCGCAGAAGGACCGCTTCATGTTCCACGTCAAGGTCACCTACCCGAACCGCGACGAAGAACGCGAAATCATCCGCCGCACCACCAGCGCCTACGAATCGCGCATCGACCCCGTGATCACCGGCGAGGAAGTCATCCAGATTCAGAAGATCGTCCGCAAAGTTCCCGTGCCCGATCACGTCACCGACTTCGTGCTCGACCTCGTCCGCCGCAGCCGGCCCGACGAACCCGACGCGCTGCCCTTCGCCAAGGAACTCATCGCGTGGGGCCCCGGCCCGCGCGCCTGCCAGCAGCTCATCCTCGGCGGCAAAGTACGCGCCATTCTCAGAGGCCGCTTCCACGTCACCATCGACGACATCCAGGCCCTCGCGTATCCCGTGCTGCGTCACCGCATCGTCCCCACCTTCAACGCCGAGGCCGAAGGCGTGCGCGTCGATCAGATCATCAAGCGCATCCTCGACGCCGTGCCGAAAGGGGAGGCGAAGGGGTTGTAGCCGGCCACCTCTCTGATTCCGAAGAATGGCCGGAGCGTGTATTTGGCGGGGCTTTCCTGCCGCTTTCGCAGCGTCGCGACCCCAACCCGCCGGGCCAATCTGCTTGAATGCCCCGCGGCGCGCCGGGATATTCGCGCACAGTGAGCGATGAACTGGCGGAATTGAAAGCCCGGTGCGAGCGGCTCGAACTGTTGCACCAGGTCGGGAATGTCATCCACTCGACCCTCGATCCGCAGCAGGCGCTGCAATTGATCATGGGCGAGGCGGTGCGGCTCATGCAGGCCTCCAGCGGTTCCGTCGTGCTCATCAATCCCACCACCGGCTTCCTGCAAATCGAGACGGCCTACGGACTCCCCGAAGCGGCGGCGAACCTGAAGCTGCGCCCCGGCATGGGCATCACGGGCTGGGTCTTCAGCACCGGCAAGGCCGCGCGCGTGGGCGATGTCCGCCGCGACCCGCGCTACATCATGCTCCGCGAAAACGTGCGCTCGGAGCTGGCCGTGCCGCTGGAGGTCAAGGGCGAGGTGCGCGGCGTGCTCAATGTTGATTCGGACCGTGAGCAGGCCTTCAGTGAACGCGACCAGGCGTTGCTCGAGGAGCTGGCGATCCAAGCGGCACGCGCCATTCAAAACACCTGGCTCTACGAACAGGCCCGGCTCAAGGGGGTATTGCTCGAATCGCTCGTGAGCGTAAGCCAGACCATCAATTCCACACTGAACCTCGACGAGGCGTTGAAGGTCATCACCCGAGAGGCCTGCGTGCTGATGCAGACGAAAATGTGCTCGCTCCTGCTGCTCAACGACGCGCGGGACCTGCTCGTGCTGCGCGCGTGTCACGGGGCCGGCCCGGCGTATCGCAACAAACCGCCGTTGAGCGTCGCCGAAAGCCTCCTCGGCATCGTCATCCGCCGACGCAAACCGATCGGCGTCGAAAATGTCCAGACCTCGGCGCGGTATCAAAACGTGCTGATCGCCCGCGAGGAGGGCCTGGTGTCGCTGCTCAGCGTGCCGTTGATTTTTGGCGGCACGGCCATCGGCACGCTCAGCGTGTACTCGGGGCAGCCGCACAATTTTTCCAACGAGGAGATTCACATCCTCTCGGCGCTGGCGGGTTTGTCCGCGCTGGCCATCGAGAAGGCGCGCCTCTACGAGCGCGTCGTCGATGTCGAGGAGCAATTGCGGCAGGCGGAAAAGCTCTCCGCGCTGGGGCTGCTGGCGGCCGAGGTCGCGCACGAAATCCGCAATCCCCTGACGGTGATGAAGATGCTCTACCACTCGCTGGACCTGCAGTTTCCGGTGGGCGATCCGCGGACGAAGGACAGCGAGATCATCCGCGAAAAGATGGATCGGCTGAACCGCATCGTGGAGCAAATCCTCGACTTCGCCCGCAACACGGAACCGCAGCTCGGGCCGGTGAACGTGAACGAACTGCTCGACGACCTCGCCCTGCTCGTGCGCCACAAGCTCTCCAACCACAACGTCCAGCTCCTCCGCCGTCCGCAGGCCGACCTGCCAACGGTGATGGCCGACGCGACGCAGTTGGAGCAGGTGTTCCTGAACCTCACGCTCAACGCGGTCGAGGCGATGCCGCAGGGCGGACGGCTCACCATCAGCACACGCGCCGTGACTCTGCCGCGCAGCAGTCCGCAGCCGACGCACGTGTGGATCGAGTTTCGCGACACGGGCATCGGCATGACCGAGGAGCAGCGCCAGCGTGCTTTTTCGTCGCTGCTGACGACGACGAAAACCAAAGGGACCGGCCTCGGGCTGGCGATCGTTGCGCGCGTGGTGGAGACTCATCGCGGGCGGGTGAAGCTGAGATCAACCGTGGGGCGCGGCACGACCATCACGGTTGTGTTGCCGCTGGCGCCGCAGTGAGCGCAGCGGGGGAAAAGCTCCAAGGACAAAGCTCAAAGCTCAAGGGAAGGTCCAAGCTCAAAGCGCCAAGGGCCAACGACCAGGCATGGCAGGACGAGCCGGAGAAGAGCCGAACTCTCCCGCAGATTCAAGGCGACCTCAGATGGGAAATGCAATCTGCGGTCGGCTTGAATCTGCGGGAATATTGGGGATCACCGCGAGAGCATGGCCGATGACTCCGCTGCGCATCTATGATTTTGCGGGGTTCCGGTAAGCGCCCCGGCTGTCTGCGGCGCGCGAAAAAATCTCTGACCGAACCGAGGAATGGCCAAGCGGGCGTGGAAGAATCGGGAGCAACGTATGTGAGAGAACCAAGGGCAGCGAGGCAAGTCTCCACCGCGCACAATTGAAACCTGCTGCTTGAACCTTTCCTTGAGCTTTAAGCTTTGAGCTTTGAGCTTCCCCCCCCGCCGCGGGTCACTTGTTGTCCGCGCGCTGCTTGAGTTTGACTGTCAGACGGTCGAGGGCTTTGGCGGTGAGATTGGTGTTGGTGATCTGCTGCAATTCCGAGATCGCCAACTCGAAGCGGCCGCTGCGTTCCAAGACGCGGGCATATTCCAACCGGAGCGGCACGATCTGATTGGTGGGCGCGGTCTTGAGCAATTGCTGCATCTCGGCGATTGCCTGATCAAAGCGATTATCGCCTTCCAGGACGCGGACATACTCCAACCGGACCGGGATCACCTGATTGGTGGGGGCGAGTTTGACGAGCAACTGGTAGTTCTTGAACACCGGTTCCATCTCGCCTGCGGTCTCAAACATACGGTTGGCGGACCGGATTAGCGATTCTTCGGTCAACGTCTTGGTCAGGTTCGCGCGGGCGGGTTTGGGGACGGGGCGGGCAGCATTTTTCGCGGCTTTGGGATCGACAGGTGGCGCGTTGGTCGCCTTCTGCGCGGCCACCATCGCCTGCACAAGCGGGCGGCTGGGCAGGAAGTAAACCTGGGCGATCCGGGCGCCCAGCCAACCGTCGCTCGCACCGTCGCGAAAGGCGCTGCGGGCGGCGCGGGTGCCAATTTCCGCCATGATTTTGAAGGCGTCCTGCTGTTTCTGGGGATCGTTGCTCTTGAGCATCTCCTCGGCCTGCCAGAGATGTTCGCCGAAGAACTGGTACATCATCTGCCACGTCGTCGCCGAATCGTACTGCTTGTTCATCGCGACCAGCATGGCAGCGCTGTCTTTTTCGTCGGCCAGCTTGATCCCGCCATCGAATTTGCGGAGGCGGGCCTTTTCCTCGAGGCGATCCCACAACCGGCTCTTCACCAGCTCGACCGGCGGTTCCTTGATCCAATAGTGGTCGTAGGCCATGTAGCCGCCGACCAACACCCCGCCCACAAGAATGAGAAACATGATCAGAATCGGCTTGATCGACAGCAGGCGGAGGAATGTTTTCAACATGGCAATGGGGCGATTTTCAAAGCGTTTCGGACTGGAGCCATCCGGATGGCATTCAAGTTTCGCCGTGCAAACACAAGCCGCGGCCGCAGTGCGATCACAGGGCAAAAAACCCGCCGGGCGACGGGTGCATCCGCGAACTGCACCCGGTTTCGCGGGCGCGTGGCTTGACACGTCTCGCGCGGCACTCCTACGGTCCCCCCCGCATTCACCACCCATGATCATCTCCGGCATCGTCAATCCCCAGCTCCAGTCGCTGCTCTGCCGCGTGCGACACACCAACAGCCTCGTCCTCGCCGATGTCGGCTTCCCCTCGTGGCCGGGTCTGGAAACCGTGGACCTGTCGCTCGTCCGCGGCGTGCCCACCGTGCTCCAGGTGCTCCAAGCGTTGCGCGGCCAATGGCAGTGCGGGGAGATTTTCATGGCACAGGAATTCGTGGCGCACAACGACCGCCGCACGCGCGCGGCATTTGCGAAAGCGTGCGGCGGGGCGGCGCTGCGCTTCGAGCCGCATGTCGCCTTCAAGCAGCGCGTGCCGCACGCCATCGGCCTGATCCGCACCGGCGACCCGATCCAGTACGCGAACATGATTCTCGTCTCGGCGTGAGCCGCCGCCGCGCGAGCCGCGAGCCGCGAGCCTCGCGGGCGCGACGCTGCATGGTGGACGCAGAAATCGCCAGTGGCGGCCGATTCACCCACCGCGCTTGGTTTCAAGATTCGGTTGGTGTTTGCCAAGATTGGGAAAGCCGCGCCATGCTACATGAGTAGCCTGAATCCGGCGCCTGACCAGCGACTGTGCTGGCCCGGCCAAAACGAAAACCAAAACCAAAAACATCCAACGAGGAATTATGAGCGCAACAGCTGAAAGCACCGAAAAACTAATGGCGGATCTGCGACTGGTCGTGCGCGATGCCGAGGATGTCCTCAAGGCCACGGCGGGCGACATGAGCGAGAAGGCCAAGGAAACCCGGGCGCGTCTGAACGCGTCGCTGGAGTCGGCCAAGGCCGCGTATCAGCGGCTCGAAGACAAGGCCATCGCCGGCGCCAAGGCGGCGGATGGCGTCATTCGCGAGCACCCCTATCAATCCATCGGCATCGCCTTCGGTGTGGGCGTGTTGATCGGCGTGCTGGTCGGCCGGAAGTAAGCACCCCACCCGCACCATGAGCGACCCGCAGCCCTCCTCGGGTGGGCTTTTCCAAAACCTCAAGCGCCTGGCGGACGGTGGTCTGGCGCTGGCGCAGAGCCGGCTGGAGTTGTTCAGCGTCGAGCTGCAGATGGAGAAAGTGCGGCTGGTCGAGTTGTTGATCCTGGCGGCGATGGTCGTGGCGCTGGGGTTGATGACGCTGACGATGCTCACGTTCACGCTGGTGTTCCTGTTCTGGGAAACCGCGCGGATGCCGGTGTTGATCGTCGTCAGCGTGGCCTATCTGGGCGGGACCCTGTTTGCCTGGCGGGCGTTGAAGGTGCGGCTGGCGGCCCGTTCGGCCTTCAGCGGTACGCTCGGTGAAATCAAAAAGGACCGCGCATGTTTGGAAACCGAGACCTAGAGCTGCTGGAAGAGCGTCGGCAAAATCTCCTCCTGCAAAGCGAGCTGCACCGGCGGCTGCTCGCCCTCGACTGGACCAGCACGCGCGCCTCCGCGTGGTGGCTCGAGGCGGGGGTAGGTTGGGCGCAGAAGCTTCGTCCGTTGCTGCTGGTCGTGGCGCCGCTGGCCGGCTTCTGGTTCGTGCGCAAGGCGACCGGCACCCAGCCGAAGAGTCCCTCGCGCCTGTGGGAACGCGTCGCGCTCGGGCTGACCATCTACCAGCGGGCGCGGAGTCTGTGGGAACAATTCCGCGCCAAGCCTCCGGAATGAAGCGGCGCGCGGGGCAAGCCTCATCGACGCACGGATGGAAACCGCTAACCGGCCCTTCCGAAAACCAATCCCAGCGCTTCCCCCGTCAATCCGTGCCCGTTTCCCCGTTTTATTAGCGCCAGTTGGTGCCGGTAATTCTAATGCGCGTTCAAGCTGAGGCTTAAGCGCGCCGGGATTTTCGCGGCTGGCAAGGCGCGAGGAAGGAGCATATCCAAACGGGATCTGTGACTGACGAGCAACGCCGCCAGCGGCGAAAAGACCCAGCGAATTAGCCTCAGCTTGAACGCGCATTAGAATTAATGGTTCCAACCCATTTGTGGTCGGAAGTACCTCCTATCAGTCCAAACTAATCCCTATTCCGCTTCCCCCTTGTCACTCAGTCTCGCGTACCACCACCCTCCGCCCCGGCTCCACCCCTTCCCGCACCACGCGGACATTGGTGCCGCCAAACAACACTTCCACGCGGTAGCCCGCCGCCACCGATTTCCCCAGACCAAAATGCACCTCCAGCGGTGAACTACGCCCATAACCCGCCCCCGACTGCACCTGCCGGAACCCAACCAGCCTGTCCCCCGCACAGACACGCCCCTTGGCGCCAATGCCGTCCGGATTGCTCTTCGTGCCCACCGCCTTCACCCGCAGCCACTGCTTGTTATTGGTCTCATTGCGATAGAGCACGACATTGGAATAAAAGTTCACGAGCAGCAGATCAAGGTCCCCATCATTGTCAAAATCCACCGCGGGCACACAAACACAGTTGGCCTCCTGCTTGATGCCCCAGTCAGCCGCTTGCTCCACCCAGGTCTTGCCATCGGGCCGCGTGTAGAGCGGATTCCCGCCCTTGCTCGTGGCCCACTTGTTACCACTCTCCGCATCCACGCCCACATAGAGATCAATCAGTCCGTCGTGATCCAAATCCTCCGCAATCATGTCATGCCCGAGCGTCTTCAGAGCCAGCACCGGAGCCGCCACCGGCGCATACCGCCCGGCGCCATCATTCAGGTAGAGAATATTCGGCTCCACCGTATGCCCCTGTTTCAAAAGTTCCGGCTCAGTGTAATTCGCACCTGACAACCATGAGTCGGTACTCACGAAGAGATCGAGCCTTCCCCGGTTGAGAGTATCCGCGAAAATGCAACCCACACTCGACGCCTTCCGCCCGACGCCCGATGTCGCCGTAATCTCCCTAAACCTCCCGCCACCCAAGTTCTGGAACAACGCACTGTGAGATGCAACGGATTTCTGGACCAGCATTTGGTTAGTTTTTGGGGTTGAGCTGGGCCTCGAAGGTGGCGGGGGTTTTGTAGCCGAGGGAGGAGTGTTTGCGGTGGGTGTTGTAGTAAGCTTCGAT
>BJHT01000239.1 GCA_014193395.1 Verrucomicrobiota bacterium
GGCAGGGGGAGTTTCAGGCGAGCGGGAAGCCGCTCGAAAAAGCGCGGCGGGTGAACAACACCCGCGATTTCACGGGTTACACGCAGGGGTACAATCCGAGCGTGTTCGCCGAGCGCACGCGGGATCTGCTGACGGTGGTCGCCTTTGTGCGCAACTACGACAAGAAGACGAAGACGCTGGATCTGGCGGGCGTGGGCGGGCGCGCGGGCGCGTGGGTGGCGGCGGCGCGCGCGCTGGCGGGCGACGCGGTGCAGCACGCGGCGGTGGACACGGCGGGGTTCCGGTTCACGCAGATCAGCGAGTGGCAGGACCCGGCGTTTCTGCCGGGCGGCGCGAAGTATGACGATCTGCCGGGGCTGCTGGCGTTGTCGGCACCGGGCAAACTGTGGCTCGCAGGCGAAGGCCTGACGGCACCGGACGCGGTGCGCGCGGCGTATGCGAGTGCGGCGGGGGCGTTGACGGTCGCCGGCAAGGCGGACGAGGCGGCGGCGGTGAAGTGGTTGCTGGCGGAGTGAAACGGAAGGGGGACGGGAAAGTTTAGCCGCGGACACGGAAGAACCACTAACCGGCACTAACTGGCACTAATAAGACACCGATCCCGACCTCCCTTCCCCGATACGGCCTGGCTTGGTTTTCATAAGTGCAGGTTGGTGGTTCAACTCGCCTGCGCAAAAGCGGTGACAAGTCACCGCACTCCAAACCCCGGTTCAGCGGGCGGCGCGGGTGGTTTCGTCGAGGACTTCCTTGAGCTTGCGCGCGAGGGTTTGGACGTGCGGCTCGACGACGACGCTCTCGTGGTTGCCGGGGACATCCAGGCTGGTGATCTTGCCGGACACCAGTTTGGACCAATGATTACGAGGGTCGGAGGCCGGGTGGAACCGCCAGTGGACTTCGGTCGAGAGGAACATCACGGCTTCACCCCGGAAGGGTTGGGCGAAGTAGCCCGCGTGGGTTTCGCCGGTCTTGTGGTAGAACTCGCGCATCCACTGTTCGTGCTCGGAGACCATGGTGGTCGGGAGGCTGCGGTTGGCGATGTTGCGCAGATTTTTCCACAGGTGCCGTTTCTTTTCCGCGAACGGCAGTTTCCAAATCTTGGCGAGGTGAAAGGCGAAGCGCGTGAAGCGGTAGGTATCGACGGGATACGGGCGGGGCGGGTCCGGATCGAGCAAAGCGAGCAGGCCGATGCGATGGCCGGCCTCGACCAGTTGACGCGCAATTTCGTAAGCGACGACGCCGCCGAAGGAATGGCCGGCGATGAAAAAGGGCCCGGTGCGCTGGAGGGTTTTGATTTCCGCGACGTAGCGCGCGGCGATCTGCTCGACCGAGATGCGGGCGTCGAGCATCTGTTCCATCGAGAGTTTGCTCAGGCCGTAGAAGGGCTGGTCGGAACCGAGATGGCGCGAGAGATCGAACAGGCTCGGCACGCAGATGAGCGGGGGCTTCGTGCCGAGGGGCTGGATTTCCTCGAGCGCCGGGGCGGGCTTTTCGGGATCGAGCTGATCGAGATGCGCGGCCAGGCGCTCGACGGTGGGATGGCGGTAAAAGTCGGCGAGGGAGATTTTTTTGCCGGTGCGTTTTTCGACGCGGGCGGCAATGGCCATCGCGAGCAGGGAATGGCCGCCAAGGTCGAAGAAGTCATCGTCCACGCCGATCTCGCCGACGTTTAACAGTTCGCTCCAAGCCTGCACCAACATGCCTTGGCGGGCGTTGGCGGGGAGCTTGACCTGGCGCGGCGCCGTGGCGCCGTCGCGGGATGGAGCGGGCAGTTTGGAGCGATCAACTTTTCCGTTGGGCGTCCGCGGGAACTCGGGCAGGAAAACGTACGCGGCCGGGACCATGTAGTCAGGCAGGCGGGCTTTGAGCGCCTGGCGGAGTTCCGGGGGCGTCGGGGTTTTGCCCGGCGCGCAGACGAGGTAGCCGACGAGGCGTTTGTCGCCGCCGGTGTCGTCGCGGGCGACAACGACGGCTTCGCGGACGGCGGGTTGCTTGCCGAGAACGGTTTCGATTTCGCCGAGTTCGATGCGCAGGCCGCGAATTTTGACCTGATGATCCATGCGGCCGAGGCACTCGATGTTGCCGTCGGGCCGGTAGCGGACGAGGTCGCCGGTGCGGTAGAGGCGCGCACCGGTCGCGGTAGAAAAGGGATCGGGGACGAATTTTTCCTCGGTGAGTTCGGGGCGGTTGAGATAGCCGCGCGCGACACCGTCGCCGCCGAGATAGAGCTCGCCTTCCGCGCCGATGGGGACGGGCTGGCGTTGTTCATCGAGAATGTAGGCCGTGGTGTTGGCGAGCGGGCGGCCGATGTGAACGGAGCGGCCGTCGTCCTCAACGCGACAGCCGGTGGACCAGATGGTGGTCTCGGTGGGGCCGTAGAGATTCCAGAGGCTCTTGCCTTTGGGCAGCAGTTTGTCGGCGAGCGTGCGCGGCAGGGCTTCGCCGGTGGAAATCATCGTGAGGCGCGGACTGCCGGACCAGCCGGCCTCAAGCAACAGACGCCAGGTGATGGGCGTGGGCTGCATGAATGTGGGCTGCGAATCCTCGAGCGCCTGCCGCAACCGGCGTCCGTCCGCGGCCACTTCGCGGCTGACGACGACGAGGCGGCCGCCGGTGATCAAGGGCAGAAACACTTCGGACACCGCGATGTCAAAGGACAGCGTGGTAACCGCGAGCATCGTGTCGGCCGCGGTGAAGCCCGGCTCGCGGGCGACGGAGAGGAGGATGTTTACGGCGGCGCGGTGTTCGAGCATGACGCCCTTGGGGCGGCCGGTGGAACCCGACGTGTAGATCACGTAGCAGAGGCTGTCGGGGCGGGCGTCGCACTTGAGGTTGAGCGGCGATTCCTGCGCGATGGAAACCCAGTCGGTGTCGATGCACAGGACCTGGGCCTGCGCGGCGGGCAGCGCCGAGCGGAGGGATTCCTGCGTCAAGAGCACGCCCGCCTTGGTGTCGGCGAGCATGAAGGCGAGGCGGTCTTTCGGATACGCGGGGTCGAGGGGGACGTAGGCGGCGCCGGCTTTGAGAATCGCGAGGACGGCGATGACCATCTCCAGCGAGCGGTCCACGCAGTGCGCCACGAGTAGGTCGGGACCAGCACCCAGTTTGCGCAGCCGGTGGGCGAGTTGGTTGGCGCGGGAATTCAACTCGGCATAGGTCATTTGCCGCCCCTCGAACTCCACGGCCACGGCGTCGGGCGTTCGGGCGACCTGGGCTTCGACCAGCTCGTGGAGGCAGCGATGGCGCGGGTATTCCTGCCGGGTGTCGTTCCACAATCCCAGCAGCTTCCGCCGGTCTTCGGCGGAAAGAACATGCGTTTGCGCTGTCTCAGTCATTTAGAAATCTCGCTGACTCAACTCCGGAGCCACACTTTGCCACCTCGGTCAGAGGGCGGAAATACCACCCCAAACATCCGTCAGCGGACAACCTAAATCTAACCCGGCCACTGATTTACCGGTCCCGTGTCGTCCTGCTCGGACCGGCCCGAACCCGTTCGCCGACGTGCGCCATCCGTGCCCGTGGAGCCACTTGCGCCGCCACACGCCCGCCACGGGAGACCGGGACCAAGGAAGGAACCGGCAACCATCCGACATCGTAAGTCCCTCGAAGTGCGGAGTGCTTTACCATCCCATTTGCCCGTTTTCAAACCAAAGTTCCCGTGCGACGTGGAGGCGGGGGCAGCCCGTAGTCGTAGGCGCGCGCCGACTCGATCGCGCCCGGAGTGCGGCCGTCCCCGGCCGCAGCGACGTCCGCACGCACGGCGGCGTCGGAATCATTCCGCATCACGTTGCGCTCCACCGGGCTGCGCCCGGGGACGGGCGCACTCCGGGCGCGGCCGGGCCGGGGTGCGGCTCAAACCAGATGCTTGTAGCGCGGGTCGGCGGCCAGTTTCGTCACCAGCTCCTTTATCCGCTGCGACTGGCTTTTGTGCGCCAGCAGCGTCGCGTCGTCGGTCATGACGAGGATCGAGTCGCGCAGGCCAACGACCGCGATGGGCGTGCGATGCTTGGTACGGGCGTCGAAGATGATGTTGCGTGCGCCATCCACATGGAGGAAGTCAGCGACGGCGCAGTTGCCTTCCGCGTCCGGCTTGAGATGACGGGCCAGGGCGTTCCAGGAACCGAGGTCGTCCCACGCGAAGGAACCATCCGCCACGACCACATTCTGCGCGTGTTCGAGCAGCGCATAGTCGATGGAGATTTTTTTGATGAGCGGATATTCGGTGGCGAGAACCTTATCGAGCTTGGGCGTCCCGGCCACCTTGAACCAGCGCTGGCAGGCCTCGTGCATTTCGGGCTGATGCTTCTGCAGGCCCTCGGTGACGGTGACAAAACTCCAGATGAACATCCCGGCGTTCCAGCGAAACTGGCCGCTGCCGACGTATTCCTGCGCCTTCTCGTAATTCGGTTTCTCGACAAATTTCTCGGCCTTGAAAAACGCGGTCTTATACGGCTTCACGCCGTGCGGCGGCGGCAGCTCGATGCCGGTCTGGATGTAGCCGTAGCCGGTCGCCGGCTCCGTGGGCTTGATACCGATGGTCACGATCACTTGGCCGCGACCGGCGAGATCGAAGGCGTCGTTAAGCACCTGCTGGAATTTTTTCGGCTCGGGAATGACGTGGTCGGCGGGGAGGACGGCCATCACGCCCTGCGTCGAGCGCTGACCTACGATCGCCGCACCGAGGGCCACGGCGGCGCAGGTGTCGCGCCCGCACGGCTCGGCGATGACATTGGCCTTGGGCAGTTTTGGCAGTTGCTTGCGCACCGCCGGCGCCTGCACGGCGTTGGTGATGATGAGGATGTTCTCGAGCGGCACGAGCGGTTGCACGCGCTCGACCGCCTGCTGCAGGAAGGAAGTCCCGCCCAGCAAGGTGATCAGTTGTTTTGGAGTCGCCTCGCGGCTCACCGGCCAGAAGCGCTCGCCGCGGCCCCCGGCCATGATGATGACGTAGCGATCTTGTTTCGCAGCTTTGCTTTTCATGGGAATTAGACCTCACCGCGCGACCGGAATCCGGGCGCGCATTTTACGACGCGCTCAATCCACCGAACCGTAATATTCCTCGACCACCCGGCGGAACAGATTCTCGCCCACCTTCACGATGGCCAGTTCGCGCTCGGCGCTTGCCGGCGAGTCGCTCGCGTGCGCGGCGTTGACCATGATGGTCTGGCCGAACTCGCGCCGGATTGAGCCGGGCGGGGCCTTGGCCGGGTCGGTCGGCCCGAGCACGTCGCGGATTTTGCGAATGGCATCGGGGCCTTCGTAAATCAGTGCGATGCACTTCTCGGTGCCAGGCTGGCTGCGCAACACCGCGTCGCACTCGCTCGGCGCGCGGCCGGACATGAAGCGCACGATGTTCTCGAACTGGTTGTCGCCATAGACCGGCCCGAGGATTTCGCCGAGCTGCCGTTCCTCGGCCGGCGGGACTTTCACGCCGAGCTCTTTTTCCAAAATCGCCTTCACCCGGCTGCCGATCACGTCCGTCAGCTTCGTCCGCAACATCTCACGCACCGGCCCGTAAAAATCCATCGCCTCGCCCACGCTCATGCGATGCACCTTGATGCCCACGATGTAGAGACCCGTGCGCGAGAAGAAGTCGATGACGTTGCCGGGGCGGCCGGTCGGGAAGCGGAAATTGTCCGGCTTGATCAACACCAGCGTGCGCTGCGGCGCCACGTCCGGCGGATACGCCACCGCGTTTTCCACCACGCCGCCGTCTTGATCGGAATAGCGCGCCCAGAGTTTGAGCTTCACTTCGACTTCATCGGCGCTCGGGGCCGCCAGCACGGCGGGTTCGAAGTAGGAGACATTGCCGTGGGCATCGAAAATCAAATCCCCGTACGTGTCGCGGATGGTTTCGCCGCCGGAGCGTTCGGCGCTGATATTTCCCACCACCGAGCGCACCTTGCGCACCGCATCCTCGCCGCGGAAGAGCAGCATCATCACGCGCCGCGACCGGCCGGTCGCCGCGTCGGGTCCGAAGTTCCGCAGAATGTAATCGCGGATGAGCTCCTGAATCCGCCGGTCCTGCGGGTCGTTGGCCGAGATGATCGCCTCCGAATACCGCGCCACCAGTTCCTTGCCCGGCGCAAACATCCGGGCCGCCACCAACTCCAGCCCGGTGCGGCTGATCAATCGCGCCAGAATCCCGCCGGTGCGCGATTTATGCAGGGAATAGGGCGTGATGATGACGTAGGCAAGTTGCTGGGACATGGGAGAAAATCAGGCTGTCGGTGTCGGCGACGACGGCACCGGAGTGGGAGCAGCGGGCGGAACCGAAGCGGCGGGAGCCGGGGCAGGCGCTGCTGGCGGAGTCGCAGCCGGAGCCACGGGTGCGGCGGTGACTTTGCCGCCGAGAATCTTGAACATGACCGCGCCACACGTCGGGCACTTGCCCTTGATGGCCTTGCGCCCGTTCTTCATCAACTCTTCAGCAGGCTCGGCAATTTCCCGCTTAGCTTTGCATTTGAAACAGTAACCTTCGGCCATAAAAATTTGGTCGCAGCGCCTTCGGAAGGAGGGCCTGCGACCGGGGGGAACTTACCGGCTCTCCCGAAGCAGCGTCAACTGATTATCCCTCCCCATCGCCCGCAACCGGAGCGCGCGGGGCACCGTAACCCGCTCAACAAACGGGAGTTGCGCTGCCCCCATCCGCCCGCGCTCCCTCCTCTTGTAGGAGTCGAGGTAACGAGACTCTCACCCCCTTCCCCGCGCTGCCCGCCCAAAAACACCGCAGCCGCGTCTTGCAACCAAGTTCCCATTCCGCACGTCTCGTCCAAGTCAGCGCACGAGACTCCGTCCGCCCCTCGCGCAGAAAAGGTCAGAGTCTCGTTACCTCGACTCCTACAAAGCTGGGTCGCCCGCCCGCCAGCGCCTCACCGATTCTCCAACCGAAACAACGGCCGCAACGGCACCGCCGCCGCGGCGCGCAACCGCCCCTCGATGATCTGTTCCCGCGGCATCTCGCGCGCCAGCACATCGCGGGCATCCATCGCCTTCTGCTCGCCCTGCCGCGCGGCCAGCGTGAACCATTTGAAGGCCTCCACATTATCCGCCACCACGCCGTCACCGCGGCTGTACATGATGCCGAGATTAAACTGCGCCGGCGCGTAGCCTTGGTCCGCCGCCGTGCGAATCCATTTCAACGCCTCCGCAAAATCCTGCTTCACGACGTGCCCCTTCGTGTGCAGCCAGCCCATGTTCGTCTGCGCCTCCGCGTTGCCCAGCTTCGCCGCTTCCGACCACCACTTGTGCGCCTGGGTGAAATCCTGCGGCACCCCCTGCCCTTGCGCATAGGCCGTGGCCAGGCGCGTCTGCGCATCGGGGTGCCCCTGCTCCGCCGCCTTCAGCAGCCACTTGACGCCCTCCGCCGCGTCCTGCGGCACACCCCGGCCGGCCAGCATCAACGTCCCCAGTTTGCACTGCGACTCCGGATCGCCCAAATCCGCCGCCTTGCGATACCACGACGCCGCCTCGCCCAGGTCCGGCGCCACGCCCGTGCCGTTTTCGTAAAACGCGCCCAGATTGTGCATCGCATCCGCATCCCCGTTACTGGCGGCCTCGCGATACCACTTCCGCGCCTCGTCAAAATCCTGCTTCAACACCAAGCCCGCCTCATACATTGCCCCGAGATTGAACTGCGCTCCCGCATGCCCCCGCTCGGCGGCCTTGCCCGTCCATTTGATCGCCTCACTCGGATTCTTCGGCGCTCCCCTGCCGCTGTAATACATCCAGCCGACCGCACTCTGCGCGGCGAGATCCCCCTCCTCCGCCTTGATCTTCAATTCGATAAACTCCGGCGTCAGCACCGGCGCAGGCCGGGCAACGCCACCAATCCGCGCCTCCGCCCCGGCCCGCTGGGCGGAGACCGAATGCGCGGCCAGCGCCACAAAAAGCAGCGCCACCATGGTTGTTGATCCTCATCGCCTCATGAACTGGCCGCGATGTTAAAAACCATTCCCGCAAAACGCAACCCGCCGCTTTCGATATGACTCAAAAAAAGAACATTACCTTGGAGAGTTTGGCTAAGCGGGTTGTGGCGACACGGTTGCCGCAAAGAGCGTGTTACCCGAGACATGCACCGTAGAACGAGCCAGCAAACGAAAAGGGGCAGTGATGAACAAACCATGCTGGTGGCAGCGGCCCGCACGCAGCACCGGGACGGGCAGGTTGCTGCGCCAGCAGATTCCCGCGCGCGGCGGGTTGTGGGAGGAAAATCAAGCGGGCTATCTGGCGATCGACAAGGTGGCGTTGTGCGGCAGCGGCTCGACGGGGATCTGGTCTGGAAGCTCGACACGGTCAACATCTGCCCCACCTGGGTGGAGGCGCGCCCGGTCTGAAATCGCGGCCAGGCCAACCCTCTCAAACGGCTCCAAGACATCGAAACCCGACTGCCCTTCGCGCTCCTGGGGCTGGACCGCGACGACCGGGGCGAACTCATCAACTAGCACCTGCTCCACTGGGGCCAGCAGTGGGAACAGCCGGTGAAGTTCACCCGCAGCCGGCCGTGCAAGCAGGACGACAACGCGCCCATGAAGCAGAAGCACTGGACGCACATCCCCCAATGGCTCGGCTACGAGCGGCATGACCATCTGGCGGTGGGGCCGCCGCTCAACGCGCTGACGACCCGCGCGTGGGGACAGTCGGTCAGCCGCTTCCGCCCGGCGCTCAAGCTCAGCAGCAAGGGAGCGCATCGCCAGCCGGAGACGGCGCCGCTATGCGGAACCGCCGACGCCCTATGAGCGATTGCAGGCCAGCGCGCAGGTCAGCGCGGGGAAGAAAGCGGAGTTACAAACGCTCAAAGCGCGCCTCAATCCGTTTACGTTGGCCGCTCAGGTGAGCGGGAACTCAAAAGCGATCGCAGCGATCCGCTACGAACGCGAAACTTGACGAACGCACCGCCCAAGGGTTGCGAACCGCCCCCTCAATAAGAGGAACGAGGCAGGCACGGACAAACTGGCCCCGCCTGCTTCCTTCTATCCCTAACGCGGCGATAAACCGGGTAACACTTACTTTTGCGTCACGGCGGCAAAGCAGGGCGCTGGGAGACTCCGTCGCATCAGTCCGTCGCCTACGCAAAGTCGTACACCACGACCTTCTTGCAGTTCGGCTTGAAAACTTTCTCCACGAATTCCACATGCAGCGGATGCACCTGATAATCGTCCTGCTGCTGCTTGTTTTCGAACACCAGATTCAGCGCCACCTGATAAGTCTGATCCACCACCGGGCGATGACTCCCCACCATCTTCCCGATGTGAAACATCTTCACGCCGGGGATCGGCACCAGATACTTCTTTGCGCCTTCGATCAGCAGATCAGCCGACTTCGGATTCGTGGGATCGGTCCAGAAAATAACTACGTGAGAAAACATGTTTGGGAATTTTGGGTTGAGAGCTTCGGGTTGAAAAACGATTCGAGAAAAAAACTTCTGCCGCTCACTTCGTCGGCGTCTTTTTCGGCGCGGGCTTGGTGCTCTTGGAGGTCGGCTTGTCGCCTTTGGCGGCGGGCTTGTCATCCGCTTTGGCGTCGTCCAGTTGCAGCCGCACCGCCTCGAGTTTGCCCGCCGCGCCCTTGCGCAAGGAGCCGCTGACCTTCTGTCCCGCCTTCAGCTCGGACGTCGTCGCGTTCTTCTTGCCGAGGAACAGCCGCGTCTGCGACGTGATCTGAATCACCTGATCCTTCTGCCCCTTCGCGCCCGCAACCGTGAGGGTCAGCTCGTCTTTGTCGAACGCGACAATCTCGGACTTGGCGAGAGTGGACGACGAATGGCTGGCCGTCGCGGCCACGGCATTGCCGCACCCGAGGACACCCGCACACAGCAACGCGAACAGACCGATGATCGAAGTTTTCAGATTTTTCATAAGCGCCGTTCTGTGTACCGCAGCCGCCGCAGGGTGTAAACCGCATTCCCGCCGCTGCAGTGTTTTTCGCGCCGCCCAACCGGCATGAATTGTCAAAGGAACGGAGACAAAGGAATGAAACTTCAGAATCACATTCCTTTGCCTCGATCCTCCTTGCCCAAAATTCCTCTGCCAAAATGTCCGCCCTGCCCCACCGCCTCACAGCAACCGCTCCATGTAAACCAAATCCAGCCACCGCCCGAATTTGTTCCCTACCGCCCGCAGCCGCCCCGCCGGCGTGAACCCATGCTTCTCATGCAGCACGACGCTCCCCGCCTGCTCCCCGTCGATCGCCGCGATGATCGTGTGATGCCCCAGCGCCCGAGCGCGCACCACCAGTTCCGCCAGCAACGCCCCGCCAATCCCGCGCCGCTGCCGGTCGTGTCGGATATACACCGAATCCTCGACCGTCCGCCGAAACGCCGCCCGCGTGTGAAACGTGCTCAACGACCCCCACCCCACCACCTCGCCATCCGCCTCCGCCACGATAACCGGATGCTCCGGCCCATGCGCCGCGAACCACGCCGCGCGCTCCGCCGCCGTCGATGGCTCGAGCTGATACGTGCAGGTCGAACTCACCACGTAATGATTGTAAATGGCGTTGATCGCCGCCAGGTCGGCGGCGGTCGCCGCGCGCAGAAGACAAGTTTCCATAAATTGAATCGCAACACTCGGCTCGCACCAACCGCGCTCCCGCTTACTCCTGCAACAACGCGCCGATCTCCGCCACCGTCGCCGTGCCGGTCGTGCCGAGTTGATGAATCACCCGCGACGCCGCGCAACTCGCCGCCACCAGCGCCTCGCGCACCGTCGCCCCCGCCGCCAGCGCCGCCGTCAGATTCGCCGTCACCGCATCCCCCGCGCCGACGATGTCGATCGGTCCCCGCACCGGCAGCGCGGGCACATGCTCGACGCGCCCGTCCGCCGCCGCACCGACCATCCCGCGTTCCGCGAGCGTCACGAACACCCGCTGCCCGTTCCGCCGCGCCAGCGCCGCCGCCGTTTCCTGCACTGCCGTGAGCGAAAAATCTTCCGCCGCACCCGCGGCACGCGGCGCTCCGTCCGCGCCCGTCAGCCGCGTCAGTTCGGCGGCGTTCATCTTAAAAGTCACCGGCGGAAACTCGCGCAGCCCGCGCCGGCTGTCCGCGAGCACGAGCAACTCCGGCCGCTGACGCGCGATCTCGCCCACCACCGCCAGCATCGCCCGCGTCACCACTCCCGTCTCCGGCAAATCCACCTGATCCAGCAAAATCACCGCGTCCACTGCGCCCGCCGTCACCAGCCCCCGCAGCGCCGC
>BJHT01000240.1:0-7516 GCA_014193395.1 Verrucomicrobiota bacterium
CGGCACCGCTCAACGGCTGCGGGGGTTGTGGAGGTTTCGGCGCGGCGGGCGCTGTTGCAGCGCCATGCGCAGGCTCGGGCGCGGTGGCCGCGGCGGGCGGTGGCGCGGATTCAGGCGCAGCGGGAGCAGCCGGCGCGGCGTGCGGCTTCGCGTGGCCACCGAGTGAAAATTTCGGCGGCCCGCTCGGTGGCACGATGATCTTCGGTCCGGCACCGCTCAACGGCTGCGCGGGCTGAGGAGTTTTCGGTGCGGCGGGCGCTGGTGCAGCGCCATGCGCAGGCTCGGGCGCGGCGGCCGCGGCGGGCGGCGGCGCGGATTCAGGCGCAGCGGGAGCAGTCGGCGCGGCGTGCGGCTTCGCGTGGCCACCGAGTGAAAACTTCGGCGGTCCGCTCGGCGGCACGATGATCTTCGGTCCGGCACCGCTCAATGGCTGCGCGGGCTGAGGAGGTTTCGGTGCGGCGGGCGCTGGTGCAGCGCCATGCGCAGGCTCGGGCGCGGCGGCCGCGGCGGGCGGCGGCGCGGATTCAGGCGCAGCGGGAGCAGTCGGCGCGGCGTGCGGCTTCGCGTGGCCACCGAGTGAAAACTTCGGCGGTCCGCTCGGCGGCACGATGATCTTCGGTCCGGCACCGCTCAATGGCTGCGCGGGCTGAGGAGGTTTCGGTGCGGCGGGCGCTGGTGCAGCGCCATGCGCAGGCTCGGGCGCGGCGGCCGCGGCGGGCGGCGGCGCGGATTCAGGCGCAGCGGGAGCAGTCGGCGCGGCGTGCGGCTTCGCGTGGCCACCGAGTGAAAATTTCGGCGGTCCGCTTGGTGGCACGATGATCTTCGGTCCGGCACCGCTCAACGGCTGCGGGGGTTGTGGAGGTTTCGGCGCGGCGGGCGCTGTTGCAGCGCCATGCGCAGGCTCGGGCGCGGTGGCCGCGGCGGGCGGTGGCGCGGATTCAGGCGCAGCGGGAGCGGCTGGTGCGGCGTGCGGCTTCGCGTGGCCACCGAGTGAAAACTTCGGCGGTCCGCTCGGCGGCACGATGATCTTCGGTCCGGCACCGCTCAACGGCTGCGGGGGTTGTGGAGGTTTCGGCGCGGCGGGCGCTGGTGCAGCGCCATGCGCAGGCTCGGGCGCGGTCGCCGCGGCGGGCGGCGGCGCGGATTCAGGCGTGGCCGATGGCGTCGGCGCAGCGGCGGGTTTTGCGTGATGGCCGAGCGAGAACTTTGGCGGCGCGCTCGGGGGCGCGATGACTTTCGGTCCGCTGCCGATCAATGGCTGCGCGGGGGGCTTCGCCGCGGGATTGTCTGTCGGCAACAGCGAGGCGGCTGATTTCTGGAGCGGCGGTTTGACTCCCGGTGCCGCCCCTGTCTGCGGAGCCGCCGGCGTGGCCCCGCCCGCAGCCGGGGGCTTCGGCATCAGAGGCGCACCCGGTTTCGGCTGCGGAGGCATTGGCGGAAAAACGCTCTTCGGTTTCTCGACGGCTGGCGCGGGAGCGGGGGCTGCGGACGCGGAGGCCGCCGCTTCGGCCGCCGACACCGCCGTCGGTGTGCTGGGCGCGGGCGCAATCTCCGCCTCCGGAGTGGGCGCAGGCACGGGCGCGGGCACGGGCGCGGCAGTGGGCGCTGCCGGCTTCGGTGTTGCCGGCGCTTCCACCGCCGCGCCGGCCTCGTAACGAATCTCGACCGCCCCGAGCTGAAACGTCTCTCCCGCCGCCACCGTGCCCTGCTCGATCCGCTGCCCTTTGATAAACGTCCCGTTGGTCGAGCCGAGATCGAGAATCGTGAGCGAGTCGTCGGATTCCCCCAGCTCGCAGTGCCGCCCCGACACCGACGCATGGGGCACGCACAGCGCGTTGTCCTCGCGCCGACCGAGCGTCACCACGTCGGCGGGGATTTCGAGCACGTCGGGTTCGATGCCCGCGGTCAGGATGCGCAGTCGGCCCATGAAAACAGGGGGTTCTCGGTGTCTTGAGTCGCGGCGTGGATGATGAAAAAGCTCCAAGGACAAAGCTCAAAGCTCAAGGGAAGTTTCAAATTCCAAGCTCCAGCCCGAACGCTCCAATTCGAGGTTTCATCCGCTCCCCCGCGAACTTTCCATTTCCGCCCAAACCTCGATTCCAAGCGCACTGCAGTGGTGCTTGCTCCTTGGGGCTTCCCTTGAGTTTTGAACTTTGAGCTTTGAGCTTCGCGCCGCAAAAAACCTCGGCTCGGATTCCCTGCGCACCGCCAAGGCTTCGACACCGCATTGGTGCTTGCGCCTTGGCCCTTCCCTTGAGCTTTGAGCTTTGAGCTTTGAGCTTCCCGCCCCACAACCCCACCGCTCGGATTCACGGCGCACCACCAATGGTTCCGAAGGCGCGGGTTCATTGGTTGAACAACCGGTCCAACCGGTCAGTGAGCGCGTTGCCTGTCGTCGCCGGCGGCGGCAGCGGCGCGGGCAGTTCGTAGTCCGTTTTCTTTGCGGCGCTGTTCCAGCGCGCGGCCAGCCGCTCGATGCGCTCGGAGCTTGGCGGATGGCTCATCAACGCGCGCGGCCCGTCGGCGACCTGCTCGTGGGTGAAGGTGATCCGCGGGTCCTGCTTGGTGCCGAACGCGATGACGAGGCCGTCGTACGGCACCTCCAGCGCGTCGTTATCCGCGGCAAACTTGAGCGCGAACTCGGCGGCGCAAAGGGTGCCCGCAACCTCCGCATCCCCGAGTGTCGGGTGCGTGGCGTGGGCGGGAAAAGTTTTCTCCTCCAAGCTCATGTCCTCGGGTTATTTGGTTCGCGGAGACTGGTACCAGCTTCCAAAACGCGTGTCGAGTGCGGGTGTCCTCCGGCGCGGGAGTCCCCCGGACCGCTCGTATTGGGGATTGGAGTTCGGAATAGGGTCAGCCACGCCGCCGTCGGCAGACCGCGGCGACCGGGGCGCGTCTGGCCTCAGCGCACCGGAGGCAGCCTGAGACTTTTGTTGCGGGTGCAACAAAAGTCTCCGGGGCGGGAATCCGGTTCGGCGGCTTGCGGAAGACGGTCGCGCCCCATCTGCCAGCGGGCGGAGCGGGACTCGGAAACTCCCTGGCTTGCGGCGAGGCGCAGCGACCCGCAGGGTGGGGCCGTCCGCGGTACTGATCGCGCCCGACAACAGCCGAGCCGCCCCGCGCTGCGGGCGAATCATCGGCCGCTCTTGGTGCGAAGCGAAACGTCAGGTCTGCCCGGTTTTCGATTTTTTCGAACCCGCTTTCGACGCGGGCTGCTTTTTCATGACAACCGCGGGCTTGGCATCCGCCACTGATTTTCCGGGCACGGGCGATTTCGCCGGCGATTTCGCCGGCGCCTTTGCGGGTGATTTCGACACTGGCCTCACAGGTGATTTTACCGCCCGCTTCACCGGCGTTTTCCCGGTGGCCTTGGTGGTCGGCGGCGGCGAAGCGGAGGCCGGCGCGGGCGCAGCGCTGGCGGTTTCCAGCTCGACACCAAAGAGCGCGCCCAAATCCGCGTCGGCGATCGCCGTGTCCGCCGGTGCGCCCGTCAGCGACGTCGTGGCGGACACGCTCGCCGAGGTGATAAGGTCCTGCACATCCACGCCGCGCAGGGTGAAGAACAGTTCGGGCTTTTCATCCAGCCGCACGCCCACGCCGTAAAGCACGGCGGCGACGTGTTTGCACATGTCGGCCCAGTCGGGGCACGAGCAGGAGAGTTTGATTTCCTTGGGCGCGGGAAACAGGCCGCGGCCGGGCGTGGAAATTTCCTGGAGGATTTCCTTCGAGAGCCGGCCTTGCAGCAGGTCGAGCAGATTCGTGACCTTGCCCGCGCAACGGCTGGTGAATTCCGCCCACGGTTTCTTCGGCAGCGCGCTGATTTCGATCCCGATTTTGTAAAGGCTGCTGCCCTGCACCAGCGCGGTGATCTTGCCCGCCGCGATCTGGAGGTCGATCACCGAGCCGTTGCGGACATAGGAGCGCCCGCGCGGGAGGCGGTTCTCGTAGTCGCTGTACGATTCGAGATTGTCGCACCACGATTTGCCCCAGAAGGTCGTGGCGATGGCGCGGCCGGCCGGTTGCACGGGCGCGAGCGAGCGCCCGCCCTTGGCCATTTTCTGCGCGGTTTTGGCGGCCTGACGGCGGCGTTCGGCGACGGAAACGTAGGGACGGAAGGAATACCAGGACATGGGTAGATGGGGTCGAGAGTTGTTTGTTTGCGGACGTTTTCTAAACGGGAACTAAAAAAGGGGAAGGGGAAAACCATGAATGGCCCTGCGATAAGGAATCACCGCCAGTTAAATGGGCTTTTCGCAGAGTTTTGCCCGCTGATGCGCGCGCCTAGAAAACCGACCTTAAAAAACCTCAAGGATTTCGTACCCGCAGCCACAGCCCGCCACGGGGATCTGGCCAATCGGCACCGCGCAATCCGCTGACAGTGCGAGTCTGGCCCTTATCTTAGGGCCATTCGGGTCGGTATATAGGAGGAAACTGACATGCGCCGGGGGGCGCGTTCCGAGAACCAGCCTCAAGGGTGCGCGGGCATCCGCCTTTCCCTCTCTGCGTTCCTTCCGATCGCTGCGGCGTTGTCAGGAAACGCTCCGAGCGTGGTGGCGCGGAGTGGAACACCGCAGCGATCAGAAGGAACGCAGAGAGGGAAGGAGCCGCGGGAAATGCCGCACACTGGCACGGCAGACACCCAGCATGTAGGGCGCGACGCTGCGGTTGGTGAGTTGCGGCGGAATTGGGCAAGGGACTTTCGGGCAAAGGAGAGCGAAGGGACGAATTGGCCGCGGACCAGACGTAAGCATCAGTTGTCGCCGGTCGGCCAGTTTCTCCGGGTGAAGTGGGGATGGGAGAAAGGAGACTGGGTCTCGTTCAGTTGTCTCCGCCAAGGGGAGACGGGAGAGCCGCAACAAAAGAAAACCCCGCAGATGCCGCGGGGACCAATTCCTCCGAACGCAGTGTAAAACTTTGTTTAATAGGTTCGCGGGACGTTGAGCCTCAGCACGCACATCGCAGGGTTTAAAAGCAAAAGCGTTTTTTCAAAAGAACCAGCCGCTCGTTCTTGCGACCGTAGCGGTCTCACACTGAAGACATCGGAACCTCGCGGGGGAACTTGAGCACATTCCGCGGCGTGCGGCAGGGAATTCTTGTGGCGGACCGGGGGCTGCGAAAGGATGCGCCGGTCACATTATGAAACCGCTGGAACCGCCGCACACCCATTATCTGAACGCCGCCCAAGGCTGGCTGCTGTTTGGCAATCTCGGCGAGGCGGAGGCGGAGCTGGACCGGCTCGAGCCGGTGGCGCGGGCGCATCCGGATGTGCTGGAAGTGCGCTATGAAATACACGCGGCGCGGGAAGATTGGGCCGGTTGTTTCGCGATCACACAGCGGGTGTTGCAGCAGGTGCCGGAGCGCGCATTTGGCTGGATTCACGGCGCGTATGCGGTGCGGCGCATGGCGGGCGGCGGCCTGGCGGCGGCCTTCGAGGCGCTGGTGCCGGCGGCCACCTTGTGTCCGCAGGAGCCGATCGTTTTCTTCAACCTGGCGTGTTACGCGTGCCAGTTGGGCCGGCTCGACGAGGCGTGGGAGTGGTTGCAACAGGCGGCGAAACTGAGCAGCCGCGCCCGAATCATCGAGATGGCCCGGCAGGATGATGACCTCGCGCCGCTGCGGGACCGGCTCGCAAAATTGTGAGGGCGGAACGGCCGGCGGGAGCGACCGATGCCGCGGTCGAAGTGGTGCGCGACCGGTCCCCGGTCGCAGCGCGTGAAGCAGGAAGGGAGCGGTGAAAATTCCAACCCCCGTAGTGTTGCAGACGCGCTCGGGATGCGGTCGGTGGCAAGGACAGCCGAGTCTGGCAGGGGAATTTCGGGCAAGAGAATGGGGAAGGGATTGATTGGTGGTGGGCCGGACTGTCCGTCCGCAGCACGGCAAAATCCTCGCACGCCGCAAAGCTTACACGGTGGTGCGGACGGCCCACCGCCAGTTTATCCCGTCCTATTCCCCTGCCCCAAATTCCCCTGCCCAACTCCTCTTTGCTCACGTACTGCTCCG
This sequence comes from Verrucomicrobiota bacterium, assembly GCA_014193395.1. Taxonomy (GTDB): domain Bacteria; phylum Verrucomicrobiota; class Verrucomicrobiia; order Limisphaerales; family BJHT01; genus BJHT01. The sequence continues at coordinate 6,001 of BJHT01000240.1, forward strand.
TCTCGCGCCGCCAACAAATCAACTGTTTCTCTCCCCGTCCGCAGCGCTTCGGGCGAGTCGTGGTTCCGCGCGTTCTTTCCGGTGCCGATGCGGTTTCGGAATCAAAGCGGCTAGACAGCTTCCGCCGGAGCTTGCTTACTCGCGCGCATGAAATCCTGTTCGCGTCCGGCCCGCTTGGTCGTCTCCGCCATTTTTAGCGCGGGGCTTTTTCTCTCCCCGGCCTCTCTCAGTTCGGCGGCGACTCCCCCTGCGAACAGCAGCGGCCCCGGCCAGCACGCCGCGGCCGGCAAAGAGGTCGCCGCGCAAGGCGAGAAGGACTGGGTGGACGCGCGGTGGAACCAGGCCGACGTCGGCCCGTTCCTCGCGTCAATCCTCAAAACTCCCGCGGGCACCATCGCCAAGGCGCTCTCGATCCGCGTCGGCGACGCGACGGGCACGAACGCCGGGACTATGTGCTACGACACCAAGGCGTGTGCGTTTCGCGGCGGCTGGGTCGGGGGATTTCTGAAGTTTTCCGGCAGTCGCTTCGGACTGACCGATGCTCCCGCACCGGTCGGTGACTGGGCTTTCGTGGCGGGCGGCGCGCAGTGGGAGGGAGCTTCGGTCCGGCATGAGGCGCTGCGGCTCAGCGGCCCGCGCGTCGTGCTCGAATCGCGCATCGGCGGCACGCTCATCAGTGAATCTCCGTGGGTGGATATGTCGGGGGCGCTCGTCGTTTTCACGCGCACGCTTGAGCTTGGGGCGGGCGACGATCTGCTCACGCAAACGCTCGTCGCGCAGGCGGGCGCGACCACTGGGATGGAAACTATTTCCGGCACCAGCATCGCCGTGCTCGAACACAAGGGCCGGCTCCATGCGATTGCGAGAATCGGCAACACCGGGGTCTCGCTCTCCGCCGCCGACGGTCGCGTGCAACTGCACTGCCAGCCCCGCCGCTCGACCGCGCGCTGCAAGCTTCTGCTCTGGTCCGGTCCGCGCGAAAAACTCGACGATTTCCAAAAGCACGTCGCCGCCGCCGCCAGCGCGAGGGCGGTCGAAAACCTCACCGAGCTTTCGCGCCCCGGAGCCGCGCGCTGGCTACCCGCGCTCACCACCGCCGGGCAGATCGGATTTCCCACGGATGGCTTCGCGGTGGACACGATCCCGGTGCCATACGCGAACCCGTGGAAGGCGCTGCTCTTCTGCTCGGGCGTGGATTTTTTCCGCGATGGTTCCGCCGCGGTCTGCACGATTCACGGCGACGTGTGGCGCGTGAGCGGCCTCGATGCCTCGCTCCGCGCCGTGACGTGGAAACGCTTGGCCACCGGCCTGTTTCAGCCGCTCGGCTTGCGCGTGGTGAATGATCGCGTGCATGTGCTCGGCCGCGATCAGATCACCGTGTTGCACGATGAGAACGGCGACGGCGAAGCCGACCGCTACGAGAATTTTTGCAACCTCATCGAAACCTCCACGGGCGGTCACAATTACGTCACCTGTCTCGAACGCGACGCGGCGGGGAATTTCTATTACGTCGATC
>BJHT01000240.1:7526-11149 GCA_014193395.1 Verrucomicrobiota bacterium
TCGCAATCCGAACGGCCTCGGCGTGCGGCCCGACGGACTCGTCACCACCACACCGCAGCAAGGTACGTGGACGCCATCGTCGGCCATCATGGAGGTGCGGCGCGGCGGCTACTACGGCTTCGGCGGGCCGAAGGTGACCGCGGAGCGACCGCTCGGCTACGACGCGCCGCTGTGCTGGCTGCCGCACGCGTTCGACAATTCCAGCTCGAGCCAGGTCTGGGTGCCCGCGGAGCGATGGGGCGCGCTGGGCGGGCAAATGCTGCATCTGCTCTGGGGCCGGTGCGCGCTGGCGCTGGTGTTGCGCGATGAAGTGGACGGCCAGTCGCAGGGCGCGGCGGTGGCGTTGCCCGTGCGCTTTTTGTCGGGACCGATGCGCGCGACGTTTCATCCGGGCGACGGTCATCTCTACGTGGCGGGCAGCACCGGTTGGCAGACCAGCGCGGCGCGCGACGGCTCGCTCCAGCGCGTGCGACGCATCGCCGCCGACCTGCGCACTCCGGTCGCGTGGCACGCGCACAGCAACGGACTGACCCTCACCTTCTCCCAGTCCCTGGACCGCACCGCCGCGGAGGATGTCGGCAGCTACTCGCTTCGGCAGTGGAACTACCGCTACACCGGCGCGTATGGATCGAAGGATTACTCCGTGAGTGATCCCGCAAAGGAGGGGCGCGATGAAGTGGCCGTGCGCTCCGCGAAATTATTGCCCGATGGAAAATCCGTCTTCATCGAGACCGCCGAGCTGCGGCCCGTGATGCAGATGGAATTGAAATACAATCTCCAGTTCACCGGCGGCGCGAGCGCGAGCGGTCCGCTCTATCTCACCCTGAACCGTCTCGCAGCTCCGCGGCGGTAGGAGCGCGGGCGGCCCCGGCCGCAGCGCCGTGCGCCCGCAATGCACAGGCACGGCTGAAAACTCCCGCAGATTCAGGGCGACCACAGATTCAATTCCCCATCTGTGGTCGCCCTGAATCTGCGGGAATTCTCCGTAGATACCGTCCGCCCGCGCGTCCCGAATTGAAGGTTGACGCGCGCTCCGGCCCGACCTACCAACGGCGCACTTCAACACTCCGACACGACATGATCGCGATTCCCAACCAATCCAACCGCCTCTGCGACGGTCTGTCGCGGCGCGGCTTCCTGCGCATCGGCGGGCTGGCGCTCGGCGGCTTGAAGCTCGCCGACGTGTTCCGAGCCGAGGCGCGCGCCGGAACGCGATCCTCACACAAGGCGATCATCCAGATTCATCTGATGGGTGGGCCGCCGCACCAGGACACGTTCGATCTCAAGCCCGACGCGCCATCCGGCTACCGGGGCGAATTTCAGCCGATCGCCACCAAGATCCCCGGCATCCAAATCTGCGAACTCCTCCCGCTCCTGGCCGCGCGCATGGACAGGCTGGCCATCATCCGTTCGCTCGTCGGCTCGCAGACCGCGCACTCGCTGTTCCAATGCGAGACCGGCTGGCCGAGCGCCAACGACGGCAATCATCCCGCCCTCGGCGCGGCGGTCGCGCGGTTGCTCGGGAATGTGGAAACATCGATGCCGCCGTTCGTCGTCCTGCCCCCGCCGCGCGAGGATCATTTCTCGATGGCCGTCGGTCCCACCGGTTTTCTCGGCCCGGCCGCCGCCCCGTTCAAGCCCAAGGGCGAAGGCCTGCAAAATCTCGTGCTCAACGACATCACCGCCGACCGGCTCGCCGACCGCCGCACCCTGCTGGCGAGCTTCGACCGCCTCCGCCGCGACGCCGATGCCAGCGGCACGGTGGCGGCGATGGATGTCTTCAATCAGCGCGCCTTCGACGTGCTCACCTCCAGCCGCCTGCTCGAGGCGCTCGACCTGACCAAGGAAGATCCGAAGACCATCGCGCGTTACGACGACGGCCGGCCCGGACAGGAAATGCTCGGCGGGCCGGGGCTTTCCACGCGCCAGGTGCTGATCGCGCGGCGCCTGGTGGAAGCCGGCGCGCGCTGTGTTTCGATCACGTTCGGCCAATGGGACACGCACGGGAACAACTTCCGCCACCTGCGGAATTACCTGCCGCGCCTCGACCGCGCCGTCTCCGCGCTGGTGGATGACCTCGAAGCACGCGGCCTGTTGAACGACGTGACCGTCGCCGTCTTCGGCGAGTTTGGCCGCACGCCGATCATCAACAAAAACGCCGGGCGCGATCATTGGCCCGCCGTGAACTGCGCGCTCCTGGCCGGCGGCGGCATGAAGACGGGACAGGTCATCGGCGAGACGGATGCCCTCGCCGCCGAAGTGACCAACCGGCCCGTCCACATGCAGGAACTCTTCGCCACGCTGTATCACAACCTCGGCATCGACGTGAGCCACGCCACGTTGCCCGATCACGGCGGCCGGCCCCAATACCTCGTGGACAGCTACGAACCCATCCGCGAGCTGGTCTAGGCTCCGCCGGAGACGCCCCTCCCTTGCGAATCGAGCCGCGGCGGGCGGCCGCAGCGCCCGCAGCCTCCGCTCCGAAATTTCCAGCAGCACAGCTGCCATTTTCTCAGCATGAAAACTCTCCTCGCGCTTGGCGCACATTACGACGACTGCGTCTTCGGCATTCCGGGGATTCTCCTGCAAGGCGTTCGCAAACATTACCGCGTCGTCGTGCTCTCGCTCATCGGCGACTACACCAACTGGGCGCCCGCCAAGGGCCGCTCCGCCGAGTTCGTCGAGGGCGCGCGCCGCCTTGCGCAGGAGCGCGGCGTCGAGATGCGCTTTCTGAATTTCGCCTCGCACCGCTTTGATGCGCGCCTCGAGAACAAACTCCTGGTGGCGCGGGCTGTCGCAGACATCAAGCCCGACGTGGCCTTCACGCTCTGGAAGGATGACCATCACAACGATCACGTCGTCGCCTCCGAACTCACCCGCGTGGCCGTGCGCAATGCCGGTCAGATGCTCGAAGGAGTAAGCTACCAACCACCCGGGCGCCTCTACTTTTATGACAACGGTCCGCGCCACACGATCGGCTTTACGCCCGACACCTTTGTCGATGTGAGTGACACCTGGACCGAGGCGCAGGATTGGCTCGGTGCGCTCATGGCGCTCAAGGACAACCGGCCCTACGACCGCACGAAGCCCGACGGCGCGCAGCAGGCGAAGGAAACGCTGGCCCGTTATCGCGGCGCGTCCTGCGGCGCGAAATACGCCGAGGCGCTCTGGCTCGGCCTCCCGCGCGTGGCGGAGATTTTATAGGCGAGTCGGCAACTCCAGTCGCCGAGCCTGACAGCTTGCGGCGGTGATCGGGTGGGGTTGTTCCATCGCAAGTGTTTCGCACACTGCGGCGGTGCGAGCGCACGTTGCCGACGAGCACGGAGAGGCACTTGGCCGCCGAAGATCAACCGCGGAAATCCGAGGAACACCACAACACAACCGATACCGAGTGCGGCCGTCCCCGCCCGCAGCGACGTCCGCACGCGCGGAAACGGTGGAAACTTTCCCACGCCCCACTGCGCTCCACCCTGCTGCGCCCGAGGACGGGCGCACTCCGCCGCAACGCCCCCGGAGTGCGGCCGTCCCCGGCCGCAGCGACGTCCGCACGCGCGGAAACGGTGGAAACTTTCCCACGCCCCACTGCGCTCCACCCTGCTGCGCCCGAGGACGGGCGCACTCCG